>JAURML010000048.1 GCA_030830695.1 Caenibius sp. | reverse complement strand
CGCGCGCTAGCGGGACGGCGCTCGGCACGGACAGGTGGCAGAGCGGTTGAATGCACCGGTCTTG
This sequence comes from Caenibius sp., assembly GCA_030830695.1. GTDB lineage: Bacteria > Pseudomonadota > Alphaproteobacteria > Sphingomonadales > Sphingomonadaceae > JACKKV01. The sequence goes on along the minus strand of JAURML010000048.1, from coordinate 41,759 downwards.
AAAACCGGCGTGGGTGCAAGCCCACCGTGGGTTCGAATCCCACCCTGTCCGCCACCTTTTTAATAATAACAGATACTTATGGGTAAGGTATTCATAATACCCACCATCCTACCCACCTTTACGACAGCGCTAGCCAACCAGCCACCATCTGCCTTGCGCTTCGTTTAGTACCCCCCCTATTAAATCCTGACCAGCTTCACCCCACCCCCGGGGCACCCCCAAATCTCAGAAATGGGACCCGCGGTTCTCCATACATACAATTCTGCGCGTTGGATGAGATGGGTTTGGTTTGGAGCAAACAGTTCGGTGACTAGTCGGCACCCTGATCAGTCGCACCGGTGGTTCCCCCAGTAGCGCTCCCATCTTAAAGCCCAGCCGCCCGCAACCATGGCACAGGAGAGGTCGCCTCCGATTGGTGAAGTGCACCACGCCGCTGTGCGGGTTCCAACGCCATTCGAACCAAAGCTCAGCTGCATCTCCGTTTTTGACATTACCCGGAAACCAGCAGGAACAGCCCGGACGTATACTGGCTTGGATTTGCGCGGTTACCCCATCGAAAGACCGACGGTGGTGCTGCGGCTGTTCTCGCGTTCTCGCTGTTCCCGCATTATTGCAACTGACGGGCGGCTGGATGGGGTATTACCTGCCGATCGCGACATATTTGAAGCCGTGCCGTTCAACCTCATGGCGCTCATAAATGTTGCGCAAATCGACCAGGACCATTTGTTTCAGCAGTGTCTTCATCCGGCTGAAGTCCAGCGCGCGGAACCTGTCCCATTCGGTCACGATCACCGCCGCATCAGCCCCGGTCATCGCCTCATACGCGTCAGCGCAGAAGGCCACCCCCGTCATCATCTGGGCGGCCTGTTCCATGCCTTCCGGATCATAGGCGCGGATACTGGCGCCGGCATCCTGCAAGGTCTGGATAATCGCGAGCGAGGGGGAATCACGCATGTCATCGGTATTGGGTTTGAAGGTCAGGCCCAGGATCGCGACCGTCTTGCGATGCACCTGGCAACCCATCGCATTGATAACCTTGCGTCCCATTGAGCGCTTGCGATTGTCATTCACTGTGGCGACCGCCTCCACAATCCGCAGCGGCGTGTCATAATCCTGACCTGTCTTGAGCAGCGCCAGCGTGTCCTTGGGGAAGCAGGAACCGCCATAGCCCGGCCCGGCATGAAGGAATTTGGGCCCAATGCGATTGTCCAGCCCCACTCCGCGCGCAACATCCTGCACATCGGCGCCAACCCGTTCGCACAGATCGGCGATCTCGTTGATGAAGGTGATCTTGGTTGCGAGCAGCGCGTTGGCTGCATATTTGGTCAACTCCGCCCCGCGCCGCGACATGGTGACAACTGGTGACTGGTTAAGGAACAGCGGGCGATAGATTTCCTTCAGGACATCTTCGGCATGCGCATCCTCGCAGCCGATGACGATGCGGTCAGGACGCTTGAAATCCTGGATTGCCGCACCCTCGCGCAGGAATTCGGGGTTTGAGGCGACAGCGAAATCCAGATCTGGGCGCACTTCACGGATGATCCGCTCCACCTCGTCGCCGGTCCCAACAGGGACCGTGGATTTGGTGACCACCACCACGCCGGGAGAAAGGAACTCGGCCATTTCGCGCGCGGCGGCGTAAACGTAACTCAGATCGGCGTGCCCATCGCCCCGACGGGATGGCGTACCCACAGCGATGAACACCGCCTCTGCCTGTGGCACGGCATCTGCCAGGTGTTGCGTAAAGGCTAGCTGACCTGACTTCACATTCTTGGCAACCAGCGCATGCAGGCCGGGCTCGAAAATGGGGATGCGTCCGTCCAGCAGGGCTTCGATCTTGCCGGAATCCTTGTCAATGCAGGTCACATCATGCCCGAAGTCCGAGAAGCAGGTGCCCGAAACCAGGCCGACATAGCCTGTGCCGATCATCGCAATGCGCATCGTAACCCCTTAAACTCGCAACAGCCGCGCCTCATAGTGCCGACGATCCGGTTTGGCCATACGGCAGCGCTGTGTCCCGTTACGCCGCTCTCCCGTCAGATATGCAGCGCCCGGCCATAAGCGGCGAGCACGCTTTCATGCATCATTTCGCTGAGCGTTGGGTGCGGGAACACGGCCTGCATCAGTTCCGCTTCGGTCGCTTCAAGCTGCTTACCCACCACATAGCCCTGAATCAGTTCGGTTACTTCCGCCCCGATCATGTGCGCGCCCAGCAATTCGCCGGTCTTCGCGTCGAACACGGTCTTTACGAAGCCTTCCGCCTCGCCGAGCGCAATCGCCTTGCCATTGCCGATAAACGGGAAATTGCCGATCTTCACCTCATACCCCGCTTCGCGCGCCTTCGCTTCGGTCAGGCCCACGCTGGCGATTTGCGGATGGCAATAGGTACAGCCGGGTATATTGCGCCGGTCCAGCGGATGCGGATGGACATCCTTGTTGCCCAGTTCCTGCGCGATGGCTTCGACGGCTGTCACACCTTCATGGCTGGCCTTGTGCGCCAGCCATGGCCCGGGCGTACAATCGCCGATGGCCCACACGCCTTTCACGACGCTGCGCCCGAAGGGGTCGATCTGGATGAAGCCACGATCCATGGCCACGCCCAGCGATTCAAGGCCGATATCTTCCGTATTGGGCACGATGCCCACGGCGGAGATGACATGACTGAACTCCTGAGCTCCGACCTTGCCGTCCTTGCCCTTGATCCGCGCTTTTACGCCACTGGCGCTGACCTCCAGCCCTTCGACGCCAGCCCCGGTCAAGATCGTCATCCCCTGCTTCGCCAGCGCTTTTTCAAGGAAGGCGGAGACATCCGCATCTTCGACGGGAACGATGCGGTCCAGCATTTCGACCACGGTCACCTCGGCGCCGAGATCATTATAGAAGCTGGCAAATTCGATACCGATTGCGCCAGAACCCATCACCAGCAGCTTTGTCGGCATTTCGGGCGGGGTCATCGCATGGCGATAAGTCCAGATACGCTTGCCGTCAGCCTTGGCGAAGGGCAGTTCGCGCGCACGCGCGCCCGTGGCGACAATAATATGCCGGGCGGATAGCGCTTCAGTGCCCTTCTCGCCTCTCACTTCCAGTGTGCCGGGTGCGCTCAACCTGCCCTCGCCCATGTACACCGCGACCCTGTGCTTCTTCATCAGATGCGCGATGCCCGCATTGAGCTGGCTGGCGACCCCGCGCGAACGTTTCACGATCGCGTCCAGATCGGCGGAAATCTGTTTTGCCGCCAGCCCGTAATCGGCAGCATGATTCATGTAATGGAAGATTTCGGCCGAACGCAGCAGCGCCTTGGTCGGGATGCAGCCCCAGTTGAGGCAAATGCCGCCCAGTTTCTCGCGCTCCACAATTGCGGTCTTGAGGCCAAGCTGCGCCGCTCGGATCACCGCAACATAACCGCCCGGGCCAGAGCCAAGCACAACAAGATCATATGGTTCAGCCATGAATGCTCCGGATTTTTGCTATTCGCGCACTCAGGCCAGCATGCCGAGCGGGTTTTCGACCAGCTGGCGGAAGGCCTGCATCAGGCGGGCGCCGTCCACCCCGTCAATCGCGCGGTGATCGAAGCTGCCGGTGGCCGACATCACCGTGGCGACCGCCAGCGCATCGTCAATCACGAATGGCCGCTTCTCGCCCGCCCCCACCGCCATGATCATCGCATGCGGCGGGTTGATCACCGCATCGAACTGCTTGATCGCGAACATTCCCATGTTCGACAGGCTGGCCGTTCCGCCCTGATATTCATGCGGGGCGAGCTTGCCTTCCTTCGCCCGCGCCGCCAGATCCGCCATCTCTTTCGATATGCTGGAGACTGATTTCGCCCCCGCATCCGCCACGATCGGCGTGATCAGGCCATTGGGAATGGATACGGCCACCGCAATATCGGCCCGCGCGAACTTCAGCAGCTGATCGCCTGCAAACTGCACATTGCATTCCGGCACGGCTTCCAGCGACTTCGCCAGCGCCTTGATCAGCAGGTCGTTGATTGACAGCTTGATGCCCTGCGGTTCCAGCGCGGCGTTGATTTCACCCCGCAGCGCCAGCAGCGCATCGAGCCGGACATCCACCGTCAGATAGATATGCGGCACCTGCTGCTTGCTCTCGGTCAGGCGCCGGGCGATGGTCCTGCGCATAGAGGACAGCTTTTCCGCGACATGCGGAATGCCGAAATCCTGCGGCTGCATGGCAGGCGGCGCGATGGAGGGCGCGGCTGCACCGGCACCCATACTGGCACTGGCGGCTGCGGGCGCGATACCGGCCAGTGCCTCCACATCCGCCTTCACGATCCGCCCGTTGGGGCCAGAACCGGCGACGGTCGTCAGATCGATGCCCCTGCCCGCCGCAATCCGCTTCGCCAGTGGCGAGGCAATGATCCGCTCGCCGGAAGATGGCGCGGGCATGGCGGGAGCCGCGGGCGCAGGTTCGGATGCGGTTGGTGCGGGCGCAGGGGACGGCGCTGGCGCTTCGGCCTTCGCGGCGGGCAAAGCAGGCGGGGCAGAAGCGCCCTCATCCTCCCCGGCCAGTGTGGCGATCACCGCGCCCACCTTGACCCCTTCGGTTCCGGCGGGGATGACCAGCGAAGTAATCCTGCCTTCGTCCACCGCCTCGAATTCCATTGTCGCCTTGTCCGTCTCGATCTCAGCCAGAATGTCGCCCGAGCGGACTTCGTCGCCTTCCTTCACCAGCCATTTGGCCAGCGTGCCTTCCTCCATCGTCGGCGAAAGGGCGGGCATCTTGATCTCAACAGGCATAGCTCAGGCGGATCCTTCAAAAGCGCTCATCGCGTTTTGGCCAATTCGCCCGATGCAGGCAAGCGCCTTGCACCATTAATGATAATTGCGGATACCGTCGCCCAAGGAGGTCGCCATGCGTGTCTATCTGGTAATTGTCGACGAGACTGATGAAGCGCGCGTTGCGCTGCATTTTGCCGCACGACGCGCGGCCAAGACGGACGGCGCCGTGCATATTCTGGCGCTGATCGCACCCCAGGCATTCAATGCCTTTGGCGGCGTTCAGGCGACGATCGAGGCGGAAGCGCGCGACCGCGCCGAAGTGATGGCCACAGGCGCAGCAGGCAGCATCCTGGCCCAGAGCGGGCGCATGCCCACGATTTCAGTGCGCAGGGGCGAAGGCTACAAGGTCGTGCAGGAATATCTGGCCGAACATCCCGAAGTCGCCGCGCTGGTGCTGGGCGCTGCGCAGGAAGGCAACCCCGGGCCGCTGGTCAGCCATTTTACGGCCCGGGCCGGTTCCCTGCCCTGTCCGGTGTTCATCATCCCCGGCGCGCTGAGCGGCGAGGATATCGACCGGCTAAGCTGACCGCCTGCCTATTTGCAGCGTCCCTGATGGCGGATATTGCCGGGGCGTCCGCGTTTTCCAGCCATATATTTGCCCTTCTTGCGCTCCACTGGCCTAGCTCCGCGCGGCTCGATTGACGAGCCTTGCGTTGCGGGCGGTTCGAACTTCAAGGCACCGGTCAGCGGGTTTGCTTCGGCAAGGCGCAGTTTCAGGCGGTCTCCCATGGCAAACACGGTGCCACTGCGTTCGCCGGTAAGGGTGCGCGACGCCTCATCATGGAAGAAACGTTCCGCCCCCAATGTCGATATGGGGACCAGCCCATCCCCGCCCAGTCCCACAATGGTGGCGAACAGCCCGAAGCGCTGGATGCCGGTGATGCGTGTTTCGAACACCTCGCCAACACGGGAAGAAAGCCAGGCGGCGACATAGCGATCAATCGTGTCACGTTCTGCCTCCATCGCGCGCCGTTCGGCAACGCTGACCGCCTCGCTGACCTTGCCCAGATCGTCACGGTCGCGGTCCGACAGCCCGGTTGCGGCAGGCAGATCGCCGGTTGGCTTTGGTTGTTCCAGATTGTAGGCATCCACCAGCGCACGATGCACCAGCAGATCCGCATAGCGTCGGATGGGCGACGTAAAATGCGCATAGCTGCCTAGCGCCAAGCCGAAATGCCCGGCATTGCGCGGCCCGTAATAGGCCTGCGTCTGGCTGCGCAGCACCGCCTCCATGATCAGCGCCTTTTCCCCTTCATCAGCGATGTCCTTGAGCATGCGGTTGAACAGACCGGGAGTAATGACCTGCCCCAGCGCCAGCTTCTTGCCGAAGGTGTCGAGATAATCCTTGAGCGCGATCAGCTTGTCGCGCCCCGGCGGTTCATGAATACGATAGACGACCGGCGATGCCTTGCTTTCCAGCGCCTTGGCGGCTGCAACATTGGCGGCGATCATGAAATCTTCCACCACCCGGTGAGCATCCAGCCGTTCGCGCACCGCGATTGACGCAATCCGGCCCTGTTCATCCAGCACCACGCGCCGTTCCGGCAGTTCCAGTTCCAGCGGATCGCGCCGGTGACGCGCGGCCTCCAGCGATTTCCAGCAGGCCCACAGATCTCTCAGGACCTTGTCAGCCGAGCCATCGTCAATCTGCATCTGGGCATCTTCATAAGCGACATTATGCGCGATGCGCACGATGGCACGTGAGAAACGCCAGGCCTTGACTACCCCCTGCGAGTCGATCTCCAGATGGCAGACCATCGCCGCGCGATCTTCCCCCTGTCTGAGCGAGCAGACGTCAGCCGAGAGCACTTCGGGCAACATCGGCACCACCCGGTCCGGGAAATAGACCGAATTGCCGTGTTTGCGCGCTTCGCGGTCAAGCGCGCCGCCGGGGCGGACATAGAAGCTGACGTCAGCGATGGCGACAATCGCACGGAAGCCGCCGCTTTCGTCAGGTTCGGCCCAGATCGCATCGTCATGATCGCGCGCATCGGCCGGATCGATAGCAACGATGGGGATATGGCGAAGATCCTCGCGAAGGTCATCAGCCAGCGGCAGCTTCGCCGCCAGTTTTGCTTCGGCAAGTGTTTCAGCCGGGAAGATGTGGGGAATGCCGTGCCTGTGAATGGCGATCAGGCTGAAGGCACGCGGGGCCAGCGGATCGCCCAGCACCTCCATCACCTTGACACCCGCGCGTGGCGAACGCCCTGCCGGTTCCGCCAGCACCAGTTGCCCGGCCTCGGCCCCGCCCAGATCGGAAATAGGGGTGGCATGGCGCACTCGCTTGTCGACCGGGGCGAGCCAGGCCTTGCCTGCCCCGTCCACTTCGACCACGCCCATCAGGGCCTCACCGGTGTTGACCAGCTTCTTCATGGGATGCGCACGCCAGCCAGTGCCCGCTTCTTCGGTGCGGGCAAGAACGCGGTCGCCCTTGCGCAGCGCGCTACCCTTCTTGCGCTCCACCAGCCGCAGCCGTGGCGGCGGCGTGGCGTCGTCCGCCTGCCAGTTGTCGGGTATGGCGATGGCTTCACCATCCTCGATATCGACGACGCGCAACACCGTTACCTTTGGCACTCCGCCCATCCGGTGGAAGGCGCGCTTTTCGCCATCAATCAGACCTTCATCGGCCATGTCCTTGAGCAGGGCCTTGAGCGCGATTTTCTCCTGCCCTTTGAGGCCAAAGGCGCGCGCGATCTCGCGCTTGCCGGCGGGCTTGTCCGACGATTCAATGAAGGCGAGGATCTGCTGTTTGCCGGGAAGGCCGGGGATCGGCTTCTTCGCCAATTCAATAGGCCCGGGCGATATAGATGCGCTCTATCGCCGCTTGGCCGGTGAATATGCAGGCTCCGTCCGCCGGGACGGCATCCATCGGCACGTTACGAATAGTAAGCCTGAGCGCCTTGAGCTGTTCCACCACCTTGTCCAGCGCTGCGCCCGTGGGCTTGGCCCACTGCACTTCCAGCCAGCCGGGGTAGCGTTTGTCTTCGGCGAAGAATTCCGCAACCTCCGCCATGGTGGTCACGCCACGCGTGATATTGGCATCGCGCCGGTCGCGCGCTTCCTCGAACATGCCCTGCTGAATCGTTGCGAGCAGCGAGGGCGCCTGCGACGTGAAATCCTCGCGGCTGAGGAATTCGAACGCGGGCTTGCCATTGTCAATGTTCCACAACCGGTCGCGCCGCAGCATGGCCAGCTTGCCTTCCGCCATGTCACGCTGGCCGACCTCGATGATCAGCGGCGCGCCCTTGCGCACCCAGTTCCACCGTTTGGCTGCAGCCTTGCCGGGTGTCCTGTCCAGCAGGACGCGAACCGGTTCGCCCAGTGCGTGCTGTGCGGCCAGCGCGCTGCGCAGTTGCTCGCAATAATCGAGCAACGCTCCATCGCCATCGTCATCGCGCAGCATCGGCAGGATCACGATCTGCTGCGGCGCGATTGCCGGCGGCACGCGCAGCCCGTCATCATCGCCATGGACCATGATGACGCCGCCAATCAGGCGGGTTGAAACGCCCCAGCTAGTGGTATGGCACAACTGCTGCCCGCCTTCGCGGTCCTGATAACGGATCCCCGCCGCCTCCGCGAAGCTCGTGCTCAGGTAATGGGACGTGCCGGCCTGCAGCGCCTTGCCATCCTGCATCATCGCCTCGATGGAGTAGGTCGCCTCCGCTCCCGGGAAACGTTCGTTCTCCGGTTTTTCGCCCGCAATCACCGGCATGGCCAGCGCATCTTCGGCAAAGCTGCGATACATTTCCAGCGCTCGCAGCGTTTCGCGCATCGCGTCCGCGCGATCTTCATGCGCCGTATGGCCTTCCTGCCACAGGAATTCACTGGTGCGCAGGAACATGCGGGTGCGCATTTCCCAGCGCACGACATTGGCCCACTGGTTGGTCAGCAGCGGCAGATCGCGCCAGCTCTGCACCCAACGGCCCATCGCGGCGCCGATCACCGTTTCGGAGGTTGGACGAACCACCAGCGGCTCTTCCAGCTTCGCATCGGGATCGGGCACCAGCCCGCCATTTTCGCCCGCGATCAGGCGATGATGCGTGACCACCGCCATTTCCTTGGCGAAACCTTCGACATGTTCCGCTTCCTTGGCGAAATAGGACAGCGGGATGAACAGCGGGAAATAGCAGTTCTGGACGCCTGCCGCCTTGATCCGGTCATCCATCAGGCGCTGGATCCGCTCCCAGATGCCGTAACCCCAGGGCTTGATAACCATGCAGCCGCGCACGCCCGACTCCTCGGCCATGTCCGCCTCGGAGATGACCGCCTGATACCATTGCGCGAAATCATCGGCGCGCTTGACCGACAGGGCATGACGTATGTTTGACACGGGAATCTGAGCCTTCGAATCCGGGGGGACGGGAATACCCCCGCCCGATGCCGCTTCAGCGCCTATTTGCCAAGGGCGTCGAGCTTCTTTTGCATTTCGGCCATTTCCCTGCGCAAGGCGTCAAGCTCAGCCCCACCGGCCTGCGGTGCAGTGCCGCCGTCAGCCGCCTGTGCCACGCCGGGGACAAACGCGGTCGCCGCACGGAACATGGCGCGGTTGGTTTCGGCGATCTTTTCAAACGGGCTGCCTGCCACCCCGTCCTTGAAAGCCTGCTGGAACTTCTGCTGATTGCTGAAGAAGTTCTGCATCGCCGCTTCGAGATATTGCGGCATCATCGCCTGCATCGAATTGCCATACATGGAAATGAGCTGGCGCAGGAAGCTGACCGGCAGCATCTGTTCGCCGCTGGATTCTTCTTCCATGATGATCTGGGTCAGGATCGAATGCGTAATGTCATTGCCGGTCTTCGCGTCCAGCACCTGGAAATCGACATTCTCGCGGGTCATCGCGGCGAGATCGTCCAGCGTGATATAGCTCGACGATGCGGTGTTGTAGAGCCGCCGGTTGGCGTATTTCTTGATAATCACCGGGCCTTCGCCGGACCCTTGTTTTTTGGCCATCGCCACACTCCTCTCGCTGGCGTGATTGTGCAACGTAGCATTGCAATATGTGCAGCGCAACATAGCTGTCAGGACTGGTGAAGGCGGCGTCCCAGAATGGTAATCAGCTCATATTGCGACAGGCCGCTGGCCATCGCTGCCTGAGGCAAGGCATAAGGAATGTCGAGCCAGTCACCTTCGCGTAACTCAGGCGCAGCGACGAGGTCGACGACCACCATGTCCATAGATACGCGGCCAAGCAGTGGCAGCGCACGGCCCTTGCTCTGCAGCGCGCCGCGCCCTGACCAGCAGCGCAGATAGCCGTCAGCATAGCCGATTGAAACCACTGCGGCGCGCATCGCGCGCGTGGCCGTGAATGTTGCATTGTAGCCGACCCGATCGCCGGGAGAGAGATCGCGAAGCTGGATGATCGCCGCCTGGGGATATGCGACCTGACAAATGGCATTTGTCAGTTCAGGGCGCGGTACACCACCATAAAGCGACAGGCCCGGCCGGGTCAGATCGAAATGATAGGCCTCGCCCAGACCGATGCCGGCGCTGTTGGCGAGGCTGCGCCGCCGGGCGGGCAGTGCGGCGCAGGCCTGCTTGAAGATGGCAAGCTGCTCTGCATTCTGGGCGCTGTCCTCATCCGCCGAGGCGAGGTGCGACAGCAGCGTGTCGATCTGCAAGGCACGCACTGCGGGATCGCCGATCTGCGGAAGCGAGAGGCCCAGCCGGTTGATGCCGCTGTCAATCATCACATCGCACGGACCGCCGCCGGCATCCGTCCAGAGCTGCGCCTGAAACGTGCTGTTGATGACCGGGCGCACACCGGTGGCACGGGCAAAAGCGCAGTCGTCCGCAGTGAGCGGACCGTGCAGGACGGAAATACTGCCCCCCGGCGTATGCGCCAGCACTTCGTTTACCTCGCCCCAATGGGCGACGAAGAAATCACGCGCGCCTGCCTCGCGCAGTGCGGGCATGACCTTGTGCACGCCCAGTCCATAGGCGTTGGCCTTCACCGCGGCCCCTGTCGCCGCATCGGGTGCGAATGCATCCAGCGCGCGCCAGTTGGCAGCCAGCGCCTGCGTGTCGAGCTTCAGGCGCAGCGCAGCGGGCGGTGACGCCGGATCGGATCGCATCAGGAATGTTCGTCTGAGAATTCGCGCGGTGGACCATCTGGTATGCCCCACCAGCCAACTACCAGAGCGATGGCCACGAACACCCATGTGTACCATAACCCCGCATAGACATCGCCGGATTTGGCAATGATGTAGCTGGCGATCAAAGGCAGGAAACCGCCAAAATAACCGGCACCGATGTGATAGGGGATCGACATCGAGCTGTACCGAATCTTTGGCGGGAACATCTCGGCCAGCAGTGCGGCGACCGGCCCGTAATTGGCGCCAGACAATGCGGCGAGCACCAGCAGCAAGGCGATAATCCCGGCGATATTGGCGATGGGTGGACGCTGGGTGTTCAAATCATATCCCGTCTGGGTAAGCCCGGCCTCGACCTGTGCCTTTACGCTGCCATCATCCGCCCACTCAACCTCGCCAAGATCAACCGGCTGGTTACCGATCCGCAACGCCACCGCATCAGAACTGGCGAGGCTGTAGGGAACGCCTGCAGCAGTGAGCGATTGCAACACCTTGCCGCATTTGGTCTGACGTTCGCCGAACAGGTCGGCAAAGGGATTGTAGTAGCAATCGGTGCCGCTGACCGTCACCGGTGCACTGCGCGATGCTTCCTCAAGCCTGGGGTTGGCCAGATTGCCAATCGCCCAGAAGGTCGGAAACAACACGATCAGGATCAGGAAATTGCCCCAGACAAGCGGCTTCTTGCGTCCGATCCGGTCCGACAGCTTGCCGAAATAGAGATAGAAACCCATCCCGATCAGCCCGACGATGCCAAGCGTGATTTCGGCTGTCGTCGGTTCCATCCGCATCGGCCCCTTAAGGAACGACAGGCTGGAAAAGAAGGCCGTATACCAGATGGTGGTCAGGCCTGCCGTGATTCCGAACAAGGCCACGAAAATGCGCTTGGGATTGCCAGGATAGGTCAGGCTTTCGACAAAGGGGTTGTGCGACACTTCGCCCGCTTCCTTCATGGCCCGGAAGACCGGACTTTCCGAGAGCTTGAGGCGCATCCACAAGGATATGCCAAGCAGGGCAAGCGAGAGCAGAAAAGGCATGCGCCAGCCCCAGCTTTCGAATGCTTCTGCCGGGATCAGAAACCGGCAGGCCAGAACCACCGCGATCGACAGAACGAAGCCACCGATCACCGCCGCCTGAATGTAGGAAGTGTAGTAGCCGCGCTTTTCAAGTGGCGCGTGTTCGGCCACATAAATCGCCGCCCCGCCATATTCACCACCCAACGCCAACCCCTGAATGATACGCAGCAGGATGACGATGGCAGGTGCGGCCAGGCCGATTGTTTCAGCTGACGGGATCAGGCCGACCCCGGCAGTGGCAATGCCCATCAACGTGACCGTAACGAGGAATGTGTATTTGCGGCCCAGCCGGTCGCCCAGATAACCGAACAGGATCGCTCCCAGCGGACGAAAGCCGAAACCGATGGCAAACCCCGCCCACACCAGCAGCGTTTGCAGGATTTCATTTTCAGCAGGGAAGAAGGCCTTGCCGATCAGTCCGGCCAGGGTGCCATAAATGAAGAAATCATACCATTCGAACACGGTGCCCGCCGACGATGCGGCGATAACCAGCCTGATTTCCTTCTGGCTGGGCTCTGCTGTTCCTGTTGCGGTATCGTGCGCCATCGCGGCCGCTCTCCCTTGCGCGTTCCCGTGCCGCTCTAACGGTTCGACCCCGCGTTGGAAAGCGCCGCAATCGCAGCTCTCCACGGCAACAGGATCGCGCCGTGGCGGCCCGGATAATCAAGTGCGGGAACCAGCGCGCCCACCCCCGGCCAATTCGGCATGTCTCCCTCGCCCGCGAGCCACAGCACCAGTTCAGCTTCGGTCGGGGCGATCGAATCCACTGCCCCCCATAGGGCGCCGTCAGCAAAAATTGCGGCGGCCGCCTGCCCTACCGCACAGGCACGCGACCGTAAGCCGATGCGCGATATTCTGGAGTTACCGTCAACCTGCAGACCAATCGCGACCTGGCTGCCGCAACTGGGCGAACGGGCGTCGCCGTAATGGCTCATGTCATCCTTCCACGGATAGGCTGCCAGCCGCACCGCCAGTTCGAGCAATTCGGGGGAATAGAGCCTGGCGGCCCCGCTCATTTGCCGTTCTTCTCCAGTCGGCGATCCTCGCTGGCGAGGAGTTCACGCCGGTCCTGGACGATCTGCACGAGTTCTTCCGTAGCGGTGGAGATGAAGGGATAAGTCCGTGCGGAGGTGATCCATTCCGGGCGGCCTGCGGGGCCCCAGACCGTGTCATAGCCCAGCACCAGCAGCGAAAAGGCAAGTACCGCGATGATGATGCCCTTGACCGTGCCGAAGCCGAAACCGAGCACGCGGTCGACCGGTCCGAGCAGTGACGAACGCGAAGCCTGCCCCAGCCGCCCCGCGATCAGCTTCATCCCCGCATAGGGAATAAGCAGCAGCAGCGCGTAGGCAAAGACTGCCGCGGCAGTCACCCTATACTGACGCTCGACCAGCCACAAGGTCAGCGGCGAATGCAAACTGTGAATTGCGAACAGGGCGAGAACCCATGCGGCAAGCGAGAGGATTTCCTGCACGAAGCCGCGCATGAAGCCGCCGAAGGCTCCGACCCCGACCAGCACGAGGACGATGATGTCAAATCCCGTCATGGGAGCAGATGATTATGCCTTTGCAACGATCCGGTCAACGAGGTCAGGCAGCATTTTGAGCCCTTCGTATTTCATTCCGCGGACAGAATCTTTCAATTCCGCCGGTCCATACCCAGTACTGAAGCCCAGCTTTGCTGCTTCTCTGAGGCGCAAGGAGGAATGGCTGACGGGCCGGATTTCTCCGGCCAGCGAGATTTCCCCGAACCAGGCAGACTGTGCGGACAAGGGCCGATCTGCCAGTGCGGAAACCAGCGCGGCAGCAACCGCAAGGTCCGCCGCCGGGTCGGTCAGGCGATAGCCACCCGCGACATTGAGATAGACCTCCGCTGATGAATAGTTGAGCCCGCAGCGGGATTCGAGCACCGCGAGCAGCATGGCGAGCCGCCCGCTGTCCCACCCCACCACCGCCCGGCGGGGCGTCGCCCCGCTCTGCAAACGGACGATCAAGGCCTGAACTTCCACCAGCACGGGCCGCGTCCCTTCGAGCGCGGGAAACACTGCGCTGCCTGCGATCGGATGCTCACGCCCGGAAAGGAACAGCATGGAAGGGTTGGCCACTTCTTCCAGCCCGTCCCCGGCCATGGCGAAAACGCCGATTTCATCGACCGCGCCGAAGCGGTTCTTGAGCGCGCGCAGGATACGATACTGGTGGCTGCGTTCCCCTTCGAAACTCATCACCACATCGACCATATGTGCCAGCACGCGCGGTCCCGCGATTGACCCGTCCTTGGTGACATGGCCGACCAGCACCAGCGCGGTGCCATTTTCCTTCGCATAGCGGATGAGTTCGAAGGCGCAGCCGCGCACCTGGCTGACCGTGCCCGGCGCCCCTTCGATCTGATCAGAATGCATCGTCTGGATCGAATCGATTACCAGCAGGGCGGGCGCCTCCATCGCGTTGAGCGTGGTCAGAATATCGCGCACCGAGGTTGCGGCAGCCAGCCGGATGGGCGCATCGGCAAGACCCAGGCGCGCGGCGCGCAGGCGCACCTGCCCTGCCGCTTCTTCCCCGCTGACATATATCGCCTGCCTTCCCTGCCGGGCGATCTTCGCGGCTGCTTGCAGCAGCAGGGTCGATTTGCCGATCCCTGGATCGCCGCCCATCAGAATGGCGGAGCCGGGCACAAGCCCGCCACCCAGGGCACGGTCCAGTTCGGCCAGCCCGGTCCCCTGCCGTTGCGGCATCTGGCCAGGCGCGTCCAGCGGCACGAATTCGACCGCGCCCCCCCCGCTGGACAGATCGTGCTTCTGTGAAAAGACCGTGGCCGGTGCCTCTTCCGCCAGCGTGTTCCATTCCCCGCAATCGGGGCACTGGCCCTGCCAGCGATGCGCAACACTGCCACAGGCCTGGCATACATAACGGCGTTTGGACTTTGACATGATCGTGGAGATAACCGGAACAGAAGTGGAACGCAATTGCCTTTCCGACAGACACGGGCCACAGTTGCATCATGCAGCACAAAGAGCTTCGCATCGCGCTGGTCTGTTACGGAGGGGTCAGCCTTGCCGTGTACATGCATGGCGTGACCAAGGAACTGTGGAAGCTCGCCCGCGCCAGCCGCTCCTTTCATTCCGGCCAACACTGCATTGATGGCAGCGAGGCTGTCTATTGCCGCCTGCTCGAAAGGCTTGAGCGGGAACGTGGCCTGCGCCTGCGCATCCTGCCCGACATCTTGAGCGGGGCGAGCGCGGGCGGGATCAATGCCGTGTTCCTGGCCGAAGCAATACATTCGGGCCGTTCTCTCGAACCGCTGACCGACCTTTGGCTTTCCGCGGCCGATGTTGACCGGTTGCTTGATCCCGACGCAAGACCATGGTCGCGCTTCGCCAAATTCTGGGCCGCCCCGTTGGTGCATTTCGTGCTAACCCGGCCGGGTAACGCCGTGTCCGAAAGCGTCGCACTCGAAACCCGTGCCGAAGTGCGGGCCAAGCTGTCGCGCTTCATTCGCAGCCGCTGGTTCGCGCCGCCCTTTTCAGGCATCGGCTTTTCGCGCCTGCTGTGCGCGGCACTGGAAGCGATGCGTTCCGTTCCGGCGGGCGAACCGCTGTTGCCGCCGCGCCATCCGCTCGACCTGTTTGTGACCGCGACCGATTTTCGCGGCTATCGCGAAATGCTTCGCCTTCATAGTCCGCCGATGATTGAAGAGAGTGAGCGCCGCATGCCGGTCGGCTTTCATTCGCGCACTCCGGAGACAGGCGGACAAGGCCTTGCCGATCCGCTCGAACTGGTGTTCGCGGCGCGCGCCACCGCGAGCTTCCCAGGTGCCTTCCCGCCATTGCAGATCGCCGAGATCGAAGAACTGGCCCGCGAAGGCCGTCAGGAATGGACAGGCCGGGATGCATTCCTCGAACGGATCATGCCCGCACATGTGCGCCAGGGCGACGTCGATCACGTCTCGCTGATTGACGGTTCGGTGCTGGTCAATGCGCCGTTTGCAGAGGCCGCAGCAGCGCTCAACCAGCGGCCCGTGCAGCGCGAGGTTGACCGCCGCTTCGTCTATATCGATCCCCGCCCCGATCGCGGCAGCGGCGGTGACCGGACCCGCCCGGTGGGCTTCTTTTCCGCGATCCTAGGTTCACTCTCGACTATCCCGCGCGAACAGCCGATCCGCGACAATCTCGAAGCACTCGGCGCGCAATCGCGCGTGGCGGAACGCACCCAGCGCATCCTTGCCGCCTTGCAACCCGATGTGGAACGCACGGTTGAACGATTGTTCGGGCGGACGCTGTTCATGGGTAAACTCACCCCCCGCCGCCTCAACAGCTGGCGGGCCAAGGCGCAGCAGGCTGCGGCCGAACAGGCCGGCTATGCCTTCCATGGTTACGCCCAAGCCAAGTTCAACGGGATCATTGACCGGCTCGCGCGGACCGTTCACGCGGCGGTCCCGCATCTGCTGCTGCCCGATCACATTTCGATTGCCGACCAGCTGCGCGCGGAACTGACGGCACGCGGGTTGGCCAGTCTCTCAGACGAACGCAAAGGCATTGGCGCGAGCCCCGAAGCGATCATGTTCTTTCGCAATCACGACATCGCCTTTCGCATCCGGCGTTTGCGGCTGCTGTCGCAGCGACTGGCGCGCGATCCGGTCTTTGTCGATGCAAGTGAGCGGCAGGATCGCGAGGCGGCTCGGGCGCTCGTCTTCAATGCGCTGTCCCGTTATATCGAGCGGGAACGCACGGCCAGCCTCGGCCCCGATTTCGAGGAACTGGCCGAACGGATATTCGATAATCCCGGTGCTGTGCTTAACGCCATGGCCGAGCGGCGCGACCTGCGCACCGTCGATGATGAGGTGGAGGAGATGCTGGCAGAGGGGTTGGACAAGCTGCCCCGCCCATTCCGGCGACGCATGCTGCTCGCCTATCTCGGTTTCCCCTTTTACGATGTCACCACGCTTCCGCTGGTCCGCAACGAAGGTCTGACCGAATTCGATCCTGTCAAGGTTGACCGGATTTCGCCGGACGATGCGCGTTCGATCCGTGAAGGGGGCACCGCTTCCACGCTGCGCGGGATCGAGTTCTATAATTTCGGCGCATTCTTCAGCCGCGCCTATCGCGAAAATGATTATCTGTGGGGACGGCTTCACGGGGCGGAGCGGATGCTGAATCTGGTGCTGTCAACGCTCGACCAGCAGCTTGGCGATGCGGAGATCCTTGCCATCCGCAAGGAGCTGTTTCTGGCAATCATGGATGAGGAAGCAGGCAGGTTGCGCGCAGATCGCGAGCTGGTGCCCGGCATTCGTGCTGAAATCCTGGCGATGTGAGGCCCGCACCCCGCGGGCTCATTCGGTCAGATCGCTCCAGACATTCTTCAACCGGTCGAAAAATCCACTCGATTCAGGGCATTCATCACCGGTTTCGGTTTCCTGGAATTCGCGCAGCAGTTCCTTCTGCCGGGCGCTCAACCGGGTCGGCGTTTCGACCTGGATTTCAACCACCAGTTCGCCGCGTCCCTTGCCCTGCAGCACTGGCATGCCCGCACCGCGTTTGCGCAATTGTCGGCCCGACTGGATACCCGCCGGGACATCGACCGAGATCATCTCCCCGTCGAGACCGGGAATTTCAATGGAACCGCCCAATGCCGCCAGGGTAAAGCTGATCGGCACCCGCGCGGCCAGCACCGTTCCTTCACGCTGGAACACCGGATGCGGCCGGATATGCAGGAAGATGTAAAGGTCGCCCGATGGCGCACCTGCCGGTCCAGCCTCACCCTTTCCGGACAGGCGGATGCGCGTGCCATTGTCGACGCCGGGTGGGATCGAGACCTCCAGCTTCTGCATCGCATCGACCCGGCCTTCGCCCCGGCATTCGCGGCATGGCTGCTCAATCACTTCGCCATGGCCATGACATTGCAGGCATGGCCGTTCGACCATGAAGAACCCTTGCTGCGAACGCACCTTGCCGTGGCCGTGGCAGGTGCCGCAGGCGCGCCGACCGGTGCCCGGCTGCGAACCGGACCCGCCGCATGGTTCGCACTGAACCGCAACCTCGACCTCGATCTGCGTGTCCTTGCCATGGAACGCCTCGTCCAGGCTGATTTCCATGTCGTAACGCAGATCCGCGCCCCGGCGCGGTTGGCGTCTGCCGCCACCGCCGCCGAAAGCGCTGCCGAATATCGTTTCGAAAATGTCGCCAATGTCGCCGAAATCGGCATGGCCGCCGCGCGGGCCACCGCCCATGCCCTGCTGGAAGGCGGCGTGGCCATACTGATCGTAGGCTGCGCGTTTCTGGGGATCCTTGAGACAATCATATGCCTCGCTGATCGCCTTGAACCTGGCTTCGGATTCCGCGCAGCCAGGATTCTTGTCCGGATGGAAGCGCATGGCAAGCCTGCGGTACGCGGATTTCAGCGTCTTGTCGTCCGCCGTCCGCTCCACCTCCAGCAATTCGTAATAATCGATCTCGCTCGCCATTGCCCCGCCTCTAACTCAACCGCCACCCGCGCGCAGGGCGCAGGTGGCGGTCTGGCTATTCATCAGGCGATCAGCCTTTGTTCTCTTCGTCCACTTCCGAGAATTCGGCATCGACCACGTCGTCATCCTGAGCAGGTGCATTGGCATCCGGCGATGCCGCAGCCGCCTGCTCCTTCTCGTAAATGGCCTGGCCCATTTTCATGGCCAGTTCGGTCAGCGCCTGGCTCTTGGCGTTCATCGCTTCGACCTCGCCGCTCTCGATCGCGGTCTTGGCGTCGGCAATGGCCGCTTCAATTTCGGACTTGAGCGAGGCTTCCACCTTGTCGCCATTTTCTTCAAGCTGGCGTTCGGTGGCATGGACCAGACTTTCGGCGTTGTTCCTGGCTTCCGCCGCTTCGCGCCGTTTCTTGTCTTCTTCCGCAAACTTTTCGGCATCCTGGACCATCTGGTCGATGTCTCCATCCGAAAGCCCGCCAGACGCCTGGATCTTGATCTGCTGTTCCTTGCCGGTGCCCTTGTCCTTCGCCGTGACATGAACAATGCCGTTGGCGTCAATGTCGAAGGTCACCTCGATCTGAGGTACACCGCGCCGCGCAGGCGGGATGCCGACCAGATCGAACTGGCCGAGCAGCTTATTGTCCCCGGCCATTTCTCGCTCACCCTGGAACACCCGGATCGTTACCGCCTGCTGATTGTCCTCGGCAGTTGAGTAGACCTGGCTCTTCTTGGTGGGGATCGTGGTGTTCCGGTCAATCATCCTGGTCATGATGCCGCCCAGCGTTTCGATGCCCAGCGAAAGCGGGGTCACGTCGAGCAGCAGCACATCCTTGACGTCGCCCTGCAGCACGCCGGCCTGGATCGCGGCGCCCATGGCCACGACCTCGTCCGGGTTGACGCCCGTGTGCGGTTCCTTGCCGAAGAAGCCCTTCACCACTTCGCGCACCTTGGGCATACGGGTCATCCCGCCGACCAGCACGACCTCGTCAATATCGCTCGCCGAAACACCGGCATCGGCCAGCGCCTTCTTGCACGGATCAAGCGTGCGCTGGATCAGCTTTTCGACCAGCTTTTCAAGGTCGGCACGAGTGATGGTTTCCACCAGATGCAGCGGCGTCGTCGAACCGCCTTCCATGCGCGCGGTGATAAAGGGCAGGTTGATTTCCGTGCTCTGCGCCGAAGACAGCTCGATCTTGGCCTTTTCGGAAGCTTCCTTGAGCCGCTGCAGCGCCAGCTTGTCCGTGCGCAGGCCCATGTTTTCCTTGGACTTGAACTTGTCAGCCAGGAACTCGACCAGCGCAGAGTCGAAATCCTCGCCGCCCAGGAAGGTATCGCCATTGGTGCTCTTCACTTCGAACACGCCATCGCCGATTTCGAGGATGGAAATGTCGAAGGTGCCGCCGCCAAGGTCATAGACCGCGATGGTCTTGCCATCGTCCTTGTCGAGACCATAGGCGAGCGCGGCCGCTGTCGGTTCGTTGATGATGCGCAGCACTTCAAGACCCGCGATCTGCCCCGCGTCCTTGGTCGCCTGACGCTGGGCATCATTGAAATAGGCGGGCACCGTGATCACGGCCTGCGTCACCGTTTCGCCAAGATAGCTCTCGGCGGTTTCCTTCATCTTCTGAAGAATGAAGGCTGAAACCTGCGACGGGCTGTAATCCTCGCCACCGGCCTTAACCCAGGCGTCGCCATTCTTGCCCTTGACGATGTCATAGGGGACCAGTTCCATGTCCTTCTTGGTCATGGGGTCGTCAAAGCGGCGGCCGATAAGGCGCTTCACCGCGAAAATCGTGTTGTCCGGGTTCGTCACCGCCTGGCGCTTGGCCGGCTGGCCGATCAGCCGTTCGCCGTCCTTGGTGAAGGCGACGATTGACGGCGTCGTGCGCGCACCTTCCGCATTTTCGATAACCTTGGGCTTTCCTCCGTCCATCACTGCAACGCAGCTGTTGGTCGTGCCGAGGTCGATACCGATAACTTTGGCCATTATTCCCCTATCCTGTCTCAAGTGTTGACACCGCGCGGTTCGGCTCCCCCACAGGGCAAGTCGCATCGGCGGCTCGTTTCGTTGGGGATATAGGTGCGCTTCGCCTTGGCACAAGGGATAGTGTGGAGTAGTTTTCGCGCCGGGAAGCAGGGGAGAGGAATAAGATGAAAACGACTATCTTCGCATCCATCGCGCTGGGTCTGTGCACGGTCGGACTGACCGCTTGCGGCGAACAGCCCGCTGAAGAAGCGCTGCCGGAAGGCATGGCCAATGTCACGGTCACTAACGGGCGCATCGTGCTGCCTGCGGTCAAAGGGAATCCCGCCGCGCTCTATTTCGACATTGTAAACAACGGCAGCGAATATCTGATGCTCCGCAAGGTCCAGGTTCAGGGCGGCAAAGGCGCAAAGATGCACGACACCATGGAACAGGGCGGCGTCACCGGCATGGCCCCGATCGGCGGCATCAACGTGACCGCAGGTGAGCCGGTCAGCCTGAAGCCGGGCGGCAAGCATGTGATGATCAACGAACTTGATTCGGGCCTTCAGGCGGGCGGCACCACCCCGGTGGCGCTGACTTTCGTCGGCGGCGATCAGTATCAGTTCGACGCCAAGATCGAAGCGCCCGGAGGGGCTGACTGACTTCGGCTGCGCCATCCTGCCCGGCAGGGGGCACGCGCCCCCTGACCGCAGGCGAGGTGGCGCTGGCCCGATCCGTGTTCGGCGATGCGGTCGATTATGGCCGGGTTACCATTCGCCGCCGGAAATGGTTTCCGTTTCAGCCGCATAACAGGATGATGGCGCCGGGCGGGCATATTCATTTCCACCCGCGCGACGGGTTTTACTGCGACGATTTCGGCGGCGCCTCACTGCACCGCCAGGGTCATTTCCTGCATGAGATGACGCATGTCTGGCAGGCGCAGCGGCACGGCGCACTCTATGTCATGCTGCGCGGACTGGCTTCCCGGCGTTACGACTACAGCCTGAAACCCGGCTAGCCGCTGGAGCGATACGGGCTGGAACAGCAGGCCGAAATCGTGCGCCACGCATTCCTGCTGCGGAACGGGGTGAAAGTGGCGGGGGTTTCGGGGCCGGAGGTGTATGCGGGGGTGGTGCGTTTTACCGATTAACCGTCTGTTATCAGTGGCATGATATGCGATGGCCATGGACAACTCCCCTAGCCAATTTGACCAGACAGCCCGTGCCGAACTTGTAGATTTACGAAGTCAGGTGCTGGACGCTTTCTCGGAACTAGAACAGGCAATCGCCCAATTGCTGAAGGCAGCCGGGCAGAAACCCAACGGATCACATTTGGGTGCCAAGGTGGAGAAGTTCCGCGAGATCGATGGAATCCCCCAGATGGCAAAAGCAAATCACTCGAAGAGGGATCGCCTGGCCGATCAGATTTGCGACCTGTTACCAGTTCGCGCAGATATCGTGCACAGCCAAATGAGGGTTTGTCGCGTCGACGGCGTCGCGACGGCAAACTTCATCAATTCACAGAACGCAAGCCAATCCTATCCCGAAGGGCGGCTCCTCACTGTCGAAGCGTTGACACAAATCGTGAGTGATGCCCGTAAAATTGTGAGCGACATCGCGCAACTCGGTCGCGTCACTCAGCCTTCTTCGCCACCGCCACCATCGCCGGGCGAAGCAGGCGTTCCTTGAACATGTAACCTGCCTGCATTTCCTGAATCACGGTGCCCGGCTCCACATCTGCCGCCGGAATTTCCATCATCGCCTGATGCTGGTTGGGATCGAGCGGCAGGCCCATGGCGGCGATGCGGCTGATGCCATGCGCAGCAAAGACCTTGTCAATCTCGCGCGCGGTCGCCTCGATCCCGGCAACCAGATTCTTCAGCTTTTCATCTTCACGCAATTCCTGAGGAATACTCTCCAGTGCGCGGGAAAGATTATCGGAAACAGACAAAATGTCGCGCGCAAAGCCGGTCGCGGCATAGGCACGCGCGTCAGCGATGTCCTTTTCCAGGCGGCGGCGCACATTCTGCGTTTCGGCGCGCGCATAAAGCACGTCCTGCTGCGCAGCTTCGAGTTGGCCTTGCAGCTTGTCGAGTTCAGCCAGCGCGCTTTCGCCTTCGCCCCCCTGGTCCAGAAATTCCTCGGGAACGCCCTTCAGTTCTTCGGCCACCGCCTTGTCCTGCGGCTCCGGTTTTTGATCAGTCATTTCGGTCCTGTATCTTGGCTATCCAATGAGCTTGCCCAGCGACTGGGCCGTGAAATCCACCATGGGGACGACGCGCGCGTAATTCAACCGCGTCGGGCCGATTACCCCCACCACGCCCACCACTTTTCCATCCATGTCGCGATAGGGTGATGCAATGACCGACGAACCGGACAGCGCAAACAAACGGTTCTCAGAACCGATGAACACGCGGGTCGAATCCGCCTCGCGGGCGGTTTCCAGCAATTCGGCCACGGATTGCTTGTTTTCAAGATCGTCCAGCAGCGATCGTACCCGTTCGATATCGCTCAGCGCCGCTTCGTCCAGCAGGTTTGCCTGCCCGCGCACGATCAGCACGCGGCGACTGGCCGCATCCTCGCTCCACACCGCCAGCCCGCGTTCGACCAGATCGCGCCCCGCCTCGTCCAGCGCCGAACGACCCGAAGCGATTTCTTCGCGCATGGCCCGCGATGCCTCCGCCAGAGTGCGCCCGCCCAGCCGCGCGGTGATGTAATTGGCCGCCTGTTCCAGCACGGGCAGGGGCAGGCCCGATGGCAGCGGCAGAATACGGTTTTCGACGTGGCCATCTTCACCGACCAGAACCGCCAGCGCCCGCCCCGGCCCCAGCAGCACCAGGCTGAGCTGCGACAGGCGCGGTTCGCGACGCGGGATCATGACCACGCCCGCCGCCGCTGAAAGATCGGACAGGATCGCACTGGTCGCTTCCAGCGCCTGCTCGATCGGGCCTGGTTCAGACAGACGGCGTTCGATGGCGGCGCGTTCTTCCCGCGTCGGTTCAGCCACCTGCATCATCCCGTCCACGAACAGCCGCAGGCCGGAATCGGTCGGCATCCGCCCCGCGCTGGTATGCGGCGCGGCCAGCAATCCCAGCTGTTCCAGATCGTGCAGAACAGAACGGATCGATGCGGGGGACAGGTTCACCCCGCCCTCGCCCGCCAGCGCCTTAGATCCCACCGGCTGCCCGCTGCTGAGATAGCCTTCCACCACCAGACGGAAAATCTCCCGCGCACGGGTGTTCAATTCGGTGATGGGCGGGGTGGACATGGCATTCTATGTAAAGCCTCCCCTTGCAGCCTCAAGCCCGTTGCGCCAAGGGCCAACGAAATAGTCAGAGGAATTCCCATGCGACCTTCCGGCCGCGCGCCCGACGAGATGCGCGCTATCACCATCGAAACCGGTTTCACCAAACATGCCGAGGGATCATGCCTGATTTCCTTCGGCGACACACGGGTGCTGTGCACCGCCAGTATCGAGGAGCGTCTGCCGCCCTGGCTGCGCGGCAAGGGTGAAGGCTGGGTGACGGGCGAATATTCCATGCTTCCGCGTGCCACGCATACGCGCGGCAGCCGAGAGGCGGCCAAAGGCAAGCAGAGCGGGCGTACGCAGGAAATTCAGCGCCTTATTGGGCGATCCTTGCGCGCAGTGACGGATTTGAAGAAGCTGGGCGAACGCCAGATCACGCTGGATTGCGACGTGATTCAGGCAGACGGCGGCACCCGTACGGCCTCCATTTCCGGGGCATGGGTGGCGCTGCGTCTCGCCGTAAATTCACTGATGAAGGCAGGCGCGATCCAGGACGATCCGCTGACCGCCAAGGTGGCGGCGATCAGTTGCGGCATTTTTCGGGGCGCGCCGGTGCTGGACCTCGACTATGACGAAGACAGTTCCGCGGATGCCGACGCCAATTTCGTGCTGATCGAAGGCGGCAAGATCGCCGAGGCACAGGCCACCGCCGAAGGCGCACCCTATGACGAAGAGAGCTTCCTGCGCCTGCTGCGGCTGGCGCGGATCGGTTGCGACCGGGTGTTCGCCGCACAAGATGCAGCGGTGCGATGACCCGCAGGCTGGGCCGGGGCAAGCTTGTCATAGCCACGCATAATGCGGGCAAGCTGAAGGAAATTTCCGCCCTGCTCGCGCCGTGTGGGCTGGAATGCATCTCTGCCGGAGCGCTTGGCCTGCCTGAACCCGCCGAAACGGGCACGACATTCGTCGAGAACGCGCTGATCAAGGCGCGGGCGGCGGCGGAAGCCTCGCAATTGCCGGCGCTGGCGGACGACAGCGGGCTTTCAGTGGCCGCGCTGGGCGGGCGGCCGGGCGTCTACACCGCAGACTGGGCCGAACGCCAATGGTTCGAAGGACCCGCCGGGCGGGACTGGTACATGGCAATGGGCAAGGTCGAAGGGCTGCTCCAAGGGCTTGGTCCTGGCACGGATCGCGCCTGCTGGTTTTCCTGCGTGCTGGCCATTGCCTGGCCCGGTGGGGAAACCGCTGTGTATGAAGGGCGGGTCGATGGCCAGTTCACCTGGCCTCCACGTGGCCTCAAGGGTTTTGGCTATGACCCTGTTTTTACAGCAGATGGACTGAGCGAAACCTTCGGCGAGATCGACCCTGAGGAAAAGCATCGCATCAGCCACCGCGCCGATGCCTTTGCCAAGCTGGTGGCAGCGCAGTTTGGCGGCTAGAGTGGCGGCATGGCCCGCGCGCTTTACATCCACTGGCCCTTCTGCCTGAAGAAGTGTCCTTATTGCGATTTCAACAGCCATGTCCGCGCCGGGGTTGATGTTGACCTGTGGCGTGATGCCTTGCTGGCGGACATGCGGCATGAAGCGCAGGCAGCAGGCGGAGAGGCGCTGGA
The DNA here is from genome assembly GCA_030830695.1 of Caenibius sp. Lineage (GTDB taxonomy): Bacteria > Pseudomonadota > Alphaproteobacteria > Sphingomonadales > Sphingomonadaceae > JACKKV01. The sequence goes on along the minus strand of JAURML010000048.1, from coordinate 16,521 downwards.
AAGCGTGTTTTTCGGCGGAGGCACGCCGTCGCTGATGCCGCCCGCCCTGGTCGATGCATTGCTGGCGGAGGCCGAACGGCTTTGGGGCTTTGCACCCGACATCGAGATTACGCTGGAGGCCAATCCGTCGTCAGTGGAAGCCAGCAATTTCAGCCAGTTGGCTGACGCGGGCATTAATCGCGTCTCGCTCGGCCTGCAGGCATTGGACGATGAGGCGCTGCAATTTCTGGGTCGACTTCATGGCGTTGAAGAGGGGCTTAACGCGCTTGAAGTGGCGCAAACTGCATTCAGCCGCGTCTCATTCGACCTGATCTATGCCCGACCGGGGCAAACAACGGAACAATGGCGTGTCGAGCTGGTCCGCGCGCTCGGATTCGGGACCGGGCACCTCTCGCTCTATCAACTGACCATCGAAGAAGGCACGCGCTTTGCGACAGATGTCCGCCAGGGCGCCTTCACCCCGCTAGCAGACGATCCCGCGGCCGATCTCTTCACCCTTACCCGCGAACTGACCGCAGCCACTGGCCTGCCCGCCTATGAGGTGAGCAATCATGCCCGCGCCGGCGAGGAAAGCCGCCACAATCTGGCCTACTGGCGATACCGCGATTATTGCGGAATCGGCCCCGGCGCGCACGGGCGGCGCGGCGGCCTGGCGACGGTGAGGCATCGCAAACCGGAAAACTGGCTGGAAGGCGTCGCGCAGCAGAAACATGGCATCGCTCAGGAACGGGCCCTGCCGCTTGCCGAGCAGGCATCCGAAGCGCTGCTGATGGGTCTGCGGCTGGCCGAAGGGATCGATCTGGATGCGCTCGCCACCCGCTTTGCCCTTCCCCCCAGGGGGTTGATCGAGGAGGAGCGGTTGCGGCTCTACGAACCGCTCGGGCTGGTCTGGCGCCGTGGCGCCCGGATCGGCGTGACCGAAGCGGGCATGCCCCTGCTCGACGCGCTGCTTGGCGAGCTTGTGCCGCTGGAACTGGTCGGCTGATGGCCACCGCCGACCTGCTGGAAGCCTGGCGCGATCACCTGACGCTCAACCGGCGGCGCAGCCCGCATACGGTGCGCGCCTATGTCGCCAGCGCGGCGCGGTTGCTGGCCAGTCTGGGCGAGACGGACTGGCGCGCACTTGCCACGCTGGACGTGCAGGCGCTGCGCCAGCAGCTGTCCGCACGCCGGGCCGAGGGGATCGGCAATGTTTCCGCCGCACGCGAACTGTCCGCGCTCAAGGCCTTTCTCGCCTTCGCGCGCGAACAGACCGGGATGGACGCGGTGAGCGGCCCCCGCCTGCGCGGCCCGCGGATCAAGAAGGGTATCCCCCGCCCGGTGACGCCTGACGATGCGGAAAGCCTGGCCGATTGCGTGCTGAATGATGCGCGCGATGACTGGATCGGCGCGCGCGACCGGGCCGTGCTGCTGCTGCTTTACGGCGCGGGCCTGCGCATTTCCGAGGCGCTGTCGCTGACCGGCGGGGATTATCCGCTGGGCGAAACTTTGCGCGTGACCGGTAAAGGCAACAAGCAGCGCGTGGTGCCGATTTTGCCCATCCTGCGCGATGCGGTGGCGGATTATGTCGCCCGCTCGCCCTGGCCGCTGGAAAAAGGTGCCCCGCTGTTCCGGGGCGCGAAGGGCGGGCAGCTTGCGCAAGGCATGGTGCAGAAGGCGATGGCCCGGGCGCGGGTTGCGCTGGGCCTGCCGCCCACGGCCACGCCGCATGCGCTGCGCCATTCCTTTGCCACGCATTTGCTGGGCGCGGGGGCCGATCTGCGCAGTTTGCAGGAGCTGCTGGGTCATGCCAGCCTGGGATCGACGCAGATTTACACGAAAGTGGATGCGGCGCGGATGCTGGAAGCCTATCGTGCCGCTCATCCTCGGGAGCGGAACGGAACATGACAACGCGAATCATCCTTACCGTGCTGGGCAGTGATCGGCCCGGCCTTACTCAGGCGCTGGCTGATGCGGTGCTGGCTGCTGACGGCAACTGGCTGGAAAGCCACCTTGCCCGGCTGGGTGGCAAATATGTGGGATCCGTGCTGGTCGAACTGGATGACGGGCGGCTGGCCGAACTGGAACAGGCGATCAGCCGGATCGACCGGTCAGGACTGGAGGTGTCCATCGTGCCCGCCGGTGATGAACCACCCGCCAGCGCCGATATTGTTGCAATCGAACTGGTCGGGCAGGACCGGCCCGGCATCGTGCGGCAGGTCACGGATGTTCTGGCGCGCATGGGCGCCAATATCGAAGCTTTCGCATCGGAGGAGGAAAAGGGCGCATGGTCGGGCGAAAGCCTGTTTCGCGCACGCGCGCGGATCACCTTGCCCGCCACCGCAAGCGCCGATCAGCTGCGCGACGCGCTGGAGGCGATTTCCGGCGAAATCATGGTCGATTTCACCTTTTCCTGAGCGGAGCCGCCCGGTTTCAAGCCGCTGACAAAGCGGCGTGGCGCGCCTCGATCGCGTCCCAGATCAGTGCTGCCGTATCCGTGCCGTTAAAGCGGTCAATCGCGACAATGCCGGTGGGGCTGGTGACGTTGATCTCCGTCAGCCATTTGCCACCGATCACGTCGATTCCCACAAACACCAGGCCGCGCTTTTTCAGCTCCGGCCCCAGCGCATCGCAGATTTCCCGTTCGCGCGCGCTCAATTCGGTGGCTTCTGCCGATCCGCCAACCGCAAGGTTCGAGCGGAACTCTCCCTCCCCCGGCTTGCGGTTGATCGCGCCCGCCACCACCCCGTCAACCAGCACGATCCGCTTGTCCCCTTCGGCCACTTCGGGAAGGAACGGTTGCACCATATGCGGTTCGGGCCAGGTCTGGTTGAACACTTCGAACAGGGCGGAGAGGTTTTCACCATTTTCAGGCACGCGGAAAATCGCCTTGCCGCCATTGCCGTGAATGGGTTTCACCACCACCGCGCCATGTTCGGCCATGAAGCGCTTCACCTCGTCAACACTGCGAGTGACCAGGGTGGGCGGCATGAAGCGCCGGAAATCCAGCACAAAGACCTTTTCCGGCGCATTGCGCACGCTGGCCGAATCATTGACCACCAGCGTTTCGTACCGAATCCGTTCAAGCAGGTGAGTGGCGGTGATGTACCCCATGTCGAACGGCGGATCCTGGCGCATCAGCGCCACATCCACATCGCGGCCAAGATCAATCCGTTGCCCCTCGCCCCGGCTGAAATGATCGCCTTCTACCCGCTGCACGATAACGGGATGAGCGAGCGCATGCAGCCGGTCATCGGCGTCCAGAGTCAGCGAACCGACATCATAGTGAAACAGGCGATGGCCGCGTTCCTGCGCGGCCAGCATCAGCGCGAAAGAGGAATCCCCCGCGATATTGATCGTTTCCAGCGGGTCCATCTGGATGGCGATGCGAAGGCTCATGCTCTATCCCTTCCGGCGGCGTTCATGGCTGCCAAGCGTTGGCGATGTGGCGCGGGAAGCGCCAGGGCGCAAGCAGCAAGACATCGATCCGCACCCGTTGCGCGCCCTGCATGTAGTCCGCCATCACCGCCTGTGCTGCAGCGGCAACCCGGCGCAGGCGGTGCGCGTCAATCGCCTGATCCAGCAATTCGGCGCTGCTGCGCCACTTTACCTCGACAAAGGCCAGGATGCGCCAGCCCTTCAGCCGCAGATAGAGCGCTGCCCGGCCTTCCGCCGCGCGTCCCCGCCGCTCGCGCATCGCGCGGCTCACCGGGGTTTGAGCTCCATCGCCCGCGCGTAAAGCTGTTTGCGGTCCAGCCCGGTGCGTCGGGCGACCTGTGCGGCGGCCTGCGAGGGTTTTTCATATTCCATCGCCTCCAGCAGCAGGCGGTCAGCGTCTGGCGTCTCTTCGCACGACGCAGGCGGCGCGATCATCAGCACGATTTCCCCTTTGGGGGGATGCGCCCGGTAATGATCGCCAAGTTCGTGCGGGGAACCCGTACGACACTCCTCGAAGGTCTTGGTCAGTTCGCGCGCCACCGCCACTTCCCGACCTGGCAAGGCTGCCGCAATCACATCCAGCGCCTTGCCGAGGCGCGGCGCGGTTTCGTAAAACACCAGCGTGGCCGGAACGCGCGCCAGATCGTCCAGCACATCGCGGCGGGCCTTGTCCTTTACCGGCAGGAAGCCCGCGAACAGGAAGCGATCAGTCGGCAGGCCGGAAAGCGTGAGCGCGACGATCGCCGCGCTTGGCCCCGGCAGGCTGGTGATCGGGATCTGCGCGGCACGCGCCGCCCGGACCAGGCGATAGCCCGGATCGGAGATCAATGGCGTCCCGGCATCGCTGACCAGCGCGACCGGCTTGTCACGCATGGCGGCGATCAGGCGTTCGCGGTCCGCTTCGCTGCTGTGATCGTCATATCGCCAGAGCGGCTGCCTGAGCCCCAGATGGCGCAGCAGCTTTGCGGTGACCCGGCTGTCTTCGCAGGCGATGGCGTCGCATCGCGTGAGAATGTCGATTGCCCGCAATGTTATGTCCCCGAGATTGCCAATCGGGGTCGCCACTATATAGAGGCCAGGCAGGAGGGGTTCTTTTTCCACCCGATCCTTTTGGACCAGATGGCTACGGAGCGGCAAGTAATGTTCGGAACACGGATCGACAGACGGGGTTTTACGCTGGCACTCACCACAGTGTTGCTGGCGGGCTGCGCGGTCGTGCCCAAGGCGACCGGACCTCTCACCCACACCGGTCCGGCAGAAAACGTCCTGCCCGATGATGACGGGCGGCATCGCATCGCCTTGCTGGTGCCCCTGTCAGGCGAAAATGCCGATGTTGGCCAGTCGATCGCCAATGCGACGACCATGGCGTTGCTTGACACGAACGCCACCAACTTGCGGATCACCACCTACGACACGGCAACCGGTGCCGGCAGCGCCGCCGCCCGCGCCGTCGCCGATGGCAGCAAGCTGATCCTCGGCCCGCTGCTGGGCGCCAACACCGTAGAAATCGTGCGAGTCGCCCGGCCCAAGCGGGTGCCGCTGATCAGCTTTTCCAACGATGTGACCACGGCAGCGCGCGATGTGTTCGTGATGGGCCATATCCCCGGCCAGTCCGTCGCCCGCACGGTGGCCTATGCACGCACCAAGGGATCGTCGCGCTTTGCCGCGCTCATTCCGCATGGCGATTATGGCGACCGGGTTGAAGCCGCCCTGTCCACCGCCATCGTCAGCGAAGGCGGGGCGTTGATGCGGGTCGAAAAATTCGCCCGTGGCAGCAGCGGCATCAGTGCCGCGGCCAAAGCGCTGGCTGACAAGGGCGGTTTCGACACAGTCCTGATCGCTGACGGGGCCCGGCTGGCGGCGATTGCCGCCGGGCAATTCAAGGACATGACGACCAAACCGAAATTGCTCGGCACTGAATTGTGGAGCGGCGAATCCAGCATCACGGCGGCGCCCGCGCTGCGCGGCGCATGGTTTTCTGCCGTTTCCGACGGGCGGTATGAACAATTTTCCAAAAGCTACAAATCGCGCTTCGGCGCGCAGCCCTATCGCATTTCGACGCTCGGCTATGACGCGGTTCTGCTGACATTGCGGGTTGCGCGCGAATGGAAGCCCGGAACGCGCTTTCCCACCGAAATGATGCTCGACAGTGGCGGTTTCCTGGGGCTCGACGGGCCGTTCCGCTTTATGTCCAGCGGCATAGGCGAACGGGCGATGGAAGTGCGCCAGATGGGCAATGGCTCGATCCAGGTCGTCTCCCCCGCCCCCGCTAGGTTCCAGGACTGACGATAAAACGCGCGCGCCGCTTGTAAGGCGGTGAATCGCGCGCTTATGCCTAAGCCATGAGTGACGACCTGTTCGACAAGCTGCCCAGCGGCGGCGGTGACTATGATTCCTCCTCGATCGAGGTGCTGGAAGGGCTGGAGCCGGTGCGCCGCCGCCCCGGCATGTATATTGGCGGAACGGACGAACGCGCGCTTCATCACCTTGCCGCCGAAGTGCTCGACAACGCGATGGACGAAGCGGTGGCCGGCCACGCCAGTCGGATCGAGGTGACACTGGAGGAAGGCAACCGCCTGACGATCACGGACAACGGGCGCGGCATCCCGGTGGACGAACATCCCAAGTTTCCGGGCAAGTCCTCGCTCGAAGTCATCCTGTCAACGCTCCATTCGGGCGGCAAGTTCTCGGGCAAGGCCTATGCCACCTCCGGCGGCCTGCATGGCGTGGGGGTGAGCGTGGTCAACGCACTGTCCAGCACGACGCGGGTCGAAGTCGCCCGCAGCAAGGAACTGTTTGCGCAGGAATTCTCGCGCGGGGTAACGCTCGGCCCCTTGCAGAAACTGGGCGCCGCACCCAACCGGCGCGGTACTTCGGTGAGCTTCGTGCCGGATGAGGAAATTTTCGGGGCACAGCAGTTCAAACCCGCCCGCCTGTTCCGACTCGCCCGGTCCAAGGCCTATCTCTTCGCCGGGGTCGAAATCCGCTGGAAATGCGCTGCCACGCTGGCATCGGACGACGTCCCGCAGGAGGCGACCTTCCAGTTTCCCGGCGGGCTGGCCGATCATCTCGCCGAACAGATCGGCACACGCGAATGCGTGACCAGCCAGTTCTTTTCGGGCAGCCAGGATTTCGCCGAAGACATGGGCCGAGTGGAATGGGCGATCGGCTGGCCGCTGTGGTCCGACGGTTCCTACAACTGGTATTGCAATACCGTGCCCACGCCCGATGGCGGCACCCATGAACAGGGCCTGCGCGCCGCGTTGACTAAGGGCATCCGCGCCTTTGGCGATCTGGTGGGCCAGAAGAAGGCCAAGGATATCTCGGCCGACGATATCGTGACCGGCAGCGAAATCATGCTTTCGCTTTTCATCCGCGATCCCCAGTTCCAGAGCCAGACCAAGGACCGGCTGACCTCGCCCGATGCCGCGCGGCTGGTGGAAAACGCGGTGCGCGACCATTTCGACCATTTCCTGTCCGACAATATGGAGCGCGGTCGCGCCCTGCTGGGGCAGGTGATGGAACGGATGGACGAGCGCCTGCGCCGCAAGGCGGAGCGCGAGGTCAAACGCAAGACCGCGACTAACGCCAAGAAGCTGCGCCTGCCCGGCAAGCTGACCGATTGTTCGGGCGAAGGCGAAGGCGAAACCGAACTGTTCATCGTCGAAGGCGATAGCGCCGGGGGCAGCGCAAAGCAGGCGCGAGACCGCAAGACGCAGGCGATCCTGCCGATCCGGGGCAAGATCCTGAACGTCGCCAGCGCCACCGCTGACAAGATTCGCGCCAATCAGGAAATCGCCGACCTTGCGCTCGCGATGGGTTGCGGGATGCGCAAGGATTGCGACCCGGAAGCACTGCGTTATGACCGGATCATCATCATGACTGATGCCGATGTCGACGGGGCGCATATCGCCACGCTGCTGATGACCTTCTTCTTTCAGGAAATGCCCGAAGTGGTGCGACGCGGGCATCTGTTCCTCGCCCAGCCGCCGCTCTATCGCCTGACCTTGGGCAAGGAGAGCCGCTATGCCCGCGATGACGCGCACCGCGCGGAGCTGGAAGAAACGGTGTTCAAGGGCAAGAAGGTGGAAGTCGGCCGCTTCAAGGGCCTGGGTGAAATGAACCCGCAGCAATTGCGCGAAACCACCATGAGCCCTGACAGCCGCAGCCTGATCCGCATAACCTTGCCGCCCGGCTTTGAACAGCGCGCGGCGGTGAAGGATCTGGTCGACCGGCTGATGGGCCGCAACCCTGAACACCGCTTCAACTTCATCCAGAATCACGCGGGCGAACTGGATCGCGATCTGATCGATGCCTGACCCCTGATCAGGGCGGCAGAACCGGCGGCGGCAGGGGGCACCACCGCCGGCATCACCGGGGGAATCAGGAGGTGACCGTGCTTGCACTCCCCCGTGTTTTCCAGAGTGACCAGACAATCCCCGCCGCGATCAGGCCGATTGTCACTGCCAGGCTGGCGACCGGCCGGAATTTGTCCCCGCCCAGCACAAAATCGGACACGAAGATTTTGCCGCCGATGAAGATGAGCACCATCGCCAGCGCATATTTCAGATAGTGAAACCGGTCGATCATGGATGCGAGCGCGAAATAAAGCGCGCGCAGTCCCAGGATCGCCATGATGTTCGACGTATAGACGATGAACGTGTCCGTCGTGATCGCGAAGATCGCCGGCACGGAATCCACCGCAAACACCAGATCGGCCAGATTGATCACCACCAGCGCCAGGAACAGCGGGGTGGTCGCCCGCACCAGCCTGCCGGTGCGTTCATCAGGCACTTTCACGAAGAAATGCTGGCCGTGCAGGGTTGGCGTGACCCGCAGATGAGTTGACAGCCAGCGGACCACCGGGTTGCGCCCGATATCGGGTTGATGATCAGTCGCCCACAACATCCTGATGCCGGTCACGATCAGGAAGGCAGCGAAGATGTAGAGCAGCCAATAGGCCTGATTGACCAGCGCGGCACCACCGGCAATCATGATTCCGCGCAGCACGATCACGGCCAGGGTACCCCACAGCAGCGCCCGATATTGATAGCGTGCAGGAATAGCGAAATAGGTGAAGATCATCGAGATGACGAAGACATTGTCGATCGACAGCGCCTTCTCGATGAAGAAGCCCGTATAGTATTTCATGCCCAGATCCGGGCCTTTTTCCGCCTAGACCCAGAGGCCAAACAACAACGCGATCCCGATATAGAAGGCCGAAAGCTTAAGGGATTCGGCAATCCCCATCTCGCGGTCGTCCTTGTGCAGAATGCCAAGGTCAAATGCGGTCAGCCCGATCACGAGGACCGCAAAGCTCAGCCAGAACCACACTGGCGTTCCCAGCCAGTCAGCCAGCAAAAATTCCATCTGCAAATCTCACTTCAAATGGGAAAAGGGCCGGCGCCGCCATGAGCGTAAATGCGGGGCGACGCCGGCCAGATTGCCGCTGTTCAACGGGCGGCTATGCCATTTTCGGTTTCCTGAGCGCGCGGGCGATCCTGTCCTTGATCGCCAGCTTCAGCTTCTTGATGCGGGCGATCTCGAATGGATCGGCAAAACGGCGCTTGCGCGCGCGGTGCAACAGATCGTCCTGGCGCTGATGGCGTTCCATCAGGCGGAAGACACGGTCGGACATTGTAAACTCCCTATCGAAACGAATTGACGTTCGATCGGATGTGCCGAGCCTGCGGGTTTCAGGAGGGGGGCAGGAACCCGGACCCAGGCATCGGCAACATCCGATGCGGTCCGACATCACGAGGCGCATTTCCTGATGGACAATGCGCCGCGCCAGAGGGGCCCGGCCCGCAAGGAAGGCAATATGAGTGATTCGGTCTGATTTCAAGGCCCCCGACAGGGAAAATTTGCCTGCGCTTGCGTGCCGCGCCGCCCTCACCTATCTCCCTTCGCAAACGCGAAAGACATCAGGAACGACGCATCATGACTCAGCGCTTTGAAGGCACGAAAGACTATATCGCCACGGATGATCTCAAGGTGGCGGTGAATGCGGCGGTGCTGTTGCGCCGCCCGCTGCTGGTGAAGGGTGAACCGGGTACCGGCAAGACCGTGCTGGCGCATGAAATCGCCAAGGCCGTGGGTGCGCCGCTGATTGAATGGAACGTCAAGAGCACGACCAAGGCACAGCAGGGGCTTTATGAATATGACGCGGTTGCCCGCCTGCGCGACGGCCAGCTGGGCGACGAGCGCGTGCATGACATCCGCAATTACATCAAAAAGGGCAAGCTGTGGGAAGCCTTCACCGCGCCCGAACTGCCGGTGCTGCTGATCGACGAAATCGACAAAGCCGATATCGAGTTTCCGAACGATCTGTTGCAGGAACTCGACCGGATGAGCTTCGACGTTTACGAAACTCAGGAACGGATCGAGGCCAAGGAACGCCCGATCGTGGTTATCACCTCGAATAACGAGAAAGACCTGCCCGACGCCTTCCTGCGACGCTGTTTCTTCCACTACATCAAGTTCCCCGATCACGAGACGATGCGCGAAATCGTGGAGGTCCACTTCCCCGGTATCCAGAAGCAGCTCGTCACCAAGGCGATGGAAATCTTCTACCAGGTTCGCGAAGTGCCGGGGCTGAAGAAAAAGCCCTCGACCTCCGAACTGCTCGACTGGCTGAAGCTGCTGCTGAACGAGGACATGCCGCTGGAGGTGCTGCAGGACCGGGACCCGACCAAGGCAATTCCCCCGCTGCACGGCGCACTGCTGAAGAACGAACAGGATATCATGCTGTTCGAACGGCTGGCCTTCATGGCGCGGCGGCAAAACTGATGGGCAGATCCTACACCGGACGTTGCGCTTGCGGGAAAATCACGCTGTCCATCGCCGCCGATCCGGTCGGTACGCGCCAGTGCTGGTGCCGCCAGTGCCAGCAGATCGCCGCGGGAGGGCCAACGCATAATGCGATCTTTCCGGCCGAAGCGGTTGGCGTCGAAGGCGAATTGGCCTCTGCCGAATGGAAGGCGGCAAGTGGCAATACGCTGACTTTCCATTTCTGCCCTGCGTGCGGCACTCAGATATACGGCCAGAGTTCGGCCCGGATGCATCTGAAGACCGTGCGCCTCGGTGCCATCGACCAGCCGCATGGGCTGAAGCCGCAAATGGCGATCTGGGTTTCCGAAGCGCCAGACTGGGCGCAGATTGATCCGGGAATTGAGCAATACCCGCAACAGCCTCCGATCCCTGTTCCCAAGGCCTGACACTCATGTTCCTCAACTTCCTCGACGAACTGCGCGCGGCGGGCATCCCTGCCAGCCTGAAGGAGCACCTCGTGCTGATCGAGGCGCTGGAACGGGATGTGATCGAACAGACGCCCGAAGCGTTCTATTACCTCGCCCGCGCCACCTTCGTGAAGGATGAAGGGCTGCTGGACCGGTTCGACCAGGTGTTCCAGAAAGTCTTCAAGGGTATTTTGACTGACTATGGCCAGCAGGCGGTCGATGTGCCGGAAGAATGGCTGAAGGCCATCGCGGAAAAATTCCTCAGCCCCGAAGAGATGGAAAAGATCAAATCCCTGGGTTCCTGGGAAGAGATCATGGACACGCTGAAGCAGCGGCTGGAAGAACAGCAAGGGCGGCATCAGGGCGGCAACAAGTGGATCGGCACCGGCGGTACCAGCCCGTTCGGCAACTCCGGCTATAACCCCGAAGGCGTGCGGATCGGCGGCGAGAGCAAGCACAAGCGCGCGATCAAGGTGTGGGAAAAGCGCGAGTTCCAGAATCTCGACAGCACCAAGCAGCTGGGCACGCGCAATATCCAGGTGGCGCTGCGCCGCCTGCGCCGTTTCGCCCGCGAAGGCGCGGTGGAAGAGCTGGACCTTGAGGGCACGATCCAGGGAACCGCGAGGCAGGGCTGGCTTGACATCCGCATGCGGCCAGAACGGCACAATGCGGTCAAGCTGCTGCTGTTTCTGGATGTGGGCGGGTCGATGGACCCCTATATCCGCCTGTGCGAGGAATTGTTCAGCGCCGCGACCAGCGAGTTCAAGAATCTCGAATTCTTCTACTTCCACAACTGCCTGTATGACGCGGTGTGGAAGGACAATCGCCGCCGCTGGTCGGAACGGACCAACACCTGGGATATCCTCCACAAATACGGGCATGATTACAAGGTCGTGTTCGTGGGCGATGCGGCGATGAGCCCGTACGAGATCACTCACATCGGCGGCTCGGTCGAATATATGAACCAGGAAGCCGGCTCCACCTGGCTGCAGCGGGTCACCAATACCTATCCCGCCACGGTCTGGCTGAACCCGGTACCCGAGGCGCAGTGGGGTTACAGCCAGTCGACCCGGATCATGCGCGAACTGCTGAATGACCGGATGTATCCGCTCACGCTGTCAGGCATGGAAGATGCGATGCGCGAGCTGAGCCGCAAGCAGGGCTAGTTCGGCACAATCAGTACAGCAGCAGCGGGCCGACCGCGTCGCGCCATGCCGCTTCATCCGTCCCGGCCAGCGCCTCCAGATCGGTGGGTGCGCTACCCGCATCGTCCACCCATTCGCGCAGGGCGGGGCCACCATTGATCACATCGATCGCCAGCCGCTCGAACTCATACTCATAGGGAAAATCGCGCCACAGCGGGTAATCGGGATAGAGGCGGCGAATCGCCTTGAAGGCCAGCGCCTGCAACCGCCACGGGCGGAAGGCGCGATGGTCGTAGAACGGCCCTTCGGCATGGACCATCAGCGCGCTGCACAGTGTGCCTGCATGTTTGTGAAAAGTCGGCTCAAACCAGCAAGGCCGCAGCGCGCAGCCCGCCAGCCACTGCGGGGCGAAGCGTTCCATCTCCGCCAGCACGGCCGCAGCATCCACGTCGGGCGCGCCGAACAGCACCTCCAGCGGGCGGGTTGTCCCCCTGCCCTCGCTCATCGTGGTGCCTTCCAGCATCACCGTACCGGCGTAGGCGCGGGCCATGTTGAGATTGGCGGCGTTGGGACTAGGGTTGATCCAGAGGCGTTCCTGCGGCCAGCCCAGGCCGGGCGCGGCTTCGGGCAGCCAGTAATGCATCTCGATCACCCGGTAATCGACATCCAGCCCGAACTGGCGGACGAACCACTGCCCCATTTCGCCCAGCGTCAGGCCGTGGCGCATCGGCATTGGCCCCGCCCCGACAAAGCTTTCCTGGCCCGGCAGCAGTAAGGTTCCTTCTACCGGCCGCCCGGCGGGATTGGGCCGGTCCAGCACCCACACGCTCTTGCCCCGGGCTGCCGCCGCTTCCAGCAGGTAGAGCAGCGTGGTGACAAAGGTATAGATGCGGCACCCGAGATCCTGCAGGTCGAACAGGAACACATCCGCCGTGTCCATCATCGCCGGGGTCGGACGGCGCACCTCGCCATAAAGGCTGAAGATGGGGATGCGGTAATGCGGATCGGTCTCGTCCGCGGTTTCCACCATATTGTCCTGCTTGTCGCCCTTCAGCCCATGCTGCGGACCGAAAGCCGAGGTGACATTGACCCCGGCGGCGATCAGCGCATCCAGCGAATGAGTGAGATCGGCTGTGACCGAAGCGGGATGCGCGACCAGCGCCACGCGCTTGCCCTCCAGCGGCTGGCGCAGGTCCGGTTCGGCAAGCAGGCGATCAATTCCGAATTTCATGACCATGCGTTAGCTGAGGCGCGCGGTGAAGCAAGCCGCATCATGAAAATCGGGCTTGCCTGGCGCATGCGCCAGCGCCCAGTAGGAAGTGTGTCCGCCGAGTTCTTCCAGCACCGCTGAAAAACCCGCCCGATGCGCGCCTGCCACATCGACCGTCGCCAGAAAGGCAGTGAGCACGAAGATTTCCGAACCCTTGTCCCAGGCGATGACAGGGGCGGATGACAGTTCCGGCGCTTCCACCCCCTCCCGCCAGGACTGGAAGGCATAAGCGGCCCAGCGCCCCGATGGCGAGAAGTTGAATTCGAAATATGCGGGCGACCGGTCCTTCAGGAACATTTCAAAACAGGTGGTGCGCCACAACCCGTCAGCACGACCGGTTCCGGCATAGTCCGGTATCACCAGCGCGCCGCAGCCATCCACGCGATAACGCAGCATGGTGCGCCCGTCCTTCAACGTTACGCAACGCAGGCTCACGCCTTTGATCTCGCGGGCCGGATGGTCCGGGTGAGCGATCAAGCGATACGTTTGCAAGCGGCCTTCCCCGTGCTAGGCGCCGCCGAAATTCAAAAGGCAGCCATGACTTACCAATCCGACCTCCTGCGCCTGCTCGACCAGCGGGGCTATATCCACCAGTTGACCGATGCGGCCGCGCTGGATGCGCTGGCGGCAAAAGAGATCGTGCCGGGCTATATCGGCTTCGATGCCACGGCGCCATCGCTGCACGTCGGTTCTCTTGTGCAAATCATGATGCTGCGCCGCCTGCAACAGACCGGGCACAAGCCAATCGTGGTGATGGGCGGCGGCACCACCAAGGTGGGCGATCCATCTGGCAAGGATGAAAGCCGCAAGCTGCTGACCACAGAAGCGATCGCGGGCAATATCGCCACTATCCGCACCGTTTTCGAACGGCTGCTGCAATTTGGCGACGGGCCGGGCGATGCGATCATGGTCAATAATGATGACTGGCTGGGCGAGCTGAAATATATCGATTTGCTGCGCGATGTCGGGCCGCATTTCACGATCAATCGCATGCTGACCTTCGATTCGGTCAAACTGCGGCTGGAACGCGAACAGCCGCTGACCTTCCTCGAATTCAACTACATGATCCTGCAGGCCTACGATTTCCGCGAACTGGCCCTGCGCCATGCCTGCCGGTTGCAGATGGGTGGATCGGACCAGTGGGGCAATATCGTCAACGGAATCGAACTGGGCCGCCGGATGGATGGGCTGGAACTGTTCGGCCTCACCACCCCGCTGCTCACCACCGCTGACGGGGCCAAGATGGGCAAGACGGCGGCGGGCGCGGTCTGGCTGAACGAAGCCACGCTGCCGGCCTATGATTTCTGGCAATACTGGCGCAATACGGACGACCGTGATGTGGGCCGCTTCCTGCGCCTGTTCACGGATCTTCCGCTGGATGAAATCGCCCGGCTGGAAGGCTTGCAGGGCAGCGAGATCAACGCCGCCAAGATCGTGCTGGCCAATGAAGTGACCGCGCTGGTGCGCGGGCGGGATGCGGCGCAGGCCGCTGAAGCGACGGCAGCGGAAACATTTGCAGGCGGTGGCATGGGTTCCGACCTTCCCGAAATTCCCCTGCCCGCCAGCGGCATGCCCGTGCTGGACGCACTGGTCGCGATTGGCTTTGCCGCCAGCAAGGGCGAAGCCAAGCGCCTGGTTGCGGGCGGCGGTGCGCGGATTGACGGGGAACCCGTTAACGATGCCGCTTATCTCATTCCCGGCGGCGCGGAAGTGCGCATTTCCGCGGGCAAGAAAAAACATGGTGTCCTGCGGCCAGTGTGATGCGCCGCCCGATGAAATATCGGCATTTACCTTTTTGCAGTCTATTTGCCCGATAATCCCCGTTGAACACTTGCCAGGGAGGTATCGGGTCAGTGGCAGTAGGGGCACAACTTTCGGTAACCGATTTGCGGCGCGCCGCGCGCCACCCGGTCGATTTTCCGGTCATTGCCGAGCATCGCGTGCGCGGCGACATGCAATTCCACATCGTCAATCTTTCGGCGCAGGGATTCATGATCGACAATGCGGCCGATCTGACCAAAGGTGATCGCGTGGTCATTCGCCTGCCCCTGATCGGGCGGATCGAAGCCTATTGCATCTGGACCCGCGAAGAACGCGCCGGTTTCCAGTTCGAGCGCATCCTGCGCCTCGACGATTTCATGATGATGATCGACGAACTGCAGCCCAACCCCAAATTGCGCCGCCCGCGCTGACGGAAACTTTCCGCCGCGCCTGATTGCTGAACGCTTGGCAAGCGTGCCCACGCCTGCCATGGCGATGAGGTGATCGAACCCCAGTCACCGCTCCAGATCCGCGATTACCGCTTGTTCTGGTCGGCTCGCTTCCTTGCCGTCTTCGCCACCCTGTCGATGGTGGTCCTGATCGGCTACCAGACTTATGACATCGCCCGCACCGATTACGGAATGGACCGGCCCGCTGCGGCCTTCCAGCTGGGCCTGCTGGGGCTGGCGCAATTCGTTCCCCTGTTCCTGCTGACCCCGGTTGCAGGGCTGGCCGCAGACCGGTTCGACCGCCGCCATGTCGCTGCGTTCGCAATGCTGGTGGACTGCACGCTGGCCGCGGCCATTGGTGTGCTGACCTGGCTCGATGCGCTGACCCTGCCCATTCTGTTTGCGCTGGCCGCGCTGCACGGCGCCGCGCGCGTGTTCACCGGCCCGTCGATGAGCGCGATTGCCCCAAACATCGTGCCACCGCGCCTGTTTCCCAAGGCAATCGCGCTCAATTCCATCGCCTGGCAGTCTGCCAGCGTTCTGGGGCCGGCGGCAGGCGGATTGCTGTTCGCGGTATCGAATGCGCTACCCTATTTCATCTCGCTTGGCCTGCTGGTGATCGCGGCCGGGTTGTTGCTGGCGATCGCCGCCCTCCCTCCGCATGAGGAAAGCGAGGCCAGCCATCCCCTGCGCCTGATGGCTGACGGGTTGCAATTCACGATCCGCAACCGCCTGCTGCTGGGCTGCGTCACGCTGGATCTGTTTGCGGTGCTGCTGGGCGGGGCAACAGCCATGCTGCCGGTTTTCGCGCGGGATATTCTGGGCGTCGGAACAGAAGGTCTGGGCATCATGCGCGGGGCGCCCGCCGCAGGCGCCGCACTGGTCGCGCTGCTGCTGTCCTTATGGCCGATCGAGCGTAATGTCGGCGTGAAGATGCTTTGGGCGGTGGTGATCTTCGGGGCGGCCACCATCGGCTTTGGCCTGTCACGCAACTTCGCGCTATCACTTGGCTTTCTGGTGCTGCTGGGCGCGGCGGACATGGTATCCGTCTTCATTCGCGGCACGCTGGTGCAATTGCATACGCCAGATGCGATGCGCGGGCGCGTATCGTCAATTTCAGGACTGGCGATTTCGGCTTCGAACGAACTGGGCGAAATGCAGTCCGGCGTGGCCGCCGCCTTTCTTGGCGCAACGGGGGCGGTTGTATTTGGCGGCGCGGGTGCGATATTCGTCACTGGTCT
>JAURML010000047.1 GCA_030830695.1 Caenibius sp. | reverse complement strand
GCGGCGGCGACGTACAACAACTTTGGCGACGCCCTGAGTTCGGCCACGTACACCCTCGCGCTGTCCTCGCAGCCGTTGACGGACGTGACCGTCGCCGTCGGGGGGCTCGGGGCTCACGCGCTGTCGTCCAAGGCCAAGGCTGGCTCGATCGTCGTGCTCGACGAAGCCAAGTCCAAGGAAGCCAAGACCGGCACGCTGGCAAAGCAGTTCGGCAAGATGAACCTGGGCAACCGCGCCCTGGTGATCGACGGGGAGTTCGACAAGAACTTCCAGCTGTCGGCACGCAACCTCGCCGATGTGGCGCTGCTGCCGGTCGTGGGCATCAATGTCTATGACATCATGAAGAGCGACAAGCTGGTCCTGACCACCGCCGCCATCAAGGCGATCGAGGCGCGCCTTGGAGAAGGAAATAAGGCATGAGCATCAACTATGACGTGATCCTGTCGCCGGTGATCACCGAAAAAGCGACGCGCATGACCGAAGCCAACCAGGTCGTGTTTCGCGTCACCCTGGACGCCACCAAGCCCGCGATCGCCAAGGCTGTCGCCGACCTGTTCAAGGTCAAGGTGAAGTCGGTGAATACGATCGTGGTCAAGGGCAAGCGCAAGGCGGCCCGCGGCAAGATCTACACGCGTTCGGACATCAAGAAAGCGATCGTGACCCTGGAAGATGGTCACCAGATCGACATCACGACGGGTCTGTAAACATGGCACTGAAACATTATAAGCCCAGGACTCCCGGCACCCGCCAGTTGGTGCTGATCGATCGTTCCAGCCTGCACAAGGGCGGTCCGGTCAAGGCGCTGACCGAAGGCAAGACCTCCAAGGGCGGCCGCAACAATACCGGCCGCATCGTGGTGCGCTATCAGGGTGGTGGTCACAAGCAGCGCTATCGCCTGATCGACTTCAAGCGCAACCGCTTCAATGAGCCCGCGACGGTCGAGCGTCTGGAATACGATCCAAACCGCACCGCCTTCATCGCACTGGTGAAGTACAAGGACGGCAAGCAGACCTACATCCTGGCGCCGCAGCGCCTGAATGTCGGCGACACCATCGTCTCCGGCGAAAAAGTCGACGTGAAGGTCGGCAATGCGATGCCGCTGGGCGCGATGCCGGTCGGCACCATCGTCCACAATATCGAAATGAAGCCGGGCAAGGGTGGCCAGGTGGCCCGTTCCGCCGGCGCTTATGCCCAGTATCTGGGCCGCGATGCCGGTTACGCGCTGATCCGTCTGAATTCGTCGGAAGTGCGCAAAATCCCGCTGACCTGCATGGCGACTGTGGGCGCTGTGTCGAACCCCGACCACATGAACGAAGTGATCGGCAAGGCCGGCCGTAACGTGTGGAAGGGCAAGCGCCCGCACGTTCGCGGTACCGCCATGAACCCGATCGACCATCCGCACGGCGGCGGCGAAGGCCGCACCAAGGGTGGCCGTCATCCGGTTACCCCCTGGGGCAAGCCCACCAAGGGCGCCAAGACCCGTAAAAACAAGCGCACCACGAAGTTCATCGTGCGCACGCGTAAAGGCAAGGCAAGCACATGACCCGTTCTGTCTGGAAAGGCCCGTTTGTCGACGGCTACATTTTGAAGAAAGCGGAAGCGGCCCGTTCGTCCGGTCGCAAGGATGTGATCAAGACCTGGTCGCGCCGTTCCACCATTCTGCCGCAGTTCGTGGGCGTCACGTTCGGCGTCTACAATGGCCACAAGCACATTCCCGTGCTGGTGACCGAAGACATGGTTGGTCACAAGCTCGGCGAGTTCTCGCCGACCCGTACCTTCCACGGCCACACCGGTGGCGGCGACAAGAAGGCGAAGAGGTCGTAATGGGCAAGGAATCTCGCGTGCGCGTGCTGGCGGATCATCAGGCGATGGCCGTTGCCCGCAACATCCGCGTCTCCCCGCGCAAGCTCAACCTGGTGGCGCAGCAGATCCGCGGCAAGAAGGTCGATCGCGCCCTGAACGTGCTGACCTTCTCGCCCAAGCGCATCGCTGGCGTCGTCAAGAAGACGCTCCAGTCGGCGATCGCCAACGCGGAAAACAATCACGACCTGGATGTCGATGATCTGGTGGTCAAGGAAGCCAGCGTCGGCAAGAACCTGGTGATGAAGCGCTTCCACGCGCGCGCCCGCGGCAACGCCGGCGGCATCGAAAAGTTCTTCAGCCAGATCACGATCATCGTCGAAGAAAAGCGCGAAGAAGCGCCGGCGAAGGAAGAAGCCAAGGCGGCTGCTCCCAAAGCCGACGCCAAGAAGAAATCCTCGGGCAAAGCGCCCGCCAAGAAAGCGGCGGCCAAGAAGCCCGCGAAGGAGAAGAAGTAATGGGTCAGAAGGTCAATCCGACCGGGCTGCGCCTCGGCATCAACCGTACCTGGGACTCGCGCTGGTATGCGGGCAAGCGGGAATACGGCAAGCTGCTGCAGGAAGACATCAAGATCCGCGAATACCTCAGCGACAAGCTGAAGGCCGCGGGCGTCAGCCGCATCATCATCGAACGCCCGCACAAGAAGTGCCGCGTCACCATTCACTCGGCTCGTCCGGGCGTTGTGATCGGCAAGAAGGGCGCCGACATCGAGAAGCTGAAGAGCGACGTTCAGAAGTACACGACCGATGAAGTGCACCTGAACATCGTGGAAATCCGCAAGCCGGAAATCGACGCCAAGCTGGTTGCCGAAAACATCGCGCAGCAGCTCGAACGCCGCGTTGCGTTCCGTCGCGTGATGAAGCGTTCGGTGCAGACCGCCATGCGCCTGGGCGCGCTGGGCATCCGCATCACCTGCTCGGGCCGTCTGGGCGGCGCGGAAATCGCGCGCGTGGAATGGTATCGCGAAGGCCGCGTGCCGCTGCACACGCTGCGTGCCGACATCGACTACGGCATCTCCACGGCTTTCACCACCTATGGCACCTGCGGCGTCAAGGTCTGGATCTTCAAGGGCGAGATCATGGAACATGATCCCTTCGCCACCGAGAAGCGCCAGGCTGAAGCTGCCGAAGGTGGCAATCGCGGCCCGCGTGAGCGCGAGCGCGCTCTTGCCGCCGCCGAGTAAAGAGAAGAACCATGCTGTCACCCAAGCGCACAAAATTCCGCAAGCAGTTCAAGGGCCGCATCAACGGCGCTGCCAAGGGCGGTACCAAGCTGGCCTTCGGCGCCTATGGCCTGAAGGCTCTGGAACCGGAACGCCTGAACGCGCGCGAGATCGAAGCGGCGCGTCGCGCCATTACCCGCCAGATGAAGCGCGCCGGCCGCGTGTGGATCCGCGTGTTCCCGGACGTGCCGGTGTCCAAGAAGCCTGCCGAAGTCCGCATGGGCTCGGGCAAGGGCGCGCCGGAATTCTGGGTGGCCAAGGTCAAGCCGGGCCGAATCCTGTTTGAACTGGACGGCGTGGACCTGGCGACCGCCAAGGAAGCCATGCGTCTGGGCCAGGCGAAACTGTCGATCGCGACCAAGTTCGTCGTCCGCACCGGCTTGTGAGAGAATAGAGATGGCTAAGAAAGAAACCAAACCGGCGAAGTCCGCCAAGACCAAGAAGACGACCGCCGTGAAGGCGACGTCGAAGTCCGAGGAACTGCGCGCCAAGACCGGCGACGAGCTGAACACCCAGCTCTCGAACCTCAAGAAGGAGCAGTTCAACCTGCGCTTTCAGCGGGCCAACGGCCAGGTGGAAAACACCGGCCGCATCCGCGTGCTGCGCCGTGATATCGCGCGCATCCAGACCGTGTTGACCGAGCAGCGCCGCGCTGCCCAGGCGAAGGGCTAAGACCATGCCGAAGAGAATCCTCCAGGGCACTGTCGTCAGCGACAAGAACGCCAAGACCATCGTTGTGAAGGTGGAGCGCCGCTTCATCCATCCGGTGATGGGCAAGACCGTGCGCCGTTCGAAAAAGTATCACGCCCATGACGAGAAGGGCGAATTCAAGATCGGTGATGTCGTTCGTATTCAGGAATGCCGGCCGCTTTCCAAGTTGAAGACCTGGGAAGTGCTGGAACGCGTCGGCAAGTAAGCGGCGCGATAGGGAGTTGAAGTCATGATTCAGATGTCCACAGAACTCGACGTCGCCGACAATTCCGGCGCCAAGAGCGTGATGTGCATCAAGGTTCTCGGCGGTTCGCATCGCCGTTATGCCGACGTCGGCGACATCATCGTGGTGTCGGTCAAGGAAGCCATTCCGCGCGGTCGCGTGAAGAAGGGCGAAGTGCTGAAGGCCGTGGTGGTGCGTACCGCAAAGGGCGTGCGCCGCAACGATGGCAGCCTGATCCGCTTCGACGGCAATGCCGCGGTTCTGGTCAATGCCCAGGGCGAGCCGATCGGCACCCGCATCTTTGGACCGGTGACCCGCGAGCTGCGCAACAAGGGTCAGATGAAGATCATCTCGCTTGCCCCGGAGGTTTTGTAATGAGCGCGAATATCCGCAAGGGCGACAGCGTGGTGGTCATCACGGGCCGCGACAAGGGCAAGAAGGGCTCTGTTCTGAAGGTGTTTCCGGATGAGAACCGCGCGCTGGTGCAGGGCGTCAACGTGGTCAAGCGCCATCAGCGCCAGACCCAGACCCAGCAGGCCGGGATCGTGACCAAGGAGTCGCCGATCCAGCTTTCGAATATCGCGCATGTCGACCCTAAGTCGGGCAAGGCGACGCGCATTGGAACCAAGACGCTGAGCGACGGCCGCAAGGTCCGCTTTGCCAAGAAGTCGGGTGAGGTCATCGATGTCTGATGCAGGCAGCAAGAATCCGCAGGAAGCCGCCAAGGCCCAGGCGAAGGCGGACAAGGCGAACAAGCGCCGCGAAGTGAACGCCGGCACCCAGGTGCAGGTCGGCGAGCATGCGCGCGAAGCCGGTTATGTGCCGCGCTTCAAGAAGCGCTATGCCGAAACCATCAAGCCGGAGCTGATGAAGAAGTTCGGTTACAAGAACGCGCTTCAGGTTCCGAAGCTGAACAAGGTCGTGCTGAACATCGGCGCGGGCGAGGCAGCTTCCGACGGCAAGAAAATCGTACAGGCCGTGAACGACCTGACCGCGATCGCCGGCCAGAAGGCAATCCAGACCCGTTCCAAGAAGGCCATCGCGCAGTTCAAGATCCGCGAAGGTCTCCCGATCGGCGCCAAGGTCACCCTGCGCGGCGACGTGATGTACGAATTCGTTGATCGCCTGATCACCATGGCGCTGCCGCGCGTTCGCGACTTCCGGGGTATCAACCCCAAGTCGTTCGACGGCCGCGGCAACTATGCGATGGGCATGAAGGAACACGTCGTGTTCCTGGAAATCGACTACGACAAGACGGAATCTGTGTGGGGCATGGACATCGTGTTCAACACCACCGCGAAGACTGACGAGGAAGCGCGCGCGCTGCTCGAAGGCTTCCAGTTCCCGTTCACGAATTGAGGCGCTAGACCATGGCGAAGACAAGTCAGATCAACCGCAACAAGAAGCGCGAAAAGCTGGTGGCTCAGTATGCCTCCAAGCGCGCCGAGCTGAAGAAGATTGCAGACGACATGAAGGTTCCGGCCGAAGAGCGCTTTGCCGCGCGTCTGAAGCTGGCCAAGTTGCCGCGCAATTCTTCCAAGGTTCGCATCCATCACCGCTGCGAGCTTTCGGGCCGTCCGAAGGGCTATTACCGCAAGGTGAAGATGTCGCGTATCGCGCTGCGTTCGCTTTCAAATTTCGGCCAGATCCCCGGCATGACCAAGGCGAGCTGGTAAGGAGAAGACATGATCATCGATCCGATTGGCGATCTTCTGACGCGCATCCGCAACGGCCAGTTGCGGCGCAAGAGCAAGATCAATTCTCCGAATTCCCGTCTGCGCATCCGTCTTCTCGACGTGCTGCAGGCCGAAGGTTACATCCGCGGCTATGCCGAGGTCGAAACCAAGGGCCACAAGGAACTGGAAATCGAACTCAAGTATCACGAAGGTCAGCCGGTGATCCGCGAACTCAAGCGCGTTTCCACCCCGGGCCGCCGCGTCTATTCCTCTGTCAGCGAACTCAAGCCGCATCGTCAGGGCCTTGGCGTGTCCATCCTCTCCACGCCCCAGGGCGTGATGACGGACACCACCGCTCGCGAAAAGAATGTCGGCGGCGAAGTTCTCTGTCAGGTGTTCTAAGGAGCCGTCATGTCACGCATTGGCAAGAAACCCGTTGCACTCCCCAAGGGCGTTACCGCCTCGGTGGAAGGCCAGACCGTCAAGGTCAAGGGTCCGAAGGGCGAGCTCAGCGTCAAGCTGGTTCCGCAAGTGTCCGCCTCGCTGGGCGATGACGGGATCACCGTTGCGCCCCGCAAGGAAATGGAGAAGGCCGCCCAGATGTGGGGCCTGTCGCGCACGCTGGTGAACAACCTGGTGAACGGCGTGACCACCGGCTTCACCCAGAAGCTGGAAATCCAGGGCGTCGGTTACCGCGCGGCGGTGCAGGGCAAGGTGCTGAACCTCCAGCTCGGTTTCAGCCATGACGTGCCGTATCCGATCCCGGAAGGCATCACGATCGTCACCGAAAAGCCGACCATGATTTCGGTGTCGGGCATCAACAAGCAGCTGGTCGGCCAGGTCGCCGCTGAAATTCGCGGCTATCGCCCGCCGGAGCCCTACAAGGGCAAGGGCGTTCGCTACGAAGGCGCATATGTCCGCCGCAAGGAAGGCAAGAAGAAGTAAGATGACAAACGCTCTCTTCAAAAAGCGCCAGTCGCGCACCCGTTTCCGCCTCGGCACGCACGGCACCCGTCCGCGCCTGTCGGTCTTCCGTTCCGGCAAGCACATCTATGCCCAGGTGATCGACGATACGAAGGCCGTGACCGTGGCTTCCGCCTCGACCAACGAGAAGGAATCCAAGGGCAAGGGCTACAATGTCGAGGCCGCCAGCGATGTCGGCAAGAAGATCGCTGAACGCGCCAAGAAGGCCGGCGTGACCCAGGTCATGTTCGATCGCGGCGGTTACATTTATCATGGGCGCATCAAGGCGCTCGCAGATGCGGCTCGCGCTGGCGGCCTGGAATTCTAAGGAACAAAAGATATGGCACGCGAAGGACAGCAGCAGCGCGACCCCAAAGAGGGTGGACGCGATCGCGGTGAACGCGGACGTGGCGGACGTGGCCGCGAGAAGGAAAGCCGCGACAGCGACATGATCGACAAGCTGGTGCACATCAATCGTGTCGCCAAGGTCGTGAAGGGTGGTCGCCGTTTTGCTTTCGCCGCGCTGGTGGTTGTCGGTGACGGCGCCGGCCGCGTCGGTTTCGGTCATGGCAAGGCGCGCGAAGTGCCCGAAGCCATCCGCAAGGCGACCGAAGACGCCAAGCGTTCGCTGGTCAAGATTCCGCTGAAGGACGGCCGCACCATCCATCACGAAGTGCGCGGCCATCACGGCGCGGGCAAGGTTCTGGTTCGTCCGGCCCCGGCCGGTACCGGCATCATCGCCGGCGGCCCGATGCGCGCTGTGTTCGAAGCCCTGGGCGTTGGCGACGTCGTGTCCAAGTCGCTGGGCACCTCCAATCCCTACAACATGGTGCGCGCCACCTTTGACGCGCTGCTGAACCAGCAGAGCCCCCGCATGGTGGCCCAGCGCCGTGGCCGCAGCGTTTCGGAAATCCTCAGCCGCCGCGAAGACGCCACCGG
>JAURML010000046.1 GCA_030830695.1 Caenibius sp. | reverse complement strand
TCGCTTTAGCGTGGACGGATGGCCCGGCTCCCTCGCATCGTTATTCCCGATGTCCCTCATCACGTGACACAGCGCGGGCGGCAGTTACACTGTGCGCACAGGCGACATGCTGCACTCCATCGCGCAGGCGGGCTGACCGGGCTCAGCCTTCCTTCAGCGCGTCAGCATGCCGGTCGCGGATGATTTTCTTGTCAATCTTGCCCGTGGCCGTCATCGGCACGGGTTCGAAGAAGATGCGGTCGGGCATCCACCATTTGGGCACGCGGCTTTCCAGATAGGCCGTCACGTCCGCTTCCGACAATTCGGCCCCGTCATGCGTTTCGATCAGCATGATCGGGCGTTCTTCCCATTTGGGATGATAGACGCCCGCCACGGCGGCGACCTTCACGCCGGGGCAGCCTGCCGCCGCATTTTCCAGATCGATCGAGCTGACCCATTCGCCGCCGGACTTGATCACGTCCTTCTTGCGGTCCGTGATCCGCATGAAGCCCAGTTCATCAATGGTGGAAATATCGCCCGTGTCGAACCAGCCATCGGCATCGACCGCGCTGGCCTCGGAACGGAAATAGCGTTCCAGAACCCATGGTCCGCGCACGCACAGCGCGCCGGATGCCTCCCCGTCGTGCGGCAGGGGCTGGCCTTCATCATCGAAGATTTCCATTTCGATGCCGAACATCATGCGTCCCTGGCGGGTCCAGATCTGTTCGTTTTCCGCATCGCGTCCACGCGCGGCCAGCGCCGGGGTGGAGGTGGCGACCACGCCCAGCGGGCAGGTTTCGGTCATTCCCCAGATCTGCTGCACGGTCACGCCCAGCCGGTCGAAGGCCACCGCCATGTCGCGCGGGACGGCCGACCCGCCGATGATCACCCGCTGCAACGTGCCGGGTTTACCGCCGGTCCGCTCCAGATGATCGAGATACATCGTCCAGATCGTGGGGACGCCGCCGGAAAAGGTCACGCCTTCCCCTTCGATCAGCGCCTGCAGGCTGGCCCCGTCAAACTTGTCGCAGGGGAAGACGAATTTCACCCCGTTGATCGCGCCGGCAAAGGGCAGGCCCCAGGCGGTGGCATGATAGAGCGACTGGCAGGGCATGACGACGTCGAAGGCGGAAAAGCCCAGTGCGCCGCTAAGGCCTGCGGCAAAGCCGTGCAGCACCACCGCACGGTGCGAATAGAGCACGCCCTTGGGATCGCCCGTGGTGCCTGAGGTGTAGCACAGGAACGCTGCCGTATTTTCATCGAAGCCCGGCCAGTCAAAGCTGTCGGGCTGGGCCGCGATCAGATCCTCGTACCCTTCATAGCCAGCAGGCGTGCGCGCGCTGTCCGTCAGGGTGACGATCTTTTCAACAGTGGTGAGATGGTCTTTGATCCGCTCGACAATGTCCACCATGTTGCGGTCAATCAGCAGCACCCGGCTGGCGGCGTGATTGATCGTATAGACCAAATGATCGTCGGGCAGGCGCGGGTTGGCGGTGTGCAGCACCAGACCCATGCCCGGCGCGGCATAGAACAGTTCGAAATGGCGATGCGTGTTCCAGGCCAGCGAACTGATCCGGTCCCCGCTGTTCAGCCCAAGCCCCGCCAGCATGTTGGCCGCCTGCGCCACGCGGCGCATCGTTCCGGCGTAATCGCTGCGCCAGATCGGCTCGTCCACATTCTTCGACACCACTTCCTGCGTGGCGTGCGCGGTGGCGGCAAACCGCAGGATGTCGATGATCGCAAGGGGGCGATCCTGCATCAGTCCCGGCAGCATGTTTCTCTCCCGTCTTTTTTTTACAGTTCGATGCGCTTCAGGAACGGCGTCACCAGTTCGATGAAGCGGTCGCGCATTTCGATTTGGGTCCAGTGGCCGCAATTGCCGAAAATGTGCAATTCGCTGTTGGGGATGACCTCGTTGAAACGGATCGAGCAGGCGACCGGCACGATCACATCTTCACGCCCGTGCACCATCAGCACCTGATGGTGGAGCCTGGCCAGCCGGTCATCGCTGGTGGAAAGCTCGGTCAGCCAGCGCTGGCGTGGTTCGGGGAAGAGGCTGGAATATTTCTCATGCGCGCCGGGGCGAATGCTCGCCTCATAGCGCGATTTGACGATTTCTTCCTTCACCAGCGAGGCGTCGTGAGCGAAGGTGTTCATCAGCGCGCGCATATTGTCGAGGCTCGGCTCGTAGCCCCAGACCTCTTCGAGCCCCTTGGTCAGCTGGAATTCGCTTCGCCCAGCGGCCCCCATCAGCACGATCCCGGCCACCCGGTCGGGGTGGCGGGTGGCGATCGCTAGTGTAAGCGCGCCGCCATAGGAATTGCCGATCATATGCGCCTTGGCGATGCCCAGCGCATCCATGAATCCCACCAGATGCGCCACCCAGCGCTCGATCGAGAAACCGTCGATATCATCCGGGAAATCAGTGTAGCCAAAGCCCAGCGTGTCAGGCGCGTAGCAGGTGAAATGCTGCGCGAAATCGGGGATCACGCCGCGCCAGTTGGCAAAAGCGGTCACCCCCGGACCCGATCCGTGAATCAGGATCAGCGGTGGGCCTTCGCCCGCAACAATGTAATTGGTCCTGATGCCATCGACATCAATGTTCAGGCCGATTTCCGGGTTCTCGCTCACATTCTCTCCAATCGTTTTCGTGCAGGCGTTGTGCCTGTTTACAGCATCGTCGTCCCGCCATTGACGCTGATGACCTGCCCGGTCACGAAGGCGGCTTCTTCGCTGGCAAGGTACGCCACCATCGATGCAACTTCCTCCATTTTCGCGCCGCGCCCCATCGGGATGACCGAATAGACTTTCTCGATCAGTTCTGGGTTGACCTTGCGGATGTCCTCCACCTGCGGCGTATCGACGACGCAGGGTGCCACGGTGTTGACCGTGATGCCATCGCGGGCAAATTCGCGCGCAAGTCCGGTGGTGATGCCGTGCAGCCCGCCCTTGGCGGCGTTGTAGGCGGAATGATCGACGAGCCCGTTGCGCACGCTGTCCGCGCCCAGATTGATGATCCGGCCCCAGCCCGCATTCTGCATGTGGGGCAGGGCATGCCAGCAGCACCAGATCCCGGTCCACAAATTGCGGTCAATGGTTTCCACCAGAGTTTCGGGCGTATGGTCGAGGAAGGGGCGCAGGATGCCACCACCGGCATTGTTGACGAGGATATCGATCCGGCCGAACCGTTCGATCACCTGCGCGATGAGGGCACCTGCGACCTCTTCCTTCGCCAGATTTCCCCCGAAGCACAGCGCATTCGAAACGCCGATATCCGCAGCCGCTGAACGCGCGCTCGCCTCATCCAGATCGGTGAGGATCACGGTCGCCCCGTCATCATGCAGGCGCTGGGCAATGGCCTTGCCGATGCCGCGCCCGGCACCGGTCACGATGGCGATCTTTCCCGCCAGCTTGCCATCAGACATGAGCAGCGAGCACCTTGTTGCCCTTGCCAAAGCGCGGATCTGGGCGGCTGCCCCAGATGTCCATCACCTCTGCCTTGTGCTCCAGCTCGCGCGGGCCACGCGCGCCTTCTTCCTCGAACAGTTCCATGCCGAAGCTGTATTCGGTCGTATTGCCGTCCGGGTCGAGGAAGTAGAGGAAAATGCTGGTCGAGGGCAGGTGGCGGCCGGGTCCGAACACGATCGGCACATTGGCGGCCTTCATGCGGTTCATCGCACCGCCCACATCGTCAATATCAGTGACCATGAAATTGATGTGATGCAGCGTGTTGGCGGTGTTTTCATCGCCTTGCAGCAACGCGAAGCTGTGATGCAGGGGATTGGGCCAGCAGCGCAGCCATTCGGCCAGCCCGTCCACCCGGTCCGACACGGCAAAGCCCATGGCGTTGACCCAGAAATCATGCGAGGCGTCGAGATCGGCAACATTGAGCACCAGATGCCCCATCCGGGCAATCTTGGTGTGCGGCGGGTGGTAAGGCGCGACCTTATCCTGGTCGGCGTAGAATTCGAACCCGAGCCCGCAGACAGGATCGACGAACGTCAATGCCCGCGCCACGCGGCGCTGGCGGCATTCATCCTCGCTCAGCCAGCGTGGGGTCGTGCCGAGCTTTTCGAGGCGGGCGAAGGCCTTCTCCAGCTCTGCCACGTTTTCCATTTCGAAGCCGGCACCGGCAATCCCGGCTTCATCGCCCTGCTGCAGAATCATGTCATAGGGCTTGTCACTGCAGCGCAGCCAAACTTCCCCGTTGGCATTATTTTCCAGCGTCAGCCCGACAAGGTCACGATAGAAGGCCGTGCTTGCGGCCAGATCGCTGCAATGCAGGCGGCAATAGCCCAGCCTGGCAAAGCGGATTGGCGTTTCCATGGAATTTCTCTCCGTTCTTATCGCTTGTCTTTAAAGAATGATGCTGATCCGGGCATGGGGGCGCAAGGCTTCCATGTCGAGGACGCAGGTCTTCTTGCGGATTTTCAGTTCGCCACCCTGATCCACGATTTCATGCAGGTAATGTCCGACGAACAGGTCATGCGTGATGTCCTTGGCGCGGCTGACGATGAAGGAGGAGCGCGACCGGATGATGTCACCATCGCGCTCTACCCGTACATTGGTGACGAGATGGCGCACTTTCGAGCGGGGATGTTCGCTGTGCGCACCGATCTTCGACAGGCGCACTACCCGCTCGCGCATGCGGACCGGGTCATCCATGATATAGAACAGCGCCGTATCGGGGGTTGCGGTGTCGCCATCCACATCGCTGGGCGGAACGTAGTAATGTGCATCCTCAGTGAAGAGTGCGAGCCAGCTTTCGAGTTTCCAGCTGTCCAGCAGGTCAGCTTCGGTAAACAGCAACTCTTCCACCCTAAGGCGCAGCAGCAGCGAATCTTCAAGCGTGCGTTCCATGGTTGCGGTGCTCATGCTTCATACTCCGAAAGGCGGCGATCCCATTCGACCCAGTATGCGCGCATCTGCGCTTCATCGTCGAAAGAAGGGGCGCCATCGCGGGCCATGCCCTTGGAAATGTCATTATACTGGGCATCGCCACCCACGGCGTAACCCTGCTGGCACTTCTCGATTGCTTCCACATCGTCAGGCGTTGCGAAACCGCCTGGGCCAAGGAATTCGGTGAAATTGTAAAGACGGAACTTGCGCCGCCATTCGCTCTCTTCCACAGGTGCCAGCGCCCATGCGATGATTTCCATGTAATCGGGCGCAGTGGGGAAGAATGTGCGCACGGTGATAGCCATGACGTCATTGATCACGAGATTCGGGAAAATCACCATGTTGCGACTTTTTTTTGCGATGCGTTCGGCCCGTTCCGGCCCGACCCGGCTTTGCAGTTCGGCATAGACGGCGTCGATTTCCTTCTTGCCTTCCTCGCCCCAGATGGGAACCCAGTTGGCAATCGGACGGCCCCAGGGCGCGGTATATTCAACCATAGCGTGCCCGTTCTTGAGGTCCACCGCCTCACCCTTCAGCGGGTCGGCGCCCAGTGCACCCTTGGTGTTGCCAAGATATTCGAGGTAGGTCGAGTGATTGCAGGCGGCATGGTAGCCATCGAAGCTGTTTTCTGCGAGCAGCTTCCAGTTGCCGCGGATCGAATATTCCTGGGTTCCGCCCACGATCTGCATGCCGCTGGGGCTGTGCTCACCCAGCAGCTTCAGCGTGTCACCGGCGTCGGCCAGATAAGTGGCCAGATCTTCGCCATCCCTGGAAAAGTTGATGAAGAAGAAGTCGCCAAAGCGTTCCACCCGGGGAACATGGGCCATCTGCTTTTGCGGATCGGTCTTGAAGCCCTTGGGATATCCGGACGAACCGGGCAGGGTCATCAGGTGGCCATCTGAACCGAAGGTCCAGCCGTGATACATGCACATGAAGGCGCGGCCTTTGCCATGGCGTTCGCGGCAGACCAGCGCGCCGCGATGCGGGCAGGCGTTCAGCAGTGCGTGATATTCGCCTTCCTTGTCGCGGGTGAACAGGATCGGGCGGCGCGCGACAGTGCGCGTAAGGAACGTGCCCGGTTCCGCCAGTTCGGAGGCATGCCCCAGATAGAGCCAGCACTTGTTGAAGATCGCTTCATATTCCTTTTCGAATATGGACCGGTCCGTAAAGGCGCGCCGCGGCACGAGGAATTGCGCGCGCTCCTTGTCGTTGATGATGCCTGTAGTCAAAGCCATGCCTGCTCATCCTTCCCAAAACGCCGACTCATTGCCAAAGCATGATTCGGTCAATAAAGATACCGTGCGGTTGGTATGTAAATGTTTTGCCAACCTGCTGTCAACGCCTTTTTTCTGCGCTAGTCGATTTATCGTAACCGAGTCGTTGAGTGGAGAATATCGCGAAAGGGGCGGCAGTGTCAGGGCAAATGCAATTTCCGGTCGCGATCCACGGTGCAGGGGCGCTGGGCACTTTCTTCGCCTGCCGACTTGGTCAGGCCGGCTGCCGGGTGACGCTGATTGCGCGGGGTGCACGCCTGCGCGCGCTGCAAGTGGATGGTTTGCGCTTCAGTGATGCCCGCGGAGCGGTTCGGCAGCCATGCGCATTCAGCGGCAATCCATCGGCGGCGGCGAAGGCAGAGCTGGTCATCCTGGCGGTCAAGAGCTGGCAGCTTGAGGGTGCGCTGGCCGACCTGGCGCCGCATCTTGCCCCCGGCACGGCGGTTCTCACGCTTCAGAACGGCGTTGATGCGCCGGATATTGCCGCGCGGGTTCTGCCGCGCCATCCAGTCCTGGCCGGGATCGTCCATGGCTTCTTCAACCTCGATCACGACGGGGTCGTGCGCCATGCGGGGGTTGCGCCGCGCCTGATCGCTGGCGTTCATACCGGAGATGGGGCGGCGCACCTCGCGCAGTTGCGCGGGGCGCTTGCGCGTACCGCAACGCACTGCGACATCATGGCGGACATTAAAACTGAATTATGGCGCAAGATGATGCTTGCCTGCGCAGTCGGCGGGCTGGGCGCCGCTTATGACCGCCCTGCCGGATGGCTGCGGACCGAGGCGCGTGCGGAGCTGATCGCATTGCTGGAGGAGGCAGCGCAGGTCGCGCGCGCGGCCGGGGCGAAGCTGGGCGAGGCGGATGTTGCCGCAACCCTGGCCTTCATTGACAGCTTTCCGCCCGACGCAACGACTTCGATGCAGCGCGATATCGTAACTGGCAGGTCAAGCGAGTTCGACGCTCAAAATGGTGCGCTGAAGCGATGGGCGCGGCGTCTGCAGGTGCTGACGCCCGTGAACGAACGTGTGCTTGACCTGATCGGGCAGCGCTGGGATGCATATGTTTCAAGCGAGGGAGCAGCGATATGACCGCAGGGCAAGAGCTGGGGCAGGCCCCGACACCATCCGCTGCGCAACAGCAAATCATCCAGCAGGCCGCGCGCGGGCTGGGCATGGCGGGCCTTGTGCATGCCTATGGCCATGTCAGCGTCCGGCTCGATGCTGACTGGTTTCTGGTTTGTGCATCCGGCCCGCTGGAACTTGTGGGTGATCGCCCCGGGACCGTGTGCTCGGTTCATGGCCCTTTGCCCGAAGGGGTGCTGGGTGAGGTGCGCATTCATCGCGAAATTTATGCCCTTCGTCCCGAAATCGGCGCAGTGTGCCGCATCATGCCACCGGCGCTGATGGCGCTGTCAACGCTGGGAATAGTCCCGCAACCGCGCCACGGGATTGGCGCCTATTTCGACAATCTGCCGCTCTGGCCCGATCCGCGCCTGCTCCGCGACGATGCCGCCGCGCGAGCATTGGTTGCCAGTATGGGACAAGCCCCGGCAATCGTGATGCGCGGTAATGGCGCGGTTGTCGCGGCTGAATCGATGCCCAAGGCCGCCACCCTGTGCTGGTTCCTTGAAGATGCCGCGCGGGTGGAGCGTGATGTTCGCTCCATGGGGTTTGCGCCGGACACGGGTCTGCTTGACCCTGACGAAACGCAGGCCCGCCAGGTCTGGGGCGGTGGCGTTGCCGAACGGATGTGGGACTGGTTGACGCGACTCTGAAAAAGCGTTAAAACACACAATACGTAAAGGTTATACGCAAAATGCCAGCGCGGATTTTTAACGCGCTACAAGCCCGCTTGAAGGTGGGTCGGCAACGAGAGGATGACGATCATGGCAACCCTTGCGGCCAAGCCCGCACTGGATGTGTCTCGGGCAGAACTCTGGAAAGCAAACGCCTGGCGCCCGCTTTTCGCGCGATTGCGAGCGGAAGACCCGGTCAGTTTCTGCCCTGACAGTTTCTTCGGTCCTTACTGGTCCATCACGCGCTACGACGATATCGTAGCCGTAGAAGCCGATCCCGAAGCGTTTTCGTCCTCGTGGGAACATGGCGGAATCGTGATTTTCGACATGCAGGACACCGGTGTGCAGCTGCGCATGTTCATCGCCATGGATGATCCTGAACATGCTGAAAAGCGCAAGGCCATCGCCCCCGCGGTGGCTCCCTCCGAAATTCAGAAGCTTGCGGGAGCGCTGCGCCAGCGCACGGCAGAAGTGCTCGACAAGCTTCCGGTCGGCGAGACATTTGACTGGGTGCACAATGTTTCGATCCCGCTGACCACGGCGATGATTGCAACCCTGTTCGATTTCCCCTGGGAAGAACGGAACAAGCTGCCCGTATGGTCGGACTGGGCGGCCAAGATCGATATCGGACCCGATCCCGAACTCAATGCAGAGCGCGAACGGCATGTGTTCGAAATGGCTGCGCGTTTCAAAGAGCTTTATGACGAGCGCCGCGCCGCACCGCCCAAGGGCGATCTGCTGTCAATGATGGCGCATTCTCAATCCTATGGCGATATGGACGAGCAGCGCTTTATCGGCGCCATCGCGCTGCTGCTGGTCGGCGGCAATGATACCACGCGCAATTCCATGTCGGGCCTGATCGAACGGATCAACCTGTTTCCTGATGCCTGGGCCAAGGTGAAGGCCGATCCGGACCGCCTGGCTTCGGGCGCAGCGACCGAGACCATCCGTCTGCAGACGCCCATCGCTCACATGCGCCGCACCGCGACGCGCGATGTGGAATTCCAGGGCAAGCAGATCAGTAAGGGTGACAAGGTCGTGCTGTGGTACAACTCGGGCAATCGTGACGAAAGCGTGTTCCCCGATGCAGATCGCTGGGATCCCGAGCGCGAAAATTCGCGCCGGCACCTTTCCTTCGGTTATGGCATTCACCGTTGTCTGGGGGCGCGGCTGGCCGAACTGCAGCTGGCGACGCTGATTGAGGAAATGGCGAAACGCGACATGGAAGTGAAGATCGTGGGTGAGCCAGAGCGGCTGCCCTCATGTTTTACCAATGGTTATGAGCACATTCACGTCACGATGAGCAGGACCAATGTCTGAGCCGTTCCGCCGCTTCAAATGCCTCAATTGCGGCTATATCTACGACGAGGCGGAAGGCTGGCCCGATGAAGGCATCGCGCCCGGCACGCGCTGGGCCGATGTTCCGGAAGACTGGATCTGTCCGGAATGTGGTTCTGAAAAGCGCGACTTCGACATGATCGACTGGTAATGAGAAAAGGGCCGGGGGTTACCCGGCCCTTTCACTTTGCCTCGGCGATAGGGGTCAGAGCGAGCGCCCGATCAGTTCGCGCATGATTTCGGAGGTGCCGCCATAGATGCGGCGAATGCGCTGGTCACGCCAGACGCGCGCGATATTGTATTCGTTCATGTAACCCGCGCCGCCATGCAACTGCATCGCTGCGTCGCAGGCCATCCAGGCCATTTCGCTGTGCCAGTATTTGGCAGCCGCAGCCTCTTCGACGGTCAGTTCGCCCTTCAGGTGCCGCGCGATCGCCCAGTCGATATGCGCCCAGCCGACCTGAAGCTTTGCAGCAAGGTCCGCCAGGGTGAAGCGGGTGTTCTGGAAATCGAACACCTTCTTGCCAAAGGCGGTGCGGTCCTTGGTGAAGGCAATCGCCTCGTCATAGGCGCGCTGGGCCGCAGCTTGCGAGGAAAGCGCGATTGACAGGCGTTCCTGCGCCAGTTCGCTGACCAGATAGATGAAGCCGCGATTGACTTCGCCCACCACATTGCTCGCCGGGACGCGTACGTCATTGTAAAACAGTTCGGATGTGTCCGCGCTCCACTGTCCGACCTTGTCGAGATTGCGGCCGCGTTTAAAACCGGGGCGGTCAGCTTCGACGATGATGACTGACGTGCCCTTGGCACCCAGTTCCGGATCCGTCTTGCAGACCGTCAGGATGACATCAGCGTTCTGACCATTGGTGATGTAGGTTTTCGACCCGTTGATGACGAATTCGTCACCTTCCCGCCGGGCAGTGGTGCGGATGCCCTGGAGATCGGACCCTGCGCCCGGTTCGGTCATGGCGATGGCGGTAATCGCATCGCCGGAAACGATCCTGGGAAGCCAGCATTCGCGCTGTTCGTCAGTCATGTAGCGCAGGAAATACGGCGTGGTCACATCATTGTGCAGGGTAATCCCGTCTGCCATCATCGCATAGGTGATTTCCTCGTTGATGATCGCGTTGAAGGTGAAGTCCAGCCCCAGTCCACCAAACTCCTCGGGCACACTCGGGCCGAGCATCCCCGCTTCGCCGGCCTTGCGCCACAATTCGCGCGAAACCTGGCCTGCTTCCTCGAAGCTGCCGAGATTAGGGATGAATTTGCGCTCCAGAAACTTGCGCACACTGTCGCGGAAGGCACGGTGATCTTCGCCGTACAAAAAACTTCCGTCGCGTTCCAACATTCCCGGTCTCCCATCCTTTGCCAATTGCCATCCCTACAGGCGCAGCGCTTATACCGATTCGGAAAATATAGGAAACCAATTTACGATCCTGTACAAGCTGCAAACGTGAAGCTGGTCAGAAATCCGAACGATTCAGCGGATCGAGCGCGGAGGGGCGCTTTTGCAGGGGGCGGCCCGGCGCCATTGCATTCAGCGCGGCGATCCGTTTTTCCGTTGCCGGATGAGTGGAAAACATTTCGGACAGGCCGACGGGGACGATGTAAAGCTGCGCCGCGGCCGGGTTGCGCTCGGCAAACTGATTGGGAATGCGTCGGGCCGCGCCGGAGATTTTCGCCAGCGCGGACGCGAGCGCGGCCGGATTGCCCGAAATTTCCGCGCCAGCGCGATCCGCGCCGTATTCACGGGTGCGGCTGATCGCCATCTGCACGATCATCGCGGCAAAGGGCGCGAGGAACAAGGCGAGCAGGCCCGCCACCGCGTTGCCATTGCCGCGATTGCCGCCGAAGAACAGGCCGAAATTGGCGATCATGGAAATCGCCCCGGCGATGGTCGCCACCATGGTCATGATCAGCGTGTCGAGATTGCGAACATGGCCCAGTTCATGCGCCATCACCCCCGCCACTTCTTCGCGCGTCAGCATGGCGAGCAGGCCAGTGGTCGCCGCGACGGCGGCGTGTTCGGGGTCGCGGCCCGTCGCAAAAGCGTTGGGGTTGGGGCTGTCGACCACATAGACCTTGGGCATGGGCAGGTTCGCGCGCTGCGCCAGTTCGGCGACCAGCCCGTAGAAGTCTGGCGCACTGGCCGCGTCCACTTCCTTTGCGCCATGCATGGACAGCACGATGCGGTCCGCGTTCCAGTAGGTGACCAGATTCATCCCCGCCGAAACCAGCAGCGCGATCAATGCCCCGCCAGTCCCGCCGAAGGCAAAGCCCAGCGCCATGAACAGCGCCGTCAGCGCCGCCAGCAGCATCGTCGTTTTCAAACCGTTCACGACCGTCTCCATGAAAAATCCGGACTGAACGAATGTAGGATGCGCTGGCCTGCGCTGCAATGGAACGTCATTAGCTTGCCATTCACCTGTCTCTCCCTACATTCAGCGCAGAAAGGATCGATCTGCGATGAATGAAGACCGGCCACCTGAAGGTAATCCCTGGATCAAGAGCCTGATGGTGTGGGGCGCCATTTTCATGGCGCTGCTGCTGGTCGTCTCGCTGTTCGGTGCGGGCAGCCAGCCCGGCGGGGCAGAGATCACCTATTCGGATTTCCGCAGCAAGGTTGCCGAAGGAAGCGTCAAAACGGTTGAAATCGCGCCGGGCAGCATCACTGGCACGATGAAGAACGATCAGCCCTTTTCGACCGTGCCGATCCCCGACGACACGGATCTTCCGCGCCTGCTGGAAGACAATAATGTCGAATTTTCGGGCAAGGCTGCGGATGAACCCAACCTGCTGCTTTACATTCTTTTCCAGTCACTGCCGTTCCTGCTGATCATGGGCATCGCCTTCTTTGCCCTGCGTCAGATGCAGAAGGGTGGCGGTTCGGGTGCAATGGGCTTCGGCAAGTCGAAGGCCAAGCTGCTGACCGAACGGCAGGGCCGGGTGACCTTTGACGATGTCGCCGGGATCGATGAAGCGCGCGAGGAATTGCAGGAAATAGTCGAATTCCTGCGCGATCCGCAGCGTTTTTCCAAGCTTGGCGGGCAGATTCCCAAGGGCGCCTTGCTGGTCGGTTCGCCCGGCACCGGCAAGACCCTGCTCGCCCGCGCCATCGCGGGGGAGGCGGGCGTGCCCTTCTTCACCATTTCGGGTTCGGATTTCGTCGAAATGTTTGTTGGCGTGGGCGCGAGCCGCGTGCGCGACATGTTTGAACAGGCCAAGAAGAATGCGCCCTGCATCGTCTTCATCGACGAAATCGATGCGGTGGGCCGCCATCGCGGCCATGGCCTCGGCAATTCGAATGACGAGCGCGAACAGACGCTGAACCAGCTGCTGGTGGAAATGGACGGATTCGAGGCCAATGAAGGCATCATCATCATCGCCGCGACCAACCGGCCGGACGTGCTCGATCCCGCGCTGCTGCGCCCCGGCCGGTTTGACCGTCAGGTGGTGGTGCCGATCCCGGACATCGACGGGCGCGAGAAGATTCTCGGCGTGCACATGAAGAAGGTGCCGCTGGCGCCCGACGTCGATCCGCGCACCATCGCGCGCGGCACGCCGGGCTTTTCGGGCGCGGACCTTGCCAATCTGGTCAACGAGGCGGCGCTGCTCGCCGCGCGCCGCAACAAGCGGCTGGTCGCCATGCAGGAATTCG
>JAURML010000045.1 GCA_030830695.1 Caenibius sp. | reverse complement strand
ACGCCGCCTTGCTATTGGGTGTTTCGGCGCTATGACGCATTAACATTCATACGCGCGCGGGCTGCATCGAAGTTATGTGCTGGCGTGGTGATGCTACCCTCAGCACAAGGCCAGAAATTCTAGGGTGTTTGCATATCTGCGCCAGGGAAGGCGTGAAACAATCGCCCTAACTGCCAGTCTCTCCTTCGTGGCCATTCCTAAAATAGAAATTGGGCCATTCAGAAGAAGGCAGATCACGGACCTACCGTGCGGCAGCCCATGCCGAGTGGAACGCCGCGTCCTCCGCTGCAGCATGAAATTTCCGATCAGGGGAGCCTTGCGGCTTCAGGAAGTTTACGTGACAATCCCGATGTAACATCCATGCTGCGTCATGAAGCAAGGGAGGTAAATTTTGCCAGATCTGTTCAGTCCGCTGTCTCTCAAAGCGATTACGCTCCGCAATCGGATCGCGATGTCTCCTATGACAATGTACCGGTCGGTCGATGGGCTCGTCGGAGATTACCATGTGATGCTCGCGGGCGCTCGCGCCGCTGGCGGCTTCGGACTTGTTTTCCTTGAGCAACTTGCGATCACGCCCGACGGCCGGACCAGCACGTCCTGCGCCGGCATTTATGATGACAATCAGATCGAGGGCCTGCGCCGGGTGACGTCGCTGGTAAAGGAAATGGGAGCCGTCCCAGCAATCCAGTTGGGGCATACCGGGCGCAAGGGCAGTCTCGTCAAACCGTGGGATGGCGGCCAACAGTTGCCCGCCGATCACCCAGAAGGTTGGCAGGTGCGGGGCCCGTCGGCGATTGCTTATGGCGGAGATTACTCGCACCCTGTGCATGCGCTGACGCACGCTGAGATCAAGGATATCCATCAGGCCTATGCCGACGCTGCCCGCCGTGCCCATGAGGCAGGGTTCGAATGGCTCGAAATGCATTTTGCCCATGGCTATCTCGGCGCCAGCTTCTTTTCGCCGATCGCCAATAAGCGGAACGACGAATATGGCGGCGGACTGGAAAACCGGCTGCGCTTCCACTGCGAAGCTCTGGATGCGGTCAAGGCGGTTTGGCCAGATCATTTGCCGCTGACAGTCCGCCTTGGTTCGGATGACCTCAATGCCGACGGAGTTCAGTTCGAAGAGTCGATCTACGCCATCCGGCGAATGAAGGAGTGGGGGATTGACCTTGCCGACCTGAGCCTCGGGTTCAACACGGATGATATGGCAGAGATGCCGTTCGCCATTCTTGGATTTATGGCCGAGCGTAGCGCCCGCATGCGGCGGGAAGTCGACATTCCCATCGGCATCAGCTGGAATCTTGGGCTACCTTCCGAAGCCGACCGAGTGATCCGCGAGGAGATAGCAGACCTCGTACTGCTGGGCAGGCCAGCGCTGTCAAACCCGCACTGGCCGGTTTGGGCCGCCCGAGAACTGGGCCACCCTGATCCCTTTGAGCTTCTGCCTCAGGATTCCAGTTTCTGGCTCCGGAACTTCCGGGCGCACGATGCATGCATCGGCTGGCCGGGATTGTCTGGCCAATTGCTCCCTGGAAGCGGAGCGGGGGGCTTGTCAGATTAACCCCTGCTGGATGCACAGGCACCGACACATCGACCGAAGCCTGAACTGGTCGCGATGCTCGGCAATGAACGCGTATCTCACTTTGCATCTCGAGCGAAATACGCGGTGGCTTTTTAGGATGTCGCGCTCCTCAGTCACCCGGGCCAGCTCGCGCTTCAGCTGGCGGATCACGTCATCCTTGCTGACATCGCCCTAACTGCCAGTCTCTCCTTCGTGGCCATTTCTAAAATAGAAATTGGGCCACTCAGAAGGGGGCAGATCACCGTCACTCTCGGTTTCTCCGAGAAATCTCGTGTCTACTGTGGGCGGCCGTGGGACAGTTTCTATGAGTCCTCATTGCCAGCATCTTGCCGAAAGCAGACTGTCCGGACACGACAACATAGCGGTCAAAGCCCGCCGCTAAGTTGATGGGGTTTCGATCAATGTCACAGTTTCCAAACTGGGCAAGCTTTCCGGATCAGGGTCAAAGCCGGTTGAAGCAACCCATGCTCGCTCACGTAAATTGCGCTCTTCACTATATGCCAGCATGATCTCGGCGAGTTCAGTTTGAGCGTCGCGACCCAATTCCTTTGCGAGCGCGGAAACTGCCTCTTCCAGTGTTTTCTTAAGGCTATGCCACGATTTGGCCAATTCTCGGGTGTCGGAAATAGTTGGAGGCAACGCATTCTCGCTTGCCGAAATCGCATCAGCCAGCCTGTTGCTCATCGGATGTCCCGCCACAAACAGCGACTGGAACTTTGCAGCCAGTTCCCGGTCGGTTTGACTGTCACGCGCCATGTATGCCGCTTCGAGAGGAATCTGTTCAATCGCCAAGGAAATCGACCGCATCACCAGTGCTATCTGCTCCTTCGCCAGCCCTGCGTCTTCCGGTATTGCAGGCGCAATCACGTCAGCAAGTGCTTTGAGCGCAGCCTCAAGGCGAAGCGCTGAGTCAGGAACCATCGATCGCTTCCCTGAGACGTTTGTTGAGCGTGTGAACGCATGTGGGCCCAAAGCCTGCAAGCCATGCAAGAAGAACATCCTGATGGCTTTTGCCTCCCATGGCACAACGTACTCCTGTGGCAAGCACCATGATCGCCGATTTCCAACAGTTCATGACTGCATAATAAGCGAGCTTTCTGCGGTCGACGGACAGACCTGTCTTCTCTTCCCAGCGTGATAGAAATATGTCTCGGTCGATCAAGCCGCACACAAGGAATCGCCCCTGATCGTCGAGCTTTCCGTAGCCTTCCTGCAACGTCCATGCGAGATCCTCATGGTAGTCGCCCAGGTGAGCCAGTTCCCAATCCAGCACTGCGGTGACTTTCGTTGTCGTGGGGTCAAAGAGGAAGTTGCCCGCACGGTAATCATGATGGACGACGGTCACCTTTTCTATTTTCGGCGCGTTGTCCCGGAGCCACTGGGCAGTGAACCGGATCATTGGCATGGGTTCTGAGGAGTCCTCTTCCCACACCCTCTCCCACCAGTTGACGACCCACTGCACTCCCTCGTCTGATCCTTCGGGAGGCGCATCGA
This sequence comes from Caenibius sp., assembly GCA_030830695.1. Classification (GTDB taxonomy): domain Bacteria; phylum Pseudomonadota; class Alphaproteobacteria; order Sphingomonadales; family Sphingomonadaceae; genus JACKKV01. Next base: position 5,484 of record JAURML010000045.1, on the reverse strand, counting down.
ATGCGGAAAGATCGGCTTCTCGCCAATCAAACATGTGAATCTTGGCAAAAAGATCCACAAATTGTGCGCCGAGACTTCGCCGCAGCTCTGGCGAATATTCCGCTCCAAGCCCGGTCACATTGCTGTCCCCCGCTGGCGGCTTGGTTACACCTTGAACGAAGCGGCTGATCAGCGCGGGACGGGCGAACCATCTTCCGTCAGCATCGACCCAAGGCACGTCAGGCACCGGAACTGTGCCGCTGATCGCTCGCATAAGCTGGTATTCACGAAGGCGATGCGTCTCCACGACAGATTCGGGAGGTTCACGCCTCAGGACGTATGTTTCCGGTGTTTGGTCTCGTCTTGAGAGGTCAAACCGATATTGCTCCTTGGATGCGCCGCCACCGAGTGGCGCGACAGAGCTGATCGCACTGGACGGTTCGTGTTCCGCAAAGAAAGTACGTAGACGTTCTTCTATCTCCGCTGTCGAAACTGGGGCGTAAGGGGGGCCTGACCGGGCCAGCATTTTGCGGGAAAGTGCCTCATCAACCGTCCGTTCAGTCGGATAGCGTTTACGCAATGCGTCGATCGATGCCGCCGAAGGCGAGTGCTTATCGTCAACCCACGCTAGAAGAGTCATTTGTGCTAAGTGCCAGATTGTCGTGCGCGGTGGCAAGGCGGATTGTCATCTTCGCGATGCCGGCTTCCCCCCGACAAATCGGACATGCAGGTCAAGTCCTCCCCGCCTGTTCGGACTGGAGGACGGCTACCTCCTGACCCATGGCTCATTCGTCCCCTCGATCCTCATGTCGCAATAGTAGGGCTTACAGAGCGCGAAGGCCTCCTCAGGCGCACCCTCCAACCACTGCTGGTGTTCGGTGACGCCGATCCGGCGACACGCATCAGCAACCGTTCCGCCCTGCGCCAGCACGATCTCCGCTTCACGCAGCTTGCTGATGATCTCCTCCGGCTTGTGCTTCCTTGCCATTCCATTCCTCCTTCGTGGCCATTTCTAAAATAGAAATTGGGCCACTCAGAAGGGGGCAGATCAAACAGCATTGATTTTGACTCACTGACTAATTTTCTCCGCTTGAAGACACCGAAAAATAATACGATACTGCTTTCTCCCTTTTGTTCAGTCTGGGATAATGGTTATGACGATTACGCTGCCCGCCAATGCACCGAAAAGCACGCCTGAGGCTTTTGAATATGTGGGGTCTATGGGGCCACAGGTTACAATTGACGACCTCAAGATACTTGCTCTCGTTGAAGCATTAGGATTGGAACTCTACGCCAAAATGGCGGAAGGGACTGACAATCAGGCTGTGCAGGATCTCCTGATGGAAAACGGGCACGAAGAGCTGCTTCATGCAGAGCGTGTCAGTCAGGCCATTGAGATTCTGACTGGCGAACCTTTCCCGATCCCGCCGATCGATCAAAATCCGATCTACACGCCATTGCCAGTTTCCGAAGTGACAAGGGATTCGCTGGGCAAACTGGCCGAGGCCGAGTTTGCAGGCCAAGATCTCTACGCTGGTATTGCTGCAAGTTTCGACAATGCTGACGCGAAGGCGCTGTTCCTGCAAAACGGCAAGGAGGAAGCTGAGCACGGCAACCGTCTGGCTAAAGCTGCAAAACTGCTCTGATCCACACCGGGCAGTACTTCAGAACTTTCGTTGGCTCGAGAATGAAAAGCGGCACTGGGATAGCTATGTCATGACTTGGCCAAGAAGTCTGCCTTGTAGAGTTGTACCTCGCGTGACAGATCCCCTCCCACGGATATTCACAAACAATTTTTGTCGATCCCGCTCCGTTTCCTCGGCAATGGAGATCCGGACATTTCTTGCATTTCTATGTTCGCGGAATGATAATAACATGCCGCAAACGCGTGCGCGGATGGCCATGCGAAGCCCACACTCCACTAATTTACGCTACGATCTGCGCCAAATGTTCTGACGACGGACACCAAACTCAGCTTCATTCTCAACACTTGATCTAGCTCCAACCGCTCAAGTTTACCAGGGCGGCAGTCCTTGTGCATTACCTGCGACGTGCCTCGGCAATCCGGATGCAGATCGCCTCGCTGCCGCTGGTCTGGCCGGTCGCGTCCTGACACGGATTCTTGCCAAAATCAGACCGCTGCTGTCTCCCATTTGACTTCGACGCCCTTGACGGTGCCGACGATGCCGCTGCGAAAGCGCAATTCAGCGCTGGCCGCCAGTTCGAACTCGGGGATCCGCGCGAGCCATTCCTCCAGCGTGATCCGGGTTTCGGCGCGCGCCAGATGCGCGCCCGGGCAGAAGTGCGGGCCCCTGCCGAACGCAGCATTGCGGGAGTTGCGCCGATCGATGTCGATAGTGAACGGACAGGCGTTTACCCGCTCGTCCATGCCGACCAGCACCGTGGGCAACATGATCACCTCACCTTCTTTCAGTTCGACCCCGTCGCAGACCAAATCGCGGTTGATCCAGCGTGCGACGTTAACCACCGCATGGCGCCGCGCAAATTCGTCGATCGCGGGGCCGATCGCCTTGGGGTCGCTGGCGAGGCGGCGGCGCAGTTGAGGATCGCCCGCCAGATCGAGCATTACGAAGCCGAGGAAATTGACCACCGTGTCGAGCCCGCCGAGCAGCGCCTGCAGGCTCAGGTTGTGCATTTCGGTGCGGGTAAGCGCGCGGCCATAGACGTTGCCGTTGATCATCGTGCTGATCAGGTCCTGACCATCACCGCCCAGGCGCGCGTCGATCACCGGCTCCATGTAGTCATGGAACCACTTGGCCGCGACTTCGAACGTGGTTTCTCCATCGGGATGGACGATCTGGCGGGCCCAGTACTTGAGTTCGTCGACATCGCTCAGCGGCAGATCGACGATCCCAAGGAACACCCGGATCGGCAGTTCCTCGGCATATTGCCGGGTGAAATCGCAGTGACCGTCGGCGCGGAAGCCCTCGATCAGGCGAACCGCGGTTTCGCGGATCAGCGGTTCGATCTGGCGGATCTTCTGCGGCCCCATCCCGGCATCCATCAGGCTGCGGAAATGCTTGTGATCCGGCGGATCGAGCGTGGAAGGCACCCTCCGGTCCTGCAGCCCGACCGATTTGGGCACGATCACCAGATGGTTGGAGAAATCCGCATGGTTGGGAAAGATATCCCAGATCAACTCGCCGCGCGTCGCGATCCAGTGGCCCTCGTTGCGCGGGGTCCAGACCAGATCGGGCATGCCGTCCGCCTGCAGCCGGGCGAAGAACTCGTGATAGCCGTCGGTAGACCAGTCCGCGTTATAGACGTCGAAGTCGACCACCCGCTCGGGCGGAACATGGGCCGGTCGTTCGGCCCAAGGCGCGGTTGCCATTATTCAGCTCCTGCGTTGGAAGGGTGTTCAACGTCGTGTGCTGCCACCGGCCAGACCAGCGGCAGAGCATTGACCGCGCCGACCAGCCCGCCACGATACGTCAGCGTGGTGCCCGGCGCGATGGAAAATTCCGGAATGCGGCGCAGCCATTCCTCCAGCGTGATGCGCACTTCCGCCGAGCCCTGATTGATCCAGCGGACGCAACCGGATTTGAGGTCGAGCGCATAGACGTTACCGCTCTGGCTGCCGACAAACACGGCCCCCAGCGCGATCGCGGGTTGCGACCGGGCGCGCAGCGATTCGGGGAAATCGAACGCCCATTTGAGCTTGAGGTGCGGCACATCGCGCGCGGTGAACCCGGCCGCCGCGTCAGGCACGAACCGCCGGTTGTCATGGCCCCAGCCCACCGGCTCGGCCGGTTTGGCGAGATCGAACGCGCGGGCTGCGCCGGTGCACATCATCGGCGGCGGCGGGGGCTGGTAATGGGCCAGATCGCGGCCGGTCAGGTATTTGGCAACCTGTTGACGCTGGGCAGGGGTGAGCGGCGCAGCCTGCCGCTGCATCACGCCACTGCTCATCGCCATCAGGATCGCGCTTGGCGACATGCCCTGCAGAAATTCCCGGTGCGGCGCCTTCTGCACGCCGCCTTCGTGGCATGCGGCGCAATGCTCGGCGAACAGCGCCCTGCCGGGTGCTGCGGTATCGGCTGGCGGAGTGCTCGCGCCATCCGGCGCAGCGCCGCGCGCCGGGGAAAAGGCGATCAACAGGCCGACCAGCAAGGTAACGGCGATCTGGCGTCTTGGCATGCTCACCCCGGTGTTACGGTTATGCTATCGCTGAGCCGAACGGGCCTGAACGGGTGTCAGGTGTCTTGGCCATTTCGCCGCTTGCCGGTTGAGGCGTGACGACGGGGCAGGGGACGATTCGCCTTGACCGGCTTTCCCTTCCCGTCACGAGTTTCCACACAGTTCGGCCTACTGTCAAAGGTGTAATGTCAGAGCAAATGCACCACTGACGGATTCGCGCTGACGAGCTAAGTTCGGGCGATGCCACGCCCGCGCAAACCAGCCAGCCCGTTCCGCTACTTCAACTCGTCACCTGAAGTGATCCGTCTGGTCGTGATGATGTATGTGCGATTTCTACTGTCGCTGCGGAACGTGGGGGGACTTGTTGTTCGAGCGCGGCATCGACATCTGCCATGAAACGGTGCGGTTGTGGTGGAACCGCTTCGGGCCACTGTTTGCCGCGGATATTCGAAGCCAGCGGGTGAGCAGCATGCGTGGGTCACGACACTGGCGATGGCACCTTGATGAAATGTTCGTCAAGATCAACGGTGAGCGCCACTACCTTTGGCGAGCCGTGGATCACGAAGGGGAAATCCTGGTATCCTACGTGACGAAGAAACGGGACAAGGTTGCGGCCTTGGCCTTCATGAAAAAGGTATTGAAGCGCCATGGCAAGGTCGAGGCGATCGTGACGGACGGGCTTTGTTCCTACCCCGCAGCAATGCGCGAAATCGGCAATCTCGACCGACGCGAGATGGGCAGGTGGCTCAACAACCGAGCCGATAACTCTCACTTACCCTTCCGGCGAAGAGAGTGTGCCATGCTCAGAATCCGGCAGATGAAGAGTTTACAGAAATTCGCTTCCGTCCATCACAACGTCCACAACCACTTCAACGCCGAACGTCATCTCATCAGTCCAAATCTCTACAAGCAACGCCGCTCAGCTGCACTGGTCGAGCGGCAGACCCTGCTTGCCTGACATTGCCTCTCTCCAGAGCGAATAGCGCTCACTGGAGAAAAGTTGCCATTAGACTGACAGCACCCGGTCAGTTGTTCAGCGTTAGCGTTAGATTGACAGCACCAGTCGGAGCGATCGAGAGGATGACTGCTTCGCGCGCCATCAGCCGAAACGACGCAAGCTCATGTTGAGCGTCGAGGATTTCACTTCGATCACCGGCATATTTCTAATTTGCATGAGCTTGCGAGCCTGTTCGAGTTCGGGCGTGGAAAGCAGCGGATAGCTGGTCTTGACCGGGCCTGCGGCGCGCATCCTGTCAATATCCGCCTGCGGGAAGAAGAAGCGATAGATTAGTTCATCCTCGTCCTCCGTGCCGTACTGCTTCTTGATGTCATCCAGCGTCGGTTCTT
>JAURML010000044.1 GCA_030830695.1 Caenibius sp. | reverse complement strand
CGTTCGAACCGGGCAGGGCAAAGATATAGGTGCCCCGCGCCACCACCGCGCAGGCGCGTGACTGGACGGTAGAGGTGCCGATCGTCTTGTAGCTGATCAGACGAAACAATTCGCCGAAGCCTGGAATGTCGCGCGTCTTGATCCGTTCCAGCGCTTCGGGCGTCACATCGCGCCCGGTCAACCCGGTGCCGCCGGTGGTCAGGATGGCGTCAATCGCCGGATCGTCGATCCAGTTGTTCAGCCGTTTGACCAGCACATCGGCATCGTCTTTCTCGATTGCGCGCGCGGCCAGCCGATGGCCGGCAGCCTTCACCCGTTCGGCCAGAATGTCGCCCGAAGTGTCGTCGCCCGGACCGCGCGTGTCGGACACGGTCAGGATCGCAATATTGATCGGCTTGAAAACGCGTTCGGGATCGACTGCCATGTCCGGCCTATTCGCCCGAAGCCATGCGGTAGGAACCGATTTCCGGAAAGGCGGGCCAGCGATGCTGAGCCAATGCAACACGGCTGGGAGAATCGGCGTTGGCCTGCCGTTCGTACATCCAGTAATTGCGGGTCACGATGGCGACATAGCCGCGCGTTTCCCAATAGGGGATTGATTCCATCCACAGCAGCGGATCGCCCTGGTCCCTGATTTCCGTGTTCCAGCGAATGACCGGCGCCAGCCCGGCATTATAAGCAGCCATCACCTTGGGCAGCAGGCCGCCGGTGCCACCCGAATCCTTGAGCGCTTCCAGTGTGCGCTGGCCGAAGGCGAGGTTGATTTCGGGTCGGGCCAGTTCGCCGTATGACCCGCTCATATTGATCGATGCAGCGTGATGCTTGGCCGTACCCGGCATGATCTGCATCAGACCGCGCGCGCCAGCCGGGCTGACCACGCTGGTACGGAAGTTCGATTCCTGCAACGCATGAGCATAGACCAGCGCCGGATCCACTCGCCAGCCTGTCACTGGCTGCCATTTCGGCGTGGGATAACGCGAGGCCGGGTCAGGCCTGCCTCCGCTGGGCGCGTTATATGCCATCCACAGCTGGGTCGCTGGCATTCCAAAATCGCGCGCGAGGCGGGACAGCGCGTCAAACTGGCGCGGATCGCCAATTCTGGCCTGATGGCGCAACACCTCGTCCGCCAGGTCATATTCGCCGATCTCGACCAGCCCGGTCGCCGTGCGGACATTAGGTATGTCCCTCAGTGCTTTCCAGTCATCACTGCTGAAATCGGCCTTGGAATAGGTTTGCGGCACCTGCTTGCCCAGCTGTTCGATTGCGAGCATGCCGTACAGCGTCTGGTCGTTGCGCGCGGCACCGCGCAACAGTTCGGCGGCGCGTTCCGGGGCGCGGCAGCGCACATGTGACCGGCTGGCCCAGTAATAACCGGCGGCGGCCAGTTCCGGATTACTGGCACGATGCGCCGTATCCTCGAAATGAGCGGCGGCGCTTTCGCAATCGCCCAGCCGCCAGGCAGCAAGCCCGGCGACCCAGTCGCCTTCCGCCACCCATTCGCCGGAACCCGCATCAACGGTTTCCGCCATGGCGAGTGCGGCCGGATCGTTATTTTCAATGTAATAGCTCCAGGCCACTTTCTGGCGCCATTCGGCCCGCGCGGCACCGGTCAACCCGCTGTCAATCCCGTCAAGCAACTGGCGCGCGCCATCGGGGTCATCGTATTTGATCCGGTCATTGATCGCCGTGGCGATGCTTTCAGGCATGGAACCGTCGCGCACACTGCCCGGTTGCACCCGCTTGGGGGTGTAAGGCTGCGCATAGAAGCGCTGCTCTTCCGGCAGTTGCGGTGTGGCCGCCAGTCCGCGCTTCTCGCCCAGCCGCGCGAGTTGCGGCGCTTGCGGCAAATCCGCACCTTCCGCAAGCCATGCCTCGATCTGGGGCAATTCCACCCTGGGCGAGCGGGCGGCAAGGTAATATTCGGCGCGGGCGACAGTGTGGAGGGGGCCTTCGTTGCGATCTGCAAACAGTTGTTGCACTTTGGCCCAGTTTTCCGCGTGAATGGCGTCAAACAGGTCGCGATAATAATCGCGTTCGTCCCGACTGAGGATGGCGGGCACTTCATTGCTGGTGGCATGAGCGCGAAAATATTCGAGCGATGAGCGCGCGTGTGCAGGCAGGGCCAGCATGGCGACGTTTCCCGCCAGCACCATGGCCACCGCCTTGAGATAGAGCTGCTTGCTCACTGCGTCACCCCTGTCGATCCAGCGCCGTCCATTCCAGCCATCTTTGCCAGAAGCCCGATCGCGCCTTGGCCCGGCCAAGCAGCGATCCGATATCCCATCCGGCAAATACGGGAATACTCGTATCTCCATGGTTTAGAAAACGTAAATGCGCAGGGCTTTGCGCCGTGTCGTGGCCAAGCAGCGGCAGAATGTTCTGGCCAAGCACCATCAACCGCTGCGGGGCCACCAGCGCGATGTGATGGCGCATGATTTCCCCCATGCCGAGCCTTGCCAGCTGGTCCCAGTCGGCCAGCGGGGTGTGGCGGGGCAGGGCACTGGCGCGGTAGGTTTGTTCGGCCGGGATGCCCATCGCGTCCAGCATGGCGTCCAGAAAGCGGCCATGTGCGCCTGACAGGAGCTGTTCGCGATCCTCGGCCTCCGGTTCCGGGACCAGCACCATCAGTGCCGGCTGCTCGGGGCCGCGCGGTGCGATGCGCGGGCTGGCTCCGCCCGCGTCAAGCGAAGGCTCGCCCAGCCACCAGTCGGCAAAATCGGCCAGCTGCTGCGGCCAGCTCGCCCGATCCGGGTAGGGTGAAACGGGTGCGGGTGCATGGGCGGATGGTTCGCGCGAAGGTGCGGGTCGAGCCGCCGCGTTGCTGGCCATCCCGGATGGCGAGGGCGGGGCCTGTTTCGCAGGCTCATCCTGCATCCAGATTGCAGCTTCATCGCTGAACTGCAGATCGACCCCGGCGTCATTCCACCAGCCCAGAGCAGACGCCCATAACGCCGCGCCATCAGGCCTGTTGCGATTTGCGTCTGCCGGTTCCATCACTCACTGTGCTCTTGACCTGCTGCTGGTCTGCAATCAAGGCATTTTGCGTAGAAACGGGGACCAGGAAAGGCAAAGTGATGAGCGAACGGGAATCGATGCCCTATGATGTCGTGATCGTGGGTGGCGGGCCGGCGGGTCTGGCGGCGGCGATCCGGCTGAAACAGCTCAATGACGATCTGCAGGTCTGTATCCTTGAAAAAGGATCGGAAATCGGCGCGCATATCCTCTCCGGCGCGGTGGTCGATCCCAAGGCGATGGACGAACTTCTGCCGGAATGGCGCGACGACGGTGATTGTCCGCTGGGTGAAACGCCGGTCACGGACAATTGGCACTGGGTGCTGACGCGCGGCGGCAAATATTCGATGCCGCACATCATGATGCCGCCCTTCCTTTCAAATCACGGCAATTACACGGTCTCGCTGGGCAATCTGGCCCGTTATCTCGCTGGCGTCGCCGAAAACATGGGCGTGGAAATCTTCCCCGGTTTCCCCGCCAGTGAAATCCTGTTTGACGAAAATGGCGCGGTCATGGGCGTGGCCACGCAGGACATGGGCGTTGCGGCCGACGGCAGCCACAAGGACGATTACCAGCCGGGCATGGAACTCCACGCGAAATACACGATTTTCGCGGAAGGCGCGCGCGGCCATCTGACCAAGGAGCTGAAGGCCAGATTCGATCTTGAGGCGAATTGCGAGCCGCAGGTCTATGGCATCGGCATCAAGGAATTGTGGGACATTGATCCGGCCATGCATGTGCCGGGCCGCGTCATTCACACGCAGGGCTGGCCGCTTTCGGAAAGCGACAGCTGGGGCGGCGGTTTCCTGTATCATCAGGCCAATGGCCAAGTCGCACTGGGCTTCGTTACCGCGCTCGATTACGCGAACCCCTATGTCTACCCGTTCGAGGAATTCCAGCGCTGGAAACAGCATCCCGCGATCCGCGAATATCTCGAAGGGGGCAAACGGGTCGCCTACGGCGCGCGGGCGATCAACGAAGGTGGCTGGCAGTCTGTGCCCAGGCTGGATTTCCCGGGCGGGATGCTGGCGGGCTGTGCTGCGGGCTTCGTCAATGTGCCGCGCATCAAGGGCAGTCACACCGCGATGAAGAGCGGGATGCTGGCGGCGGAATCGATCGCTGCTGCCATTGCCGGGGGCCGAGAAAAGGATGCACTGGGCGAATATGACGCCGCCGTGCGCGACAGCTGGATCGCCAGGGAGCTGCAGCTCGTCAAGAACGCGCAGCCTGCGGTCGCCAAGTTCGGCGGCGCACTGGGCACGGTGCTGGCCGGGCTGGACATGTGGATGCGCACGCTGAAGATTGGCCTGCCGATCACGATGAAGCATCATACCGACGCCGCTGCCACGCAGCGCGCCGATCTTTACAAACCGATCAATTACCCCAAGCCAGACGGGGTGATCAGTTTCGATCGGCTGACCAGCGTCTCCTACTCCTTCACTAATCATGCGGAAGATCAGCCCTGCCACCTGCAGCTGACAGACCCGACGGTGCCGGTGCGGATCAACCTGCCGCTCTATGCCGGGCCGGAAGCGCGCTATTGCCCGGCCGGCGTTTACGAATTCGTCGATACGGACGGCAGCGGGCTGCAATTGCAGATCAATTCGCAGAACTGCG
>JAURML010000004.1 GCA_030830695.1 Caenibius sp. | reverse complement strand
GATGCCGGCCGCTTCACACGCTGCGCGAATCGCGGGGATGAACATCTCCGCCACGGCGATGTCGCGGATGAAGCGTTCTTCGTACGCATAGGGATAGGGCTGATCGCGCGAGACGTAGCGGTCAACCAGATCATGGCTAATCGAGGCATGTTCGATCAGCCGGGCAGCGCCCTCTGCCCCGGTGCGTACTGCCGCCGCACCATCACCATAGGCGAGCTGCGCAGCGCTGCCGGCCTGAGTGACGCGCTTTTCCGCCGCGGTGACCAGTTCGTCCGCTCCGCCAAGCAGCGAATCGAGCAGGGCGCTGGTGCCCGCGCGGCGCGCATTGGCCGCATCGGTCGTCCGCACGCTGCGCGGAAGGGCCAGGTAATCCAGCACGATCCCTGCCTGCGAGCGATCGGAGAAATAGGAGGAAGTGGAGGCGAAACGCAGCGCGGCAGGGGCTGTGGCGACCAGCGCGCGGGCTGATTCGGCGGCCATCGTCACCGGGTCTTCATCCCAGTCGGCAACGGCACGCGTTCCCTTGCGCGGAATGGCCAGACCCGACCACGCATAGTTCCTGGCGGCGGTCTTCCGGTCGAGCCGAAGGAGCGGAAGATATCCCCCAATTCCCGAGATACAGGCCTTTTGCATCGTCTCCCAATCTCCAAACCGGGGCTTGCCCGGACCCATTCCACCAAGCCGCTTGACAGCTGCGGCGAAGTTCGTAAACAAGTTGACTATCGTTTGGCAAGAGCTAAATGGGCTGCGTGCCGCAGGAGGCCGCAGGAGAGGGTGATGGACATTTTTCGTAACGATGTGCTGGCAGGCAAGAACATCCTGGTGACAGGCGGCGGTGGCGGCCTGGGCAAGGAAATCGCCACTGCACTCTCCGCCAAACACGCCAAGGTGCATATCTGCGGTCGCCGCCAGGCGATGCTCGACGAAACCGCGGCGGCCATTTCGGAAACGACCGGACACAAGGTCTATGCGCATGCCTGCGACGTACGCGATGCGGACGCGGTGGACGCGATGATCGAAGGCATCTGGCAGGACCAGCCACTGACCGGCCTCATCAACAATGCCGCCGCCAACTTCATTTCGCCGACCAAGGATCTCAGTGCGCGCGGTTTTCGCGCCATCACCTCCACCGTCATGGACGGCAGCTTTCACGCCACGCTGTCGTGCGGCAAACGCTGGATCGAGCAGGGCCTGAAAGGTTCGGTCGTATCCAATCTCGTCACCTGGGTGTGGACGGGCTCGGCCTTCGTCGTCCCTTCCGCCATGGCCAAGACCGCGCTGCACGCGATGACCATGTCGCTGGCTTCCGAATGGGGGCCTTACGGCATCCGCCTCAACGCCACCGCGCCCGGCCCCTTCCCCACCCCCGAAGCGTGGGAAAAGCTCAACCCCTTGCCCGACACGCAGAGTTCGGCGACCAATTGCGACACGATCCCGATGCGCCGGTTCGGGCAAATGCCTGAACTGACCAATCTGATTACCTTCCTGCTCTCCGACGGGTGCGATTTCCTGACGGGGCAGACCATCGCGGTGGACGGCGGGCAGCATCTGGCAGCACCCAGCACCTTCGCCGATCTTACCAACCTTACATCGGACCAGTGGCAGGCCGCGCGCGACGCGATCGAAGCCTCCACCGCCAAATCCAAAGCCGCACAGAAGAAGGGCTGAATATCATGATCGAACGCAGTCTCTTTACATCCGAACATGAAATGTGGCGCGATTCCGTCCGCAAGTTCATGGAACAGGAAGTCGTCCCGTATCACGACGAGTGGGAAAAGGACGGCATCGTGCCGCGCGACCTGTGGCTGAAAGCGGGCGAGGCGGGCATGCTGTGCTGCACCGTGCCGGAAGAATTCGGCGGGATCGGCGCGGATTATCTCTATGATGTGGTGGTATTCGAGGAATTGTGGCGCGTGGGCACCAGCGGCCCCGGCTTTCTGATTCACGCCGATCTCGTCGCCAGCTATATCCTAGCCTTCGGCACTGACGAACAGAAACAGCAGTGGCTGCCCAAAATGGTGACGGGCGAAGCCATCGGCTCGCTCGGCATGACCGAACCGCACGCCGGTTCCGATCTCAAGGCGATCAAGACCAAGGCCGTGCGCGACGGTGACGATTACGTCATCAACGGACAGAAGGTGTTCATCTCGAACGGCCAGATGTGCGACATTCTGGTGCTGGCCACCAAGACGGACAGCGATGCGGGCGCCAAGGGCGTCACCCTGTTCCTGGTCGACACCAGCCTGCCCGGCTTCAAGCGGGGTCAGAATCTCGAAAAGCTCGGGATGAAGGCGCAGGACACGTCGGAACTGTTCTTTGAAGATCTGCGCGTCCCGGCCAGCGCCATGCTCGGCCAGGAAGGCGAAGGCTTCAAGATCATGATGACCAAGCTGGCGCAGGAACGCCTCGCCCAGGCGATCCGTTCGGCCACGGTGACCGAGACGGTCATCGAATGGACAGTCGATTACACGAGCGAGCGCAAGGCGTTCGGCCAGACCATCGCCGATTTCCAGAACACGCAATTCGTGCTGGCTGACCTCAAGGCGCGGGCGGTGATGGCGCGCGTCTTCACGGACAAGTGCATCGAATTGTTCATGGCGGGCAAGCTAGACCCGGTCGATGCGGCCATGGCCAAGATGACCACATCGGAACTGCATTGCGAAGCGGTGGACAAGTGCCTGCAGCTGTTCGGCGGCTGGGGCTATATGTGGGAATATCCGATCTGCCGGGCCTATGCCGATGCGCGCATCGTCAAGATCGCGGGCGGGTCGATCGAGATCATGAAGACGATCATCGCCCGCGACATGTTCAAGGGCAAGCTCGGGCGGAAATAGTGGTTTCGTCCTACTCACCTTTTGACGACCGGGAATCGGTCGATACTGCTGGCAGCGAATTGTCAGGAGCATCGCCCGTGCAAAAAAAACTCGACGGCTATCTTCGCTTCGGCTTCCTGATCCACGATGTGTCGCGCCTGCGCCGGATCGTGGTGGACCGGGCGCTGAAGCCGCTGGGAATTACCCGTTCGCAATGGTGGGTTCTGGCCTTCCTGTCGCGCCGCGACGGGATGACGCAGACCGCGCTGGCGGCTGATCTCGACCTCACCAAAGTGGCCATCGGCGGGCTGGTTGACCGCATTGAGCAGGCGGGGTTTGTCGAACGGCGGGTCGATGAACGCGATGCACGCGCGCGCCGCGTCTATCTTACTGACGCCGGGCAGAAACTGGTCCGCGAAATCAGGAAGAGCGTGGAAGCAGTCGAAAGCGAAATCCTAGACGCGCTTCCCAATGACGAACTTGATGCCGCCGCAAAGACGCTGGTCAAGCTGAAACGGCGACTTCTAGATCTGGTCGGCGGTATCGCTGACGAATAGCGGGCCACGCCCGCAGCTTTTTGCCGACGGAGGAATTTGTGAAGGGACTTGAAGGAAAAGTCGCGGTTGTCACGGGTGGCGGACAAGGTATCGGGCGCGCGCTCGTGCTGCGCCTGGCCGAAGAAGGATGCAAGGTCGCCATCTTCGATCTCAGCACCGAAGCGGGCGAGGAAACCGCCAAGCTGGCCGGAAGTGCCACAGTCAAGACCTACCAGGTCGATGTGAGCGATTATGATGCCGTTCAGGCCGCGGTTGACGCGGTTGAGAACGATCTCGGCCCCATCTGGGCGCTGGTCAACAACGCCGGCTGGGACAAGGTGCAACCGTTCTTGACCACCACGCCCGATCTGTGGGACAAGATCATCGCGATCAATCTCAAGGGCAATCTCAACACGCATTTCGCGGTGGCCGGCAAGATGGCCGCGCGCGGCGGCGGGCGCATCATCAACATCGCATCCGATGCAGCCCGCGTGGGCACCAGCAACGAAGCGGTCTATTCGGCCTGCAAGGGCGGGCTGATCGCCTTTACCAAGTCGATCGCACGCGAACTGGCGCGCAAGGGCGTTCTGGCCAACTGCGTCTGCCCGGGACCGACCAACACCCCGATGATGCAGGCCACGCTGGGCGAAGGCCCGGAAGCGGAAAAATGGAAGGACGCGATGGTGCGCGGCGTTCCGGTGAAGCGCATTGGCGAGCCGGAAGATTATGCCGGCATGGTCGCGCTGCTCGCTTCGGACGATGGTTCCTACATCACCGGCCAGGCGATCTCGATCTCCGGCGGCCTGACGATGGTGTGATGGCCTGATGACCACGAAACCGACCATTCCTGCAGGGTTCACTCTCGCCAAGCCGACCAATCCCTATTGGGAACAGTTTGGCGATGT
>JAURML010000043.1 GCA_030830695.1 Caenibius sp. | reverse complement strand
GATGCTGGTCAGGTCGCCCCGCTCGACCCACCCATTGGCCGCCGCGCGCGCCTTGGGCTTCGCGCGATAGGCAATGCCGTAAGTCGCCGCCTCAAGCATCGGGATATCATTTGCGCCATCGCCGGTCGCCATTGTCACCACATCTGCACCCAGTTCGCGCGCCTCATCCAGTAGCACCGCCTTCTTGACGCCGCTGTCCGTGATCGCGCCGACCAAGCCGCCGGTCACCCGCCCGTTCGCGACTTCCAGGCGATTGCCCACGACGCGCTCGAAACCAAGCTGCTCGGCCACCGGATCGGCAAAATGATGGAAACCGCCCGTCACGAGCACCGTGCGGCAGCCCAGCGCCTTCAGCGACTCGACCAGCGTGCGTCCGCCCGGCATAGGTTCGATCCGCGTCTTGAGGCATTGCTGGATCGTATCTTCGGACAGGTCACGCAGCAGCATCACGCGTTCGCGCAGGGCGCTTTCGAAATCCAGTTCGCCTTGCATCGCTCGTTCGGTGATGACCGCGATCTGCGGCTTGAGGCCAGCGAAATCAGCCAGTTCGTCAATGCATTCCTGCCCGATCATGGTCGAATCCATATCCGACACGAACAGTTGTGGCACCCGGATCTCACGCTCTGCGACAATCGCGTCGGAGCCTGGAAAGTACCGGTCGAGCAGACGGCGCAGCGTGACCGCATCGCCCCCTGACAGTTCGAGATGCAGCACGCCATCGTCAGTGCTGAGCGTTTCGGCGTGCGTCAGGCGCATGGCCAGTTCGGACAATGTCGCGCGCATCGCATCGACACTTGCGGAATAGCTGTCCGGGTCTGCTATCAGTCGCGCGATGAACAAGGGAATCTCCAGATCGTGACACGGGACGGCACCAGCACCGGTTTGCCGCCGGTCGCGCTCATTGCAGGGCCGACGGCCAGCGGCAAGAGCGATCTGGCAGTCCGCCTTGCCGTGGCCATGGCCGAACGCGGAAGGCGCGCAGTCATTCTCAATGCGGACAGCGCGCAGGTCTATGCCGATCTCGCCGTGCTCAGCGCGCGGCCAACCCCGGCCGAGATGCAGGGGATCGAACATCGCCTGTTCGGCGCATGGGACGGAGCAGTGCCTTGTTCCGCTGCTGACTGGGCAAAAGCCGCGCGGCAGGAGATCGCCGCCCTGCATGCCGAAGGAGCCCTGCCCATCCTTGTCGGCGGAACCGGGCTGTACCTGCGCACCCTGCTCGACGGTATCGCACCGGTCCCCGCAATTGATCCTTAAATCCGCGCAGCCGTCCGCGCGTTGCCTGTTGATCAGGCACATCGCGCGCTGGCGCAGGAAGATCCGGCGCGCGCTGCCCGGCTGAACCCGCAGGACAGCACCCGGGTGGCGCGGGCACTGGAAGTCATCCGTTCCACCGGGCGGCCGCTGAGCGATTGGCAACTGCAACGTGTCGGCGGGATCGCTGATCTGATCCAGCTTCATCCCCTGATCCTGCTGCCGGACAGGCCATGGCTTTATGAGCGGTGCGACCGGCGCTTTGCGGCGATGCTGGACCATGGCGCGGTGGCAGAAGTGGAAGCATTGCTGGCGCGCAGGCTCGACCCCGATCTGCCGGTCATGCGTGCCATCGGGGTGAGCGAGATTTCCGCGCTGATTCGCGGGGAACTGACCCGCGATGAGGTACTGGCGCGCGGCGCGCAGGCGACACGAAATTACGCGAAACGGCAATATACGTGGTTTCGCAGGCAATCGGACGATGCCTGGCCACGCACGAATGCTTTAAATTGCGATTCCATGACTTACTTTGAAATATTATTACAGTTTTGAGGGTTGACAGGTCATATCCTGTCTCTTACCGCGATTGCGAACACAGCGAGCTTAACCGGCCCGACGCAGTCCCTGCGCCGGCTCGATTTTTGTCCGCCCAACCTCGGTTTCTCCGCATTCGGCGCAGCCCGCGTCGAGGCGCAAACAAGGAAAATGACGTGAGTGAAGAGCGCAGCGGCGCAAGCATCCTGATCGAAAGCCTGGTTCGCCAGGGCGTGGAGTTCGTCTTCGGCTATCCCGGCGGCGCCGTGCTGCCGATCTATGACGAAATCTTCGCTGACGAGCGGATCCGGCATATACTGGTGCGCCACGAACAGGCCGCTGCACATGCCGCCGAAGGCTATGCCCGTGCCACCGGCAAGCCGGGCGTGGTGCTGGTCACCTCCGGCCCCGGCGCAACCAACGCGGTTACGGGCATCACGGACGCCTTCATGGATTCAATCCCGATGGTCGTCATCACCGGGCAGGTGGCAACCAATCTAATCGGCTCCGACGCTTTCCAGGAAGCTGACACTATCGGCATTACTCGCCACTGCACCAAGCATAATTACCTGGTGAAAGACCCGGCCGACCTAGCCGCGACCATTGAGGAAGCATTCGAGATCGCCACGACTGGCCGCCCCGGCCCGGTGCTGATCGACATTCCGAAGAATGTGCAGGTCGCCACCGCCGCGATGAGCGATGCGCCCGTACAGCGCCCGCTGCGCTATGCCCCGCGCACGCTGGGCGGCGACGGCGAGATCGCGCAGGCGATCGCGATGATCGAGCAGGCCGAGGCCCCGATCCTCTATACCGGCGGCGGGATCATCAACGCCGGTCCGCGCGCGACTGAACTGCTGCGCCAGTTCCAGACGATGATCGACGCGCCCGTCACCTCGACCCTGATGGGCCTTGGCGCCTTCCCCGCCGATCATGCCGACTGGCTCGGCATGCTGGGGATGCACGGCACCTATGAATCCAACATGGCGATGAATCGCGCGGACCTCATCATCTGCGTGGGCGCACGGTTCGATGACCGGGTGACAGGTCGCCTTGATGCATTCGCGCCGCATTCGAAGAAGATCCACATTGATATTGACCGTTCATCCATCAATAAGACGGTGCCAGTGGACCTGCCGATCATCGGCGATTGCGCACAGGTGCTGGAGCAGCTGATTACGGCATGGGGGAATCGCAAGCCCAATGATCTGACGGAATGGAAGGCGCGGATCGACGGGTGGCGCGCGCGCGAAAGCCTGGCCTATCCCAAAAGCGACACGGAACTGATGCCGCAACTGGCGGTGGAACGGCTGTTCGCGCTGACCCGGGATCGCGATCCGATCATCAGCACGGAAGTCGGCCAGCACCAGATGTGGGCCGCCCAATATTTCCATTTCTTCGGCCCCAACCGCTGGCTGACCTCAGGCGGGCTGGGCACCATGGGCTATGGCCTGCCCGCCGCCATCGGCGGGCAGCTTGGCCACCCCGGCAGGCTGGTGATCGACATTGCGGGCGAAGCCTCGATCCAGATGAATATCCAGGAACTGGGCACGGCCAGCCAGTATCGGCTGCCGGTGAAGATCTTCATTCTCAACAATGAATATATGGGAATGGTCCGCCAGTGGCAGGAACTGACCTATGAAAGCCGCTATTCCAATTCCTATTCCGATAGCCTGCCCGATTTCGTGAAACTGGGCGAAGCCTATGGCTGGAAGGGTATTCGCATTCACAACGAGAGCGAGCTGGATGCAGGCATTCAGGCGATGATCGACCATGACGGGCCGGTGATCGTCGATTGCCTGGTGTCGAAGGAGGCCAACTGCTTCCCGATGATCCCCAGCGGGGCGGCGCATACCGAAATGTTGCTGTATGGCGATCAGGTCGCCGGCACCATGGAAGATGAAGCCAAGGCTCTCGTTTAAGGAAGCGGATGTGATGAAAATCAAGCAAGATGCAGCCGAACGTCACGTCCTGACGATAACGGTCGATAATGAAGCGGGCATCCTGGCCAAGATCGCCGGGTTGTTCACCGCCCGCGGTTACAATATCGACAGCCTGACCGTGGCTGACATCAGCGAAAACCACTCGGTCAGCCGGATCACCATTGTCACGCATGGCCCGCCAGCCGTGATTGACCAGATTCACGCGCAGCTCGAACGGCTGGTGCCGGTACACCGCGTTACGGACCTCACCGAACTCGGTCCGCACGTCGAACGCGAACTGGCGCTGGTTAAGGTTGCGGGAACGGGTGAAAAGCGCGTAGAGGCGCTGCGCGTTGCCGATGTCTTCCGGGCCAAGGTGGTCGATACAACTACCGCCAGCTTCATTTTCGAGCTGACCGGCGCGCCTGACAAGATCGACAGTTTCGTGGCCCTGATGCGCGAACTGGGCCTGGTCGAAGTCGGGCGGACCGGGATTGTCGGCATGATGCGCGGGTCCGAAGGGGCATAGGTTTTCATACCTCCCACGCCGCACCGTCACCCTGAGCTTGTTTCAGGGGCCATGGTGCATCAGGCGCAGGGCAGGACTTTTGGGCATGATCGATGCTGAAACAGGTTCAGCATGACATATTCGGTAAGGATGGAATGATGAAAGTTTATTACGATGCCGATTGCGATCTTAATCTGATCACTGACAAGAAGATCGCCATTCTCGGCTATGGCAGCCAGGGCCATGCTCATGCGCAGAACCTGCGTGATTCGGGCGTCAAGGAAGTCGCCATTGCGCTGCGCGAAGGTTCGGCCACCGCCAAGAAGGCGGAAGGCGCGGGCTTCAAGGTGCTGGCGAACGCCGAAGCCGCCAAATGGGCGGACATTGTCATGATCGTCGCGCCTGACGAACACCAAGCCGGAATCTGGGAAAATGACCTCAAGGGCAACATGAAGCCCGGTTCGGCGATCGCCTTCGCCCATGGCCTCAACATTCATTTCGGACTGATCGAAGCGCCGGCCGATATTGACGTCATCATGATCGCGCCCAAGGGCCCCGGCCACACGGTGCGCAGCGAATATCAGCGCGGCGGCGGCGTGCCCTGCCTTGTGGCCGTTCACCAGGACGCCACCGGCAATGCGCATGACATCGCACTCGCTTATGCGTCGGGCGTTGGCGGCGGTCGCTCCGGCATCATCGAGACGAATTTCCGCGAGGAATGCGAAACCGACCTGTTCGGTGAACAGGTCGTGCTGTGCGGCGGCCTTACTCACCTCATCCAGGCGGGTTTCGAAACGCTGGTCGAAGCCGGTTACGCGCCCGAAATGGCCTATTTCGAGTGTCTGCACGAAGTGAAGCTGATCGTCGATCTGATGTATGAAGGCGGCATCGCCAACATGCGCTATTCGATCTCGAACACAGCCGAATATGGCGACATCACCATTGGCCCCCGCATCATCACGGATGAAACCAAGGCGGAAATGAAGCGGGTGCTGGCCGATGTCCAGTCGGGCCGTTTCGTCAAGGCTTTCGTGCTCGACAACCGGGCCGGGCAGCCTGAACTGAAGGCCTCGCGCAAGGCCGCGCAGCGCCACCCGATCGAGGAAACCGGCGCGAAACTGCGCGCCATGATGCCCTGGATCGGCAAGAACGCACTGGTCGACAAGGCCAAGAACTAGTCACTGGCCCTGTCGGACCGGTAACCTGCCACGCCCGCGTATCGCCTTGCGATACGCGGGCGATTGCTTATGCTCCCTGTTCCTGTGCTGTCGATGCAGCCATCCAAAGGAGCATCCGATGCGTAGACGCACTCTTGTTTCAGCCGCAGCCCTGGCCGTTGCTGCCGCGCCGCTCCTTGCGGACCAGCAGCCCGCACTAACGCCCGGGCAGATGGATGCGTCACTGGTAGCCGCCGGAACCTATAGCGCCGATCCGGCGCATACGCTGGTCGGGTGGCGGCTCAATCATCTGGGCTTCAATGATTATTTCGGCCTGTTTGGCAGTATCGAAGGCACATTGGCGATTGATCCCGCACATCCTGAAGACGCAACGCTGGCGGCGACTATCCCGGTCGCCCGGATAACGACCGCCAGTGACGAGCTGGAAGAACATCTGATGCGGCCCGGCAAGGATGGCGCGGCACCCGATTTCTTTGGCCCTGATGCAGCGGCAGCTACCTTCGTTTCCACCACCGTAACCGTCGATAGCGCGCCGGATCAGGCACAGATCACGGGCGATCTGACGTTGAATGGCGTCACCCGCCCCGTGACCATCGCAGCGCAGTTCACCGGTGCGGGCACCAATCCGCTGTCGGGCAAGCAGACGGTCGGGTTCGAGGGAACCGCCAAGTTGAAACGTTCCGAATTCGGCCTTGGCAATTTCGTGCCGCTGGTGTCCGATGAGGTCGAACTGCAGATAACGGCAGCTTTCGAGAAGCAGTAGGGACCCTCGCCCGAAAAATGCATCAACCCCGATGCGGGTGGACAAATCTTTACCAAACCCCCATATGCTGGCGGTAATGACGAACCGCACGCTCCTTTCGCTGCTTCGACTTACACGCCCTTAGGCGTGTCCCCCTGCCGTGCCCGGTGCACGGCGCCCGCCTAAGGGCTTCTTGAAATCTGACAGTCGGAAATGGCGCGCACCCCTTGCCGTGCGCGCAACAGGCGATAAGGCAAAATCCCATGTCCATGTTGAAAGAACCAGGCCGAAAATACCGGCCCTTCCCCCAGATCGAACTGCCTGACCGGCAGTGGCCGAACCGCGTCATCAGCGCCCCGCCGCGCTGGCTTTCAACCGATCTGCGCGATGGCAACCAGTCAATCATCGATCCGATGGATGCGGTGAAGAAGAATCGATTCTTCGACACGCTGGTGGAGGTCGGGCTGAAAGAGATCGAGGTCGGTTTCCCTGCGGCCGGTGCGACGGACTTCGATTTCATCCAGGGCCTGGTCCGGTCGGGGCGGATTCCCGACGACGTAATCGTTCAGGTGCTCACTCAATCGCGCGAGGATCTGATCCGCACCAGCTTCGAAAGCCTGGACGGCGTACGCGCGGCCATTGTCCACCTCTACAACGCCGTTTCGCCCGCCTGGCGCCAGATCGTGTTCAACATGAGCCGCGACGAGGTGAGGCAGATTGCGGTTCTGGGCGCGAAAGTGCTGCGCGACGAGGCGGCGAAGCGCCCCGGCGCCGACTGGCATTTCCAGTACAGCCCGGAAACCTTCTCCACCGCCGAACTCGATTTCAGCCTGGAATGCTGCGAAGCGGTGATGGAAGTGCTGCAACCGACGCCCGAACATCCAATCATCTTCAATCTGCCTGCAACGGTGGAAGCGGCAACGCCGAACATCTATGCTGACCAGATTGAATATTTCCATCGCAACATTCCCAACCGGGACAGCGTGGTGATTTCGCTCCACACGCACAACGATCGCGGAACTGGCGTGGCCGCGGCAGAACTGGGCATGATGGCTGGCGCAGACCGCGTCGAAGGCTGCCTGTTCGGCAATGGTGAACGCACGGGCAATTGCTGCCTGGTGACAGTTGCGCTCAACATGTACACGCAAGGGGTTGATCCGGGACTGAATTTCTCGGACATCGACAAGGTGATCGAGACAGTCGAATATTGCAACCAGATCCCGGTGCACCAACGCCACCCCTATGGCGGCGAACTGGTCTTCACCGCCTTTTCCGGCAGCCATCAGGATGCGATCAAGAAAGGCTTTGCCGCGCATGATCAGCAAAATGACGAACTGTGGCGTGTGCCCTATCTGCCGATCGATCCGGCTGACCTCGGCCGCAATTACGAAGCGGTGATCCGCGTCAACTCGCAAAGCGGCAAGGGCGGCTTCGCGTGGGTCCTTGAGCAGGATCAGGGTCTGAAACTACCCAAGCGCATGCAGGCGCACTTCTCGCGATATGTGCAGCAAAAGGCTGACGAAGTCAGCCGCGAACTGAATGCCGCCGATATCTGGGAAGTGTTCCGCAGCGCCTATCACATGCAAACCCCCAACCGCCGTTTCCGGCTGGTCGATTACGATGAGACGCGCGCCAGCGATGGAACGCGCCTGTTTACCGGCACGATCGAGGTTGATGGAACGGAACAACGCGTCAGCGGACGCGGCAGCGGCCTGATTTCATCCGTGCTGGCCACATTGAAGGACAGCTTCGGGCTTGAAATGGAAGTACTCGATTACAGTGAGCATGCCCTTGCCAGCGGTACTGAGGCGCGGGCGGCGGCCTATGTCGAATGCGCGCTTCCCGATGGCCGCATTGTGTGGGGTGTGGGCATTGATCCCGATGTGGCCACCGCCAGCGTGCGCGCCATCGTCAGCGCGGCTAACAGCGCCTGACCAGTTCTGCGGCGGGAGGGGCGAAATCCCCTTCTCCGTCCGACTGGAAGGAAAGCGCTGGGGCCCCGAACCGTTCGGTCGCTGATCAGAGGCGTTCTGCCATAGCATCCAGCTGGCTGAAGTCGCGCCCCACGCCCAGCGGATCGTGGCGATTCAGGCGCATCGGATTGGCATGCCCTTGCAGCAAACGCCTGCGCAAGGCGCGCTGTAGCAAGGCGAGGCGCACCAAGGCTTCTTCCAACGCGCCGCGGCCGTCCCGCCCCACAGCAGATGACCACCCCGCCTCGATCTGGCCGACCCGCTCGCTCACCAGTTCATTATATACCGGATGCGGCCCGCGATGCAGCGGCAGGCCCATGCGGGCGGATGCCTCCTCTTCGGCGGGCAGAAGCAGACCATTGCTGCGAAAATCGTCAACGCCGATCGCCCGCGGGTCGAGATGTTCGAACATCGCGGCAAAACATCCCTGTGCCAGCAACTGGCGCGGCAACAGGTGGTGGCGCTGCAACCCCGCCCGGTAATCGGGGCTGCCCGGGCGATTGACTGAAGCGAAAGACAGGCGCGCGCGCCGCGCTGCGCACGAATGACGCATCAAACCGCGCCCCACACCCGCACAAAGCGCGCGTTGGATGAGGGTTCGATGCGCAGCATACGCCCGTCCGGCCCCATGAACTCGGCCCGTTCGGCCAGCGGGCCGGCTTCGACCAGATGATCGATCAGACGGACCGCGATCTTTGCGGCGGAGACCCGGTCTTCAGCCAGTTCGGGTTCGATCCGGATTTCCTGCCCGGTGAAGAAGGCGACGCCTTCGCTTTGCATGCCGCCATCCGCCACCATGCCCAGCCCGACCAGCCCCAGCCCGGGGAATACGCCCCCGTCGAGCCAGTTGGTGACGATAGACGCGAAATAGCGGGGGCCGATCCAGCTGCGCGCCGGGTGCCAGGCGACCGCAGCCAGACCATCCAGCGCACAAAGCCGCGTCGCCAGGTCCATCATCACCCGGACAACCGGCGTCATCCGTTCACCGCCTGCAAGATGCGGACCAGGCCGCAACTCGACCGCTTCGAGCGACGTCGGTTCCAGATCAGCCGACAGATCGAATGGATAGGCGCAATCCGGCAGGGGGCGACCCGCCCACGGCGAAAGCCCCCGCAAGTCGAAGCTCAGACCGCTGCAGATCAGCTCAACCCAGCCATCGGGAGATGTGCCATTGCCCGCAAGCGCAACTTGCGCGATCCCGTCAGCCGATCCTGCGGGACAGCCTGCGATGTCAAACCCGCCAACCTCGTCGATAAGTTTGCGGATCGCGCCTGCATCCGGCCGCGATCCCGGCCCGAACAGGAACGATATACCATATGAAATTTCGACTCCGCCCATTTCCCTCCGGCTCGCGCTTAATTCTCCCTCGTTCGCGCCCTGAGGAGGGGTTGTGGCGGCAAAGAATGCGCACGTCGAGTCCTGTCAAAGACATTGTGTCCAAACCGGATTCTTTATTTCCGAAGGGCGTCACAATCTTGCCGCTGCGCGAACCCGAACGGCAGATCAGAAGATGCCCAGTCCAACTCCTTCGCCGAGCGCTGCGCCAAGATCCGTGCACAGGGAAAGCTGTTCGGCGGGAACCTGCTTCGGAGCGAGGATCGCCTCCGGGGTCTGGGCCTGAAGGTTGACGATCAGCGGGTCCGCCACTCGCCGCAACCGCCACCCGGTGACGATCCTGTCAATCTGCGCCTGTGCGTTGCTGCCATCCGATCCCGCGGCGATCGCAGTGGCATAGGCACGCCCTTCGATACGGCCCAAAAGCGGGTAATACAGCCGGTCGAACATGTCCTTCATCATGCCAGTCATGCTGGCCAGATTTTCCGGACAGACGAACAGATAAGCACGCGCTGCCAGCAGATCGTCCGGCGAGACATCGGCAGCCCGAAGCAGCCTGCCGCGCGTTCCGGCGCCGCTGAGCGCGGCAGATGCCATCTGCTCGGCGGCGCCGGTCCGGCTATGCCAGATGATCGCAAGCAAGAATCAGCAGCCCGAACCGCCGCCCAGAACCCCGCCCAGCATACCGCCAAAGCCGCCTTTGGGCTTGCAGCGCCCTTGCGACGACTGCTGCTGATCCTGGGCACCGCCCATTACCATCCCCTGGGCCTCCATCCAGCTGGTCATCGAACGGTGCCGGATGCGCGCCGTCCATTCGAGGTTCCAGGGCTGGCTGGCGCTCGCCGGGCGCGGGGGGTAGGAAAAATTCTCCTCCGGCCCGAACGCCGTCAACATGCCGAACTGGAAATCCGGCGCCGCGCGCACCACTTCTACCGGTACGACACAACTCGTTGCGCTTGGCGGCAGCACGGTCTTGTCAGTCACCAGCTTTGCGACCTGACCGGGCGATAGCCAGTCCGACAGACCGCCGCCAAACTGGCGCGATGCGCTGCTGGTCCAGACCACCATGTCCCCCATTTCGCCATCGGGGCCCTGCTTGCCGCCGGTCAGGAAGGCGAGATAACCGGTCGCATCGGTCAGCTTGGCCCAGCTGATCAGGGTCGATCCAGTCGCCTGCTTGCGCGCCGAAGACCGCAGCGGGGCCATGAAATCCTGGTTCGCAGTAAAGCTGATTTCCGGCGCGTAATTGGCGG
This sequence comes from Caenibius sp., assembly GCA_030830695.1. Classification (GTDB taxonomy): domain Bacteria; phylum Pseudomonadota; class Alphaproteobacteria; order Sphingomonadales; family Sphingomonadaceae; genus JACKKV01. The sequence continues at coordinate 32,713 of JAURML010000043.1, read as the reverse complement.
CAATGCGATGCGGCCCCAGCAGAGAACTGTCTGCCTTCACATATTTGCCATCTTCGGAAGGCCAGCGCCCGAAAGTACGGCTGTTAGCAAGCGTTGGCCCCCAGTCGCGGGTGATGGTGGTGGTCCACAACCCGGGTGGCATCTGTCCGGCCGCCATTTTCGCAAAATCAAGCACCACGGGCTGTCCCTTGGGCGCGTGTTCGCCGCATCCCCAGAACACCAGCATCCGCCCTTTCGGCTTCTGCGGAAGCTCGTCAACCGGCGCGGCTTCTTCCTTCGGTGTGGTCAGGATCACTGATTTGCCGAGCTTCGCGCCGGCGGGCATGAAATGCTCCGCCTTCGGCCCGCCCTTGACCGGCGCCTGTGACGAACCCAGCCGCAGCAGCAATTCATGCTGCGCGGCATTGCCCCCGCCGCCACCGAACATCATGTCCATCGCGGCGCCCATCCCGCGACCCATCGCGCCCATGCCCGAAATGGTCCCTGCCCTGATGTCATAACGGGCGACCGGACCGCTGGCTGGCCCTGCATCGGCAAACAGCGGAATGGCGAGCGTCGCCGCCACAAAGGCACCCAGTCCGAAAAATGCAGTTCGCCGATATTTCATATGCCGACTCCATTGCCGCTCGCTCACCACAATAGAATGCAACCGGGTGATGAGCAGCATAGATAATCACACCATGTACTTGCGTCCCACTCGATTGAGGCGATAGCGAAGCGGCATGACGACCGAACGCAGCATGGCAGTTTACGGAATCGAACGCTCGCTTTCGGGCAAGGCTTGGCGCTGGCGCGCCGGCAACATGGATCTTGGCGATAGCGGTTTCGCTGACGGCAACGGACTGGCCGCGCAATTGCTGCTGGCACGCGGCGTCTCGCGCGATGATCTGGCGCGCCAGCTGAACCCTACGCTGCGTGATTTCCTGCCCGATCCATCCGCCTTTCGCGATATGGACGCGGCCGCCGAACGGCTGGCCCAGGCCGTGCTGAGCGGCGAGAAAGTCACGATTTACGGCGATTATGACGTTGACGGGGCGACCAGCGCAGCGCTGATGATCCGTCTGCTGGCCATGCTGGAGCTCGAAGCAGGCTATTACATCCCTGACCGGCTGCTGGAAGGCTATGGCCCCAGCGGCGAAGCTCTGGTCCGGCTCGGCGCCGAAGGCAGCAGCCTGATCGTGACTGTCGATTGCGGCGCGATGGCCCATGACGCGCTGTCCCAGGCTCATGCCGCCGGTGTGGATGTGATCGTCGTCGATCATCACAAATGTTCGGCTGAACTTCCGCTCGCGACCGCCCTGGTCAATCCGAACCGTCTGGATGAGAGCGACCTGGGTCACGCACATGGCCATCTGGCGGCGGTCGGTGTGGCCTTCCTCCTCGGCACCGCGCTGGTCCGGACGCTGCGCCAGCGCGAATATTTCAGCGGGCGCGCAGAGCCGGACCTGTTCGGCCTGCTCGATCTGGTCGCGCTTGGCACCGTGGCCGATGTCGCTGCGCTGCACGGCCTGAACCGGGCGCTGGTAACGCAAGGGCTCAAGGTGATGGCCCGGCGCGAAAACATCGGGATGGCGGCATTAATCGATGCCAGCCGCCTGACTCGCGCGCCGGCTTGCAGTGATCTGGGTTTCGCCCTGGGCCCGCGCATCAATGCCGGTGGCAGGGTTGGCGAATCGACCCTGGGCGTACGGTTGCTCACCACTGCGGATCCGGACGAGGCGGCGCAAATCGCGGCCAGGCTGTCCGTGTTGAACGAGGAGCGCCGCGCGATCGAAGCGGAAGTTCAGGCCGCTGCCGAAGCGCAACTGGAAGGGCAGCACAATCGCGCTGTTCATGTGCTGGCAGGCGCAGGGTGGCATCCGGGCGTGATCGGCATCGTCGCCGGGCGAATCAAGGAACGGACGGGCAAACCCGCCATCGTCATCGCGCTCGGCGATTCGCAGGTGGATGAGCCCGGCAAGGGTTCCGGGCGCTCGATTTCCGGTGTCGATCTGGGCGCGGCGATTATCGCAGCGCGCGAACACGGCCTGCTGCTTGCAGGCGGCGGGCACGCCATGGCCGCCGGGTTGACCATCGCCCCGGAACGGCTGGGCGAATTCACCGAATTTCTCGATTCGCGGCTGGGTGCGCTGGTGGCCCGGGCGAGAGAGCATCAGGCGACCCTGCTCGACCTCGGTATCGCGCCGCGCGGGCTGACGCCGGAACTTGTGGAAACATTGGAAAGCGTGGGGCCGTTCGGCGTGGGCTGGCCCGGGCCACGGGTTGCGGTGGGGCCGGTAGGGCTGGTGAAGGCTGATATTGTCGGCCAGAATCATGTTCGCCTGATTGCCAGCGGCACCGACGGCGGCAGCTTCAAGGCCATCGCCTTTCGCGCCGCCGAGAGCGAGCTGGGCCAATCGCTGCTGCACGGCGCAAAGGGGCGGCGGCTGTGGCTGGCGGGCCGCGCGCGCATCGACGACTGGTCGAGTCGTCGGCAGGCCGAACTGCATGTGGAAGACGCTGCCTGGGCGGAGTGACGACGGGGCTTGACCGCGCTGACATGCGCCCCTAAACGCGCGGCCTGCACCGGCGTGGCCCCTTCGTCTAGCGGTTAGGACGCGGCCCTTTCACGGCTGAAACACGGGTTCGATTCCCGTAGGGGTCACCACGGTGCCGATCTCCCCGCCAAGCCAGTCCCCGAACCCTTCGTCCGGCAGTCAGGGCGCGGCCCTTTCATGGCTGAAGCACGGGTTCGATTCCCGTTGAGGGCACCACCCGCGAAATTTTGCTGCAAATGGCGGGTGTGCCGATTTTGGGCTGGCCCGCCCTATCCCGCACCGTTAAAGCGAGCCACGCCATGAAGCTGCAACGCTCCTTCCCCCTGCCCGGCATGGCACTTGCCCTGGTAGCTTGCACGATGATCCTGCTGGCCGGTGTCGACGCGGCGATATGCGGCGGGATACTGGTGCTGTGGATCGCCACGCTTTGGATAAGCAGGCCCGAGGTCGTTCCGGTCGAACGGCGCGAGCGCGGCATGCAGATCAGCCGCGACACGATGAGCAAGCTGATCCAGCATTCCGGCCTGCCAATGCTGCTGCTGGACAGAAACCGCATTCTTGTCGCCAATACGGCAGCGAGCGAGGCGCTGGGCGAGCATATCGCCGGGCAGGATGCGCGCGTGCCGTTGCGCCAGCCAGCCGCGGTCGAACTGCTCGACAGCCCGGATGGCGGCACTGCGGCTATTCCGGGGCTGACCGGGCCGCGCAGCATCTGGCAGATGAGCCGCTTTCCGATTGACGAGCGCTATTGGATTGTTGAACTCGTGAACCGCACCGCAGAAGCGGATATCAGCCGCGCTCATACCGATTTCGTGGCAAACGCTAGCCATGAACTGCGCACGCCGCTGGCCTCGATCATCGGTTATGTCGAAACGCTGCTGGATTCCGGCACTGACATGGATCGGGAAGAGGTTGAACATTTCCTGCGGGTCGTGCTCAAGCAGGCCAATCGCCTGCAATTGCTGGTCGATGACCTCATGTCGCTGTCGCGGGTTGAGGCGGAAAAGCACGATCGTCCGAACGAGCCGGTCGACCTGGCCGGCCTGGTCACCCGCGCCTCGCATGATGCGGGTTCGCCTGACGATAGGGCACGCATCATGGTCAATCCCGCATCCGGACCGCTGCTGATCCTCGGTGACGAACAGCAGCTTGAACAGCTCGTGCGCAATCTGGTCGACAATGCACTGAAATACGGCTTTTCGGACACGCCGGTCGATGTGTCGCTGGAACCAGACGAGGAACATCAGCGAGTAATTCTGCGAGTCGCGGATCGCGGTGAAGGCATTGATGCGGAACATATTCCACACCTCACCCGGCGCTTCTATCGTACTGACCCCGGACGCAGTCAGGCCAGCGGCGGAACCGGCCTTGGTCTGGCCATTGTCAAACATATCGTGGAACGTCATCGTGGCGTACTGGACATCGCGAGCGTCAAGGGTGAAGGCACCATCGTAACCGTTCGATTTCCAATTCTCGCCAAAGAAGCGGGCACTCTGTCATGATACTGTCACGTTGTTCCAACATCGCGGATTGCGAAGGCCACCTGCCCGGTCCGGAACAAGGGGATTCATTTTCAGTGATCGGGAGTTTGTCCCTCACAGCCGCTGGTATTCCGGCCATTTCGCGCCCTGACCGGCGAGGTAACGCAGGATGACCGTAACCCTGATTCTACTGGCCATGGGGCTGGGGCTGGCAGGCTGGCTGGCCGCGCGCGCGCGCGCCGTCGCATTCCGCAGCGCGCATGGCGTGCGCGCGATGAAATCCCTGCCGCAATACCATGCCTGGTACGTTGCGCTGTGGATCATAATCCCGCTCGCCATCTTTATCGTGATCTGGAGCAATCTTGCACCGCAACTGGTGCTCCAGTCGGTCCTCTCCAGCCCGGCCGCAGCGGATTTGCCGCAATTCGATTTTCAGCGCCGCACAATCCTCAACGAAGCGGCGGCCTTGGCCACGGGGCGCTCGGCCACCGCCTATAATGCCGAAGCGCGCGCGCTCGCCGAACCCTTCCGTGAAGCGATCAGCCAGACGCGGATGACCGGCATCGCCATCGCACTGATCATCGGCCTTGCCGGAGGGGCATGGTCGTTTCTGCGGCTCAGACCCGATTTTTCTGCCCGAACCAGGGTGGAACGCACTGTCATGGTCATCCTGCTGTGCGCATCGCTCGTCGCTATCCTGACGACGCTCGGCATTCTGGTGTCGCTGACCTTCGAGACGATCCGCTTCTTTGGTATGGTGTCCCCGGTCGATTTCCTGTTCGGCACGCATTGGGGGCCTGATCCGATGAGCGATCCTGCTCATGCCGATCCCACCCGCTATGGCGCGATACCGCTGTTCTGGGGAACGATCTTCATCGGCGCCATCATCGCGATGATCGTGGCCATACCGCTCGGCCTGATGAGCGCGATCTATCTCACGCAATATGCGGCGCCACGCTGGCGCACCTGGCTCAAGCCCATGCTCGAAATCCTCGCGGGCGTGCCTACCGTGGTTTACGGATATTTTGCCGCATTGACAGTCGCCCCCGCCATTCGTGACTGGGCGACCGCGATCGGCATTTCCAACGCATCAAGCGAAAGCGCGCTGGCGGCGGGCGTGGTGATGGGGGTGATGATCATTCCCTTCGTATCCTCCATGGCCGACGATTCGATCGCCGCTGTTCCTCAGGCAATGCGGGACGGCAGCCTCGCCATGGGCGCAACCACGGCGGAAACGATCAAGCGGGTGCTGGTTCCGGCGGCGCTGCCCGGCATCGTCGCCGGGGTTATGCTGGCGATCAGCCGCGCTATCGGTGAAACCATGATCGTGGTGATGGCAGCAGGCGCTGCCGCAAATCTATCCGCCAATCCGCTAGAGGCAATGACGACCGTGACCTTCCAGATCGTTGCCATGCTGACCGGCGAAGGCAGTTTCGACCACCCGGCCACGCTCAGCGCCTTTGCGCTTGGCTTCGTGCTGTTCCTCGTCACACTGGCGCTGAATTTCATCGCCCTGCGTGTCGTCAAGCGATTCCGTGAAGCCTATGACTGACGCCGCCTATTCCACCACGACGGAGCGCTTCCAGAAGCGCCTCAAGCAGCGTTACGCGGCAGAGCGTCGCTTTCGCCTGCTCGGTTTTGCTGCTGTGGCATCGTCGGTCCTGATTCTGGCGTTCCTGCTGGTCTCGATGACAATGAACGGGATCGGCGGATTCCAGCGGGCCGAACTCAGGGTTCCGGTCAATTTCGCGCAAAGCGGGCTGACGATCGAGCGTTCGCGACTGACCGATCCCGATGCGGTCCAGGCGCTGGAGCAGGCCGGGCTTGCGACCGCGGTTTCCTTCGCGGCAGAACAGGCGCTGGGATCGCAGGGGGCTGCGCAACTGGGCAGCGAAGCCTGGCGCGAGGTGGCTGACCGGATCATCGCCGATCCGGCCCTGCTTGACCGGAGCGTAGTGCTCACCCTGCCCGCGAGTGACGATCTGGCCTCTGGCCTGCGCGGCACCGGCCCTGAGGATATCCGCGAGCTGGCATCGAGCCTGGCTGCCGATGGCAAACTCAGCCGCAACTTCGACGCAGGATTTCTGACGCGATCGGACGCCACCGATCCGCAGCTCGTGGGTATCTGGGGGGCGCTCAAAGGCTCCTTCCTGACCATGGTGGTGACATTGGCCCTGGCTTTCCCGATCGGCGTTCTTGCGGCGCTCTATCTGGAGGAATATGCGGCACGAAACCGCTGGACTGACCTGATCGAGGTGTCGATCAACAATCTCGCTGCGGTTCCATCGATCATCTTCGGCCTGCTCGGTCTGGCGGTATTCCTGTGGATGTTTCCCAACATGCGCTCGGCTCCGCTGATCGGCGGGATGACGCTGGCGCTGATGACCATGCCGGTAATCGTCATTTCCAGCCGCAATGCAATCAAGGCGGTGCCGCCATCGATCAGGGACGGGGCGCTGGCCATCGGTGCTTCGCCGGTGCAGGTCGTCTTCCACCATGTCCTGCCGCTGGCCCTGCCCGGCATGCTGACCGGAACCATCATCGGCATGGCCCGCGCGTTGGGCGAAACGGCCCCGCTGCTGATGATCGGGATGCGCGCCTTCGTGGCCACCCCGCCTGACAATTTCACTTCGCCAGCCACGGTCCTGCCGGTCCAGATCTTCCTCTGGTCGGACGAAATCGACCGCGGATTTGTCGAACGCACCTCTGCGGCTATTATCGTGCTTCTGCTGTTCCTCCTGGTGATGAACGGCTTCGCAATTTACCTGCGCAACCGATTTGAGAAGAAATGGTGAGCAATCAGCCAACCGAAACCATGGTTCCCGTGAAGGAGGCATCAGCCTTGCCCAGCGATCTCACCCCGAAGATGAGCGCGCGCGACGTTTCGGTCTTTTATGGCGAGAAGCGTGCGATCGACAGCGTCTCGATCGATATTGAAACCAGATATGTCACGGCCTTCATCGGGCCGTCAGGCTGCGGGAAATCGACCTTCCTGCGCGCGTTGAACCGGATGAACGATACCATCCCTTCGGCCCGTGTTACCGGCGAAATCAGGCTTGATGGCGTGGATATCGGCACGATGGACGTGGTCCAGCTGCGCGCGCGGGTGGGCATGGTGTTCCAGAAGCCCAACCCCTTCCCCAAGTCGATTTACGAGAACATCGCTTATGGGCCGCGCATTCACGGGCTGGCTGAAAACAAGGCTGATCTTGACGAGATCGTGCAGCGATCGCTGGAACGGGCCGGCCTGTGGAACGAGGTGAAGGACCGGCTGATAGACAGCGGCACGGCCCTGTCCGGTGGCCAGCAGCAGCGGTTGTGCATCGCGCGCGCCATCGCCGTCGATCCCGAGGTCATTCTGATGGATGAACCGTGCTCCGCACTCGACCCCATCGCCACCGCCAAGATCGAGGAGCTGATTGACGAATTGCGCGGGCGTTACGCAATCATCATCGTCACTCACTCGATGCAGCAGGCCGCACGCGTTTCGCAGCGGACGGCGTTCTTCCATCTTGGCGAGATGGTCGAATACGGCTCGACCTCCGATATCTTCACCAATCCGGTCAAGGAACGGACCAAGGATTACATTACGGGGCGTTATGGCTGATGGGTACGGAACACACTGTCAGATCATTTGACGAGGAAATCGCCCGCCTGCGCGGCCTGATCGCCGAGATGGGCGGGCTTGCCGAACTGTCGGCCCAGGAAGCGGTGCACGCCCTGATTCATCGCAATCTCGAACTGGCCGATGCGGTGGTGATGCGCGACAAGAAACTCGATGCGCTGGAAGCGGAAGTGGACCGGCTTGCTGTGCGTGTGATCGCGCTGCGGGCTCCGATGGCTGACGATCTGCGCGAAGTTGTCGCTGCGCTGAAAATTGCGGGGATGCTCGAACGCATTGGCGACTATGCCAAGAATATCGCCAAGCGGGTCGAACGGATCGAGGTCAGCAAGGCATTCGAACCTCTCACCCTGCTTCCGGCCATGGCCGAGGTGGCGACTGACATGGTCCACGATGTGATGACCGCCTATGCCGCGCGCGATGCGGCGCTGGCGCTTGACGTGATTGAGCGGGATGCAAAGGTCGATGCCTTCTACAACAGCATTTTCCGCAACCTCGTCTCGCATATGATCGAAAACCCCTCGACCATCAGCAGCGCGGCCCAGTTGCTGTTCATCACGCGCAATCTGGAGCGGATCGGCGACCATGCCACCAATGTGGCGGAGATGGTGCATTTCGCCGCGCTCGGCACTTATCCCGTCGAAGAATGAGCACGCCCAAGCTTCTGCTGGTCGAAGATGACAAGGCGTTGGCCGAATTGCTAGAGTTCCGCTTCCGGCGCGAAGGCTATCATGTCCGCGCGACGGGCGATGGCGATGAGGCGCTGCTGCTGGCGGCGGAAGATATCCCTGACCTCATCATTCTGGACTGGATGATCGAAGGAACCAGCGGGATCGAGGTTTGCCGCCGCCTGCGGCGTGATCCGGCCACGGCCAATGTTCCGATCATCATGCTGACCGCACGCGGCGCCGAGGATGACCGGATTCGTGGCCTCGATACCGGGGCTGACGATTATCTGACCAAGCCGTTCTCACCGCGCGAACTGCAGGCGCGCGTGTCTGCCGTGCTGCGCCGCGTCCGTCCCGCACTGGCCGGGGAAACGCTGACCGTCGGCGATCTGACGCTGGACCCGGTGGCGCACCGGGTGGAGCGCAAAGGGCAGAAGCTGGCGCTTGGCCCGACCGAATACCGCTTGCTGCAATTCCTGATGGAACATCCCGGCCGGGTCTTTTCGCGCGGACAACTGCTGGATGCGGTGTGGGGAACGGGCAGCGAGATCGAGGAACGCACGGTTGACGTCCACATCCGCCGCCTGCGCAAGGGGATCGAGATGGACGGGGCCGCCGATCCGGTCCGCACTGTGCGTTCGGCAGGATATTCACTCGAACCTGTCTGAAAAATTGCATGCAATTATTGGAAATCGCGTGATTTTGGTATAATTCGTACATCGCGCGGATGGCCGGTGCGCCGGGCGGATGGCGGCAGCGGATCGCTGGCAAGGCGCTGCAACTGGCCGGTCGCATCCTCAAGATGCGCTGCGATCACATGCAGCACCTCGTCATCATATTCGACGCGTCCGCGCACCTCTATCAGCCGCGCGCCCATCACCACCTTGCGATATCTTTCCATCATGTCCGGCCAGACCACCAGATTGACCACCCCGGTCTCATCCTCCAGCGTGATGAAGCAGACCCCCTTGGCCGAGCCCGGCCGCTGACGGATCAACACCACCCCGGCGACACTGACCATGGACCGGAATTTCCGATCGCGCAGCTCGCTCGCCCGCGTAAAACCGCGCTCGGCCAGTCCGGCACGCAGGAATGCCAGAGGATGCGCTTTCAGCGAAAGGCGCATGGTCTGGTAATCGGCCACCACTTCCTCGCAAAGCGGCATGGCCGGCAGGCGGGTCATGATCCGCTCCGCCCCTTCGGCATGCGCCCGGGCGGCCGCAAACAACGGCAGTTCGGGTGCCGTGACCAGGCTGCGCGCATCCCACAGCGCCTGCCGCCGCGTCAGGCCAGCGATGTGAAGCAATCGGCGCTGGCCAGCCTTTCGAGATGCGCGGGAGAAAGCCCCGCCCGGTCCTGCAATGCGCCGACGCTGTCAAACGAACCGCTTTCGCGCGCGGCCACCAGCCTGGCTGCAACATGTTCAGGCAACCCGTCCACCTGCCTCAGGCCGAGGCGCAGAGCGACCACGCCGCCGCTCACCGGTTCCAGCGTGCAATCCCACAGTGAATGATTCACATCTGCGGGGCGCACCTCCACCCCATGTTCGCGGGCATCGCGCACGATCTGGGCCGGGGCATAGAAACCCATCGGCTGGGAATTGAGCAGCGCACAGGCAAAAGCCGCCGGAAAGTGGCATTTCAGCCAGCTCGAAACATAGACAAGATGCGCGAAGCTGGCAGCATGGCTTTCCGGGAAGCCATATTCGCCAAACCCCCGGATCTGGTTGAAGCAGCGTTGAGCGAAGTCGCGATCGTAACCGCGCGCCACCATCCGTTCGACCATCATCTCTTCCAGCTCGTCCACTTTCCCCCGGCTGCGGAACGTGGCCATCGCCTTCCTCAGCCGGTTGGCTTCCGCGGAAGAAAATCTGGCCGCATCCAGCGCGATCTTCATCGCCTGTTCCTGAAAGATGGGCACGCCCAGCGTCCGGGCAAGAATGCTGGAAAGTTCGTCCGGCGGGCCGTGCTCAGGCGCGGGCGCAGGGATTGAAACCGGTTCCGCCCCGCGTCGCCGTTTGAGATAAGGGTGGACCATGTCACCCTGGATCGGGCCGGGGCGCACGATCGCCACCTGGATCACCAGGTCATAGAATTCACGCGGGCGCAACCGGGGCAGCATGTTCATCTGCGCCCGGCTCTCCACCTGGAAAACCCCCAGCGAATCGCCCTTGCACAACATGGCATAAACCGCCCGGTCCTCACGCGGGACAGTGGCCAGAGCCAGATGCCTTTCATGATGATTTTCGATCAGATCGAGGGCTTTCCTGATGCAGGTCAGCATGCCCAGCGCGAGGATATCGATCTTCAGTATGCCCAGCGCATCAATATCGTCCTTGTCCCATTCGATGAAGCTGCGATCCGGCATGGCGCCATTGCCGATCGGCACGGTTTGCGTCAGGGCACCCTCGGTCAGAATGAAGCCACCCACATGCTGGGACAAATGACGTGGCATTCCAATCATCTGTTCGGTCAGTCTGAGAACACGCCGCAGATGCGGGTCATTCAGATTCATGCCCGTTTCCGCCACATGGCGCTCACCGATTTCCTTGCCCCAGCTGCCCCATACGGTGCGGGCCAGGGCCGAGGTGACATCTTCCGAAAGCCCCATTGCCTTGCCCACTTCGCGGATTGCCATGCGCGGCCGGTAATGAATCACCGTGGCGCATAGCCCGGCGCGGTGGCGGCCGTATTTCCGGTAAATATACTGGATCACCTCCTCACGCCGCTCATGCTCGAAATCAACGTCGATATCGGGCGGCTCCTTGCGTTCTTCAGAGATGAAACGGTCAAACAGCAACTGGTGGCGAGCAGGATCGACAGAGGTGATTTCCAGACAATAACACACCGCCGAATTGGCCGCTGATCCCCGCCCCTGGCACAGGATCGGCGGATTTTGCGCCCGCGCGAAATCGACAATATCCTTGATCGTCAGAAAATAGCGGGCCAGTTCCAGCTTGCCGATCAGCGCCAGTTCACGTTCCAAAGTCTCCTCAACAGATTCTGGCAAACCATTGGGGTAACGCGTTTTAGCTCCGTCCCACGTCAGCTTCTCCAGCCATTGTTGTGACGTCATGCCGCCGGGATAGCGTTCCTGCGGATATTCATAACGCAGTTCGTCCAGGCTGAACCGGCAGGCATCGGCCACCTCGCGCGCGGCCTTGATTGCATGCGGCCAGCGCGCGAACAGCCGTTCCATCTCTGCCGGGTCTTTCAGGTGGCGTTCGGCATTGGCGTGCAGCAGATGGCCGGCCCGCACCACTGGCAGCTTGTGACGGATGGCCGTCATCACGTCCTGAAGCGGGCGGCGTTCGGGCGCGTGATAATGAACATCATTGGTCGCAAGAATGGACAGGCCATTGGCCCTGGCCAGCGCATCAAGCCGCTCGATCCGGGTGACATCGTCACCCCGGTAAAGATAGCTGGCCGCGACATGGCGCAAACCGGGCAGTTGAGCGGTCAGTTGAGGAAGGATTGTTTCCAGGCGACCGCAGACCTCTGCATCCAGCGCTGCCCCATCCAGCCTGACCACTTTCCCGGTCTGTTCGCCAATGGTGAAGCGCCTGGCCAGATCGTCCGGTGGCAACAGGATCAGCTGGACTCCTTCCGCATGCCCGGCCAGCATGGAAAGCGTAATCTGGCACATGCCCTTGTCCTGCCATGCACCGTCCGGCGTTGTCATGCGCCCGGCGGAAACGAGCTGGCACAGCTGCCCATAGGCGGCACGGTCGCGCGGATAGGCGAGAAAAACCAGCCCCTCCACCGTCTCGATCCGGCAACCGATCACCGGGCGCAGCTTCAATTCCTTCGCGGCGATATGCATGCGCACCACCCCGGCCATAGAATTGGCATCAGCAATCCCGATGGCATCGTAACCAAGCGCACGGGCGGTGGTGGCCAGATCCGCCGCATCGGACGCCCCGCGCAGGAAGGAAAAGCAGCTGGCAACGCCCAGTTCGATGAAAGACGCCCGGGTCGGTGGCAGGGCATGCTCCGGATCAGGCGTGACACGGAAACGCGGCGAGGCGGGCGGCCTGTCGGGCATCAGGCGCACAGCCCGTGCAGAAACCACTGCGGCATGCCGCCGCGCCCGTCCCCGGCCAGACCCAGGCGATAGAGCCAGTAACGCCGCCCCGCCTCATCCTCGACCCGGTAATAATCGCGTAGCCGCGCAGTCGAGCGTTCGCGCCACCATTCCGGTGCGATCCGTTCCGGCCCTTCGGCGCGGACCACTTCGTGCAACTGCCCGCGCCAGCGGAAACGGCGCGGCAAACCATCAGGCGTGGCATAAAGCACGGTAATCGGTTCTGCCCGGTCGAGCAGCTTGAGCGGGCGGGCGTGAAAGGCCAGTTCGTCCTGCACAGCACACGCCGCCTCAAACGGAGGGTGCCAGCGCTGGGCCCGTTCAGGCAGGTGGCTGGCATGCGGCAGGGGGCGGCGCACCGCCTGTTCCCCCAGCCGCACGATCAGCCGGTCCATACAGGCAGCAAGCGATGTGCCATGATCTTCACCAGTCGCCTCAAAACCGGACTGGGTGAGCGGCAGGGGTTGCGTCCAGCTGGCGCGCAGCCGGACCAGCTCTATACCGAAACCAGCTTCCACATCGCCCAGCTTTTCGGCAAGCAGCCGCGTCATATGCGCCGGGTCGCGCGTGGCAGCGGCCAGTTCCAGCCGGCGCAGCAGCACATCTCCGTCGACCCGCCAGAGGCCGAGTTCCAGCCTGCGGGCGCCCTGCCCCCGGCCTTCCAGTTCGCGCGCCATGTCGCTTGCAAGCTCCGTCACGACCCGGTCCAGCAGCCCCCGATGGCGGAGCGGTTCCAGCAGGCGGCGCAAGACCAGCGGCGCCTCCACCGCCATTACCGGCAGCAATGGTTCGGGCACGCGGCCCAGCAACTGGTCAAGCCGGACAAGCGGATTGGCGGCGGGGGAATGACGGCTGCGGAACCGGCGTTGCAATGCATCCCGGCCAATCCTGGTCAGGTCGCCAATCCGCCTCAGCCCGAGGCGGCGCAGCACCAGCAGCACATCCCCATCAAGCCGCAGCGCCGCCACCGGCAGATCGGCCAACCGCATGGCCGCATCCTCATCCGCTGGCAGGATCGCCTGTTCCCGCCCTGAACATGTGCCGAAATGCGCCAGCGCCCAGGCAGCCCCGGCAGTGGGGGCAATGGCCGCGCGCACGGCCAGCCCGCGTCCAGCCAGCAGGCGGCGTGCCTCGGCCAGAAGGGTCGCTTCCCCGCCGAACAGATGCGCTACCCCGGTTACATCCACCAGCACGCCATCGGGCGGGTCCAGCGCGCTCCACGGCCCCCAGCGCTGCGCCCACAGTGCGAATGTTTCCAGAAAGGCAAGGTCGCCCGCCGGATCGGCAGGGGCCGTGGCAATCTGCGGGCACAGCGCTCGCGCATCGGCCAGCATCATGCCCGCCTCTGCGCCTGCGCCAAGCCCTGCTGCGTTGACTGCTTCTATGCGCGGGCCATGCGCCGTTTCGCCGATCAGGGCGAGCGGCGTGGCATCGGCCCCATGCCGTTCATTTGGCGCCAGCCTGCCCCGCCAGCGATCGATCGCCAGATTGGCCAGCCACAACGTCATGATCCGGCGCGGCGGCAGGCCTGACGCTGGCGATGAGGCTCCCTCCATCATCACGCAATATCCATTCTCCGGGTCTGTGAACGCGGGCGCGAAACAGTTCTGCCCGCCAACTGGGCACGCCGGGTGCCTGCAGGTTCCAGCGCGGTGGTGGCGAAGCGGCTGACTGCACGGCCCAGCGCATCCGTGCCGCGCCAGGATCGCGCTCCGCATCGATCCGGACCAGGAACAGAGGCACCCCGTGCCGTTCCGCTGCCACGGCCAGACGGCGCGAGGCGGTGAAATTGAGCGCGCGGGGATTACCGGCGATCTCCCCGATGACGAAAGCCAGGCCAAGGCAGCGCAGCCCCTCTTCAAGAGCGAACAGCGCATCCTGCGGTTTTTCCGCAGCAACATGAATCAGCCGGTGACGCAGCCGCACCGGAAGACCCGGCACATAGGGCCGTCCGCCAAGGCGCATCGCCGCCCTGTCCTGCACCCACAGCCAGCTTCGTTCATCCCGCTGCGGGGCGCTCGCTTCGTCTGACGGGTTCAGCAACCGATCACAGGCCAGTGCCAAGGCCAGGGCCGCGCCGCAAGCTTCGCGCCCGGATGCAAATATTTCTTCCTTCCGCGCTGGCACCGCCAGCCTCGGCCGCCACGAGGCGCCGGAACAGCCAGCCGGAAGGGCAGGCAAACAGGTCATGAGAATCGCTCCATGTTCTTATTATGTTCTCAAGCAGAGCGATTCGCAAGAGATACAAATGAAAAGGGCCGCTCTGGTCGGAACGGCCCCTTTCCAGTCAAACGAACAGAGTTCAGTCTAGTTCGACCCCTCCGGGCAGCGGCGGCACCGGCCGCGGCGGTGTTTCGGGATCGCCCTCATGCACTTCGACATGACCGCGTCCGACATGGCTGTGCCTGCGCCCATAGAAGAAATAGACGAACAGGCCGAACACAGCCCAGCCCGCAAACAAGGAGAGCGTGTATCCTGACAGGCTGAAGAACAGATAGACGCAGCCAGCAATGGCCAGCGGCGCAACAAGATTCACCGCCGGGGTCCGGAAGGGGCGGTGACGGGATGGATCGGTCCGGCGCAGGACCATCACGGCGATGGCCACCATGGCAAAGGCGAACAGGGTGCCGGAATTGGAAATATCAGCCAGCAGGCCGACCGGGAACAGCGCCGCGAAGCAGGCGACCGCAATGCCGGTAATGATCGTGACAACATGCGGCGTGTGATATTTGGGATGCACACGGCTCAGGACTTCGGGCAGCAGCCCGTCACGGCTCATCACAAAGAAAATGCGGGTCTGGCCAAACATCATCATCAGCACCACGGAAGGCAGAGCGATGCCCGCCGCAAGTCCGACCAGATTGCCGATCTGTTTCCAGCCAATCTCGCGCAGCGTCCATGCCAGTGCCTCTTTCGAACAGACCACCGCCTGACCGGCAACATCCGCGCAAGCAGCCGCCATGGCGGTTGCATTACCCGGTTCGATACCCTTGCCTGCACTGTCTAACAGTGGCTGCGCCCCGACCGAACCGATAACGCCCCAGGCCACCAGCAGGTAGAAGATCGTGCAGATACCCAGGCTGCCAATCAGCCCGATTGGCATGTTGCGCTGCGGATTCTTCGTTTCTTCTGCTGCCGTGGAGACGGCATCGAAGCCGACATAAGCGAAGAAGATCGAAGCAGCCGCAGCCGATATCCCCGCGAAGCCGAGCGGAGCAAACGGCTCGAAATTGTCGGAATTCATAACCGGAATGGCGAGTGCGATGAAGGCCGTAAGCGCGGTGATCTTGACGACCACCAGCACCGCATTGACCATCGCGCTTTCGCGTGTCCCGATCACGAGCAGCCAGGTCACAAGCAGGGCGATCAGGAAGGCCGGCAAATTGATATAGCCACCCACATCGATTGCGGTGACCAGTTCGTCGGACATCGGCGCTCCGAACGCCAGCTTGATATGTGCAATAAGCGCATTGGCGTTGACCAGCTCTGGCGGAATCGCAAGCCCCAGATACTCCCGCAACAGGCCCACGAAATAGCCGGACCATCCAACGGACACCGCACCCGCCGCCACCGCATATTCCAGCACCAGCGCCCAGCCCACCATCCAGGCCAGCGTCTCGCCCATTACGGCATAGCTGTAAGTATAGGCCGAACCTGAAACCGGCACCATCGAAGCCATTTCTGAATAGCACAGCGCCGCCACCGCACAGACCACGCCAGCGATGACAAAGCTCAGCATCATGCCTGGCCCGGCCTTCTGGGCCGCCTCTGCGGTCAGAACGAAAATCCCCGTGCCGATCACCGCACCGACGCCGAGCATCGTCAGCTGGAAAGCGCCAAGGCTGCGATGCAGGCTCTTCTTTTCCGCTGTCGCCAGAATGGCATCGAGTGGTTTTACGCGACCGAACATGGACATCTCCCCGCGATGCGCCTCAAGAAAATTTCCGGCGAAGCTAGCGGCGAGGCACGGATTCACAAGAGGCAATCAGAATACTTCCCCAGTCATAGAAGTCGGTCTAGAAGCCAGCGCATGTCCACGACCTTCCAGCTCGACACCTCGACCAGCCGCGCCACCCCTACGCCCGCGCCGATGAAGCGGCTTACCGTACCCAAAATCAGGGCGCGCAAGCAGGACGGGGTGACCGCCGAACCCATCGTGATGCTGACCGCTTATACCGCACGGCAGGCGCAGCTGCTGGATGCGGCCTGCGACTTGCTGCTGGTCGGAGATTCGCTGGGCCAGGTGATTTACGGCCTGCCCTCCACCATCCCGGTCACGCTGGAGATGATGGCCAATCACGCCGCCGCTGTGGTGCGCGGCAGCTATCACGCCGCCGTGATTGTGGACATGCCGTTTGGCAGCTATGAACAATCCCCGCAGCAGGCGTTCGAGAGCGCGGCCTATCTTCTGAAGGCCAGCGGCGCGGCAGCCGTTAAGCTGGAAGGCGGCGCGGCGATGGCCGAAACCGTATCCTTCCTCAATACGCGCGGCATCCCGGTCATGGGCCATGTCGGCCTCACCCCGCAGGCAGTCAACGTGCTGGGCGGCTATATGGCGCGCGGGCGCAGCGAAGCCGAGGCTGACAAGATCGTGAGTGACGCGGTCGCGCTGGATGAAGCGGGCGCCTTCGCCGTGGTCGTGGAAGGGGTGGTCGAACCAATCGCCATCGCCGCGACCAGGGCTGTCTCCTGCCCGACCATCGGTATCGGCGCTTCCGCGCATTGCGACGGACAGGTACTGGTCACCGAAGACATGCTGGGCATGTTCGAACGGGTGCCACGCTTCGTGAAACGGTATGAGGATATTGCATCGACCATTCAGGGCGCGGCTGAAAAATACGCCGAAGAGGTCCGCACGCGCGCCTTCCCCGGCCCCGACCAGACTTATCAGCCCAGGGATTAAGCCAGGCCTCACCAACCCGACAGCTTCAGGATCACGTCTTTGCTCGAATATTATCGCGCTTCCATGCTGTTCACGATCGTCTGCCTGGCGCTCGCCGCCTGGTATGGCTGGGGCCAGTCCGGCTCTGTCGAAGGCATGGCGCAGGTGCTGTGGATTGTCATTGTCCTGTCCATCCTCGAAATCTCCCTTTCCTTCGACAATGCCGTGGTCAACGCCACGGTTCTGGAAGAGATGGACGAAATCTGGCAGCGACGCTTCCTGACCTGGGGCATGGCGATTGCCGTATTCGGCATGCGGGTGCTGTTCCCGCTTGGCATCGTGGCCATCGCGGCCGGGCTTGGCCCCATGGATGCCCTGCACCTCTCGCTCAACGATCCGCAGGAATATGAACGGATCGTCTCGTCAGCACATGTCGGGATTGCCGGTTTTGGCGGCGCGTTCCTTGCCATGGTCGGTCTCAAATTCTTCTTCGACGCGGACAAGGAAGTGCACTGGATCGCCTGGCTGGAAGAGCAGCTGGCGCGGGTCTCTGCGGTATATGCGGCCGAAATTGCCCTGCTCCTGCTTGGCCTGTGGGGCGTTTCCGCGCTGCTTTCGCCGGACGAGGCACTGACTTTCATGATTTCCGGCGTGCTGGGCATCGTCACCTTCATTTGCGTGGAGGCAATCGGGACCGTGCTGGAACTGCGCGAAGAGGCCTTGCGGGCTCAGGGCGCGGTAATCAGATCGGGCCTGGGCGGGTTTCTATACCTCAACGTGCTCGACGCCAGCTTCAGCTTCGACGGGGTCATCGGCGCCTTTGCGCTGTCAAACAATATGGCGGTGATCGCGCTGGGCCTGTCAATCGGTGCCATGTTCGTGCGATCGATGACGATCATGCTGGTGCGCAAGGGGACACTGGGAGAATATCGCTACCTCGAACATGGTGCTTTCTGGGCGATCATCGCGCTCGGGGCCATCATGTTGCTGTCGGCCCGTTTCCACATTCCCGAAGCCATCACCGGCCTGATTGGCGCAACGCTGATCGGCCTGTCGCTGTGGTGGTCGGTGCGCCATAACCAGCGCGAGTCTGCAGCCGTCAATCAGGCCTGAGCCGCGCGGCAAGCGGCGCGGACAGCAGCAGCTGGATCAAATGATAGGTCAGCAGCGGGATCAGCAGCAGCCCGGCCATGGCAGGGGAGAACAGCACAGCGGCGAGCGGCGCCCCCATGGCGATGCTTTTCTGCCCGCCCGCGAACAGAAAGGCGATGCGATCTGCATGCGCCAGACGCAGCGCACCGCTCAGCAGCCAGGCTCCGCCGAAACCGATTAGCAGCATGATGCCGACCGCAGCGAGCAGCGCGGCCCAGTCCGCCATGCCCAGCATCCGCCAGATGCCCTGCTCGACCGCCCCTGAAAACGCGATGTAAACCGCGATGCCGATGGTCATCCGGTCCATCACGGCTACCAGTTGGCGGTGATCGCTCACCCATTCGCGGGTCCAGCGCTGCGCGATCTGTCCCAGCACAAAGGGCAGCAGCAACAGCAGCAGCACCTTGATCAGGCTTTCTCCGCCAACATCGGCTCGGCTGGTCCCGGAAAGCAGGGCGAAGAACGGCGCGCTGACGAAAACACCAAGAATGTTGAGCGATGCCGCCGCAACGACCGAATTGGCGACATTGCCCCGCGCCAGGGAACAATAGGCGGTAGCAGACTGCACAGTTGTCGGCAGAACTCCCAGATAGAGAAAACCCAGAGCGACTGCGGCCGGCAGGATGCCCGCCAGAAGATGCGCGAGCGCCCATCCGGTAAGCGCCATTGCTCCGAACACCCAAAGCGCGAGCGGCACGAGGAACCGCAGATGCGCCAGCCCGCGGATAATCTCCGCGCGTGGCAGGCGGACACCGTTCAGGAAGAAGAGAATGAAGACCGCACAGTTCGACACATACTGGCCGATCATCCGCGCCTGGCCCGTGGCGGGAAGCAGTGCCGCCAGCGCAATCGCGACAAGCAGCAGCCTTGCCAGTGGATCGGTTCGGGAAAGCAGGCGGCGCAGCATCCGCCGCCAGTGGCGAAACGCACGCCAACTGTCCAGACTCTGTGTCCCCGCAGCAACAGTTCAGGAGCTATCTCATGCAATTTTTGCAGGACTGCTTGCGATCTTCGCAACTCCCGCCAAAAGAGGGCTCCCAGTTTGGGAGAGGAGGGAAAGGGCAGCCTGCAAGGGCTGCCCTTTCTTATTGGTGCGTGCCTACGGGGGACACAGTACGCCTATCGCAGCACTGGAAAATGCTGCAGCTTGTTGCGCAGGCTGGCCGCGCCTACTTCTTGTCCCTTGATCGCACCCATCGCTTCGCTCAGCGCCATGGTTGGCGCCATACCCCAGCGTTGCAGACGGTAAGCCGCGCGGGCATCTTCCAGGCCACCTCCCGGATCGCCCAGTTCGACCTGCGAAAGCGCCAGCAGGGAATAGGCCAAGGAATGAAATGTCGGTAAATTTTACAGCGATGATGAAAAACCTCGTGATTGCAAGGGGCGACGGTTACCGTCCTAATGGTATCCGGCCCGTTTACCCTTGATGGCTGGCCTCCGACTTCGTCAGCTAGCGGGTATCTGGCCACATGGCGAATTGGCCGCGCGCGCACTTGCCGAATCGGGCGAAGCGGACCAAGGAACACGAAAGTCTTTCAAGGAGTGCAATGATGTCGGATGAGAACCAGCCACAGGGCCGCGAACCTTCACGAGCCCGCGCCTTGTTCTCCACCGCGGATTTCAAGTTGCTGCGCGCTGCGCTCGCCAGCCATGCGAAGACCACTGACGATCCGCAAGAACTGGCCCAGATCAACGCCTTGTTTCACCGCCTCGGCAATTATTTCTGAAGTTCGCCACCACTGAGCATGGGATCAGGCAATTTGAACCGGTATCCGGCTGCTAACCAATGGGAACGGGGGGCCGTTAACCCTCGCCTGCTAGGCGCAGGTGGCCATGCTGAGCAAGATCGACGTAGCATCCGTTCCAAAGATTTACCACCATTTCGCGGTTGTCACTCTTGTGGTCACGCTGCTGGTAGCGATGTTTGCCGATGGTGAAAATCGCGAGGCGATGGCTGACGAAATTCGCAGCCGTGAGCAGAATGCCGAGATGAAAGCTGCATCAGCTGCCAAATATGGCACGGCAAAACTGATCAAATCATCCGGTCTGGAAAGGAAAGGCGGCGGATTCGGCAAGGACAGCGGCGAGTTCGGAGCGCCGATGGACACGGTAGGCAGCCAGGCGGATTATAATCCCGATGTATTCAAGGGTGGGGCCGCGCCGCAATTCGTTCCCGGTGCTTACCGGCAGTTCGGCATTTCGAAGGCGGAATGGGATTCGCTGTCCGAGGAAGAGCGCGCCAAGCTGATCGCGGAAATGAACGGTGGGGGGCTGCCCACCGATCCCGGGATTCGCGAGGCTCAACTAGCCAAGCTGATCGCCGCTTCGGCGCGCCGATCCGGTTCGATCGTCGAATAACCCAACTTGCCTCAAAAACAGTCGCGGGCCAGAAAGGCGCGTCCCTCCTCACCAATCAGCGCAGCATGACCGTAATTGGGGTGATCGATCAGGATCATGAGCTGGCCCTGCCCGCTCTTCCACGCTTCCACCTGAGACTGCGTCAGATCAAAATGCAGGAAATGCACCGCGCTGGCCTTGTTGTCGCTCTCCCGCGTGCGGACCACATCGCCTTCGGGCCGCGCGGCGATGCGATCATCGCCAATCTGCAGCCAGACGTGATCTTCGACGCCGCCGATCGTGCGCAGAAAAGCATCGCGCCGCACCGGGTCTTCCACCTCGAACAGCAGCGTAATGGTCAGCTCGTGCCCCTTGGGCACCATCGGATCGTAAGCTGCCAGTTCGTCTGCCAGTTGTTCCGCACCGCCCTTTTCGATCCGCAGCATTTCCTGGATCTGCAACCACATGCTGTCCCAGGTTTCGAACATTGCCGTAGCGTTCGGCCCGATGGATACGCGGGTCAGCTTCTTGCGCAGGATCGCTTCCTGCTTCTTGTCGCGCCGGATCGATTCATACTGGTCCAGCGGCAAAATATCGTCAGCGGTAATGGTTCTGAGGTCGCGAGGCATTTCTGATTGATCCGATTTACAGGCCGTATGCAGCGGCGATGACTTCGATGGGGTGTCCGATGCGTTCCGGCGGTTCGCCGCCATTCGCTTCAATCACCTGGCGTAGATGCGGGCCAGCCAGCGGGCATTCCGATACGATGATATCGGGTTCATCCTTGACCAGCGCCCGCCCGGTCGGCCGCCCCACTTTCAGCGCCCGGTCGAAATTTTCCTTGTACAGGCCCCATTTGCCGCCGTGGCCCGAACAGCGTTCGGTCAGTTTCGGTTTGGCTTCAGGAATCAGCTTGAGCATTTCTATCGCCTTGGGCCCCATGTTCTGCGCGCGGGCATGGCAGGCGAAATGCACGGCGATGGAGCGCGGCATGGCTTCAATCGGGGCCAGCCCGACATCCTTGGCCAGGCGCACCACATATTCGGAAACGTCGAAGGTGTGGCGGCTGAGCAATTCCACCTGGCCACTATCAGGTTCAATCAACGGCCATTCGAATTTGAGCATCAGCGCACAGCTCGTGGTCAGCGCCACGATATCATAGCCGTCTTCGATCAGAGGCGCGAAATGCCCGGAAATACGCTCAGCCGCACTGGCTACGGCAGGCAGATCGCCATTTTCGAACTTGGGCATGCCGCAGCAGTCGGGATGTTCGATCCGGACCTCGAGCCCCTGATGCGCAAAGACCTTGATCGCGGCATAGCCCGGTGTGTTGTCATTGAATTCGTCATGGCAGCCGGCATAGATCGCCACCTTGCGGCCAAAGGCCGGGCCGTCCGGGTTGGGCCGGGGCAGAATTGCCGGCCCCTTCTTCGTCAGCGGCGTATCCTCGAACGGCGGGATATGCGCGCGCCGGTCAATGCCCAGCACCGTCTCCAGCAACGGACGGGTCAGGCCGTTGCCTTCCTTCGTCGCCCAGTTGGCCGCCCCTGACAGCACCGTGCCCAGCGCGCCATTACGGTCCATCTCGGCCAGTTGCCGGTCCACCAGCGAGGTTTCGCCCTTGCGATGTTCAACCGCACGGTGGCGCAACATGAGATGCGGAAAATCAAGGTCGAATTCATGCGGCGGGACATAGGGACACTTGGTCATGAAGCACATGTCGCACAGGGTGCATGCGTCCACGACCGCCTTGAGATCGCCCGCAGTCAGGTCGTCGACCTCTTCATTCGGGCTGTCGTCAATCGCGTCGAACAGAATCGGGAAACTGTCGCACAGATTGAAGCAGCGGCGGCAGCCATGGCAGATGTCGAACACCCTACGCAGTTCCGCCTCAAGCTGGGGTTCATCGTAAAAGGCTTCGTCACGCCACGCGATGGTGTGCCGTTTCGGTGCTTCGAGGCTGCCTTCCATTGCGGTTTCATTCCTTCATCATTGCGAGCCGCCGAAGGCGGCGCGGCAACCCGGGGCGACAGGCCAGAGCGACTGGCACGCGCCCGGATTGCTTCGTCGCTTCGCTCCCCGCAATGACGAGGAGTGAAATGAGCCGGTCAGGCGTCGAGCGTGTCCAGCGTCTTCTGGAACTTGCCGGCGTGGCTCTTTTCCGCCTTGGCCAGCGTTTCGAACCAGTCAGCAATCTCGTCAAAGCCTTCGTCGCGCGCCGTCTTGGCCATGCCCGGATACATGTCGGTATATTCGTGCGTTTCGCCCGCGATTGAGGCCTTGAGGTTGGACGCCGTATCGCCGATCGGTTCACCGGTGGCCGGATCGCCGCATTCTTCAAGATATTCGAGGTGGCCATGCGCGTGACCGGTTTCACCTTCAGCGGTGGAACGGAACACGGCCGCAACGTCATTGTAACCTTCGACGTCAGCCTTCTGCGCGAAATAGAGATAGCGGCGGTTGGCCTGGCTTTCGCCGGCAAAGGCCGCTTTCAGATTTTCTTCCGTTTTCGAACCCTTCAAACCCATGACAATACTCCTCTACTGGATGATGAACCGCTTTCTTAGCTAATGGAGACAATTGAGCCAGTCGATTTTTCCAACTTTCCAAATCGACTGGATCGATCACTGTTCAGGCGCATTGGATGCAGCGCGTGGCATAGGGCAACGCCTCAAGCCGGGCGGCCTGAATCGTGCCGCCGCAGGCTGCGCAAATGCCATATGTGCCGCTTTCAAGCCGCAGCAAAGCCTGACGGATTTCGCCAATTTCGTGCTGCAAAACGTCATCGACACCCGCCAGCGCCTCATCATCGGCGAGGTTGACCGCCTGCTCTTCCGAATCTGCTTCAAGCGGGCCGCGCAGATCATCCTCGATCGCGCCGGAACGGCGGAGCAACTCCGCCAGCTTTCCTTCAAGCCTTGCCCTTACCTGCTGATCTTCGGCCATGTCGTCTCCTCCGGGTGTTTTCATGGCAGTGACCATAAACGAGCCGGCAGCGCCATGTCTTTGCGCCGGGTCAAGCGTGAGAAAAATCGCTCACATTCCGTACTTCGTAACCAGCAGGATCGAGAGCGTAGTGACCATGAGCAAAACGAGCGGCACCCCGGTGCGGATATAATCTCCGAACTTGTACCCGCCCTCGCCCATGATGAGCATATTGGTCTGATAAGCGATGGGCGTCGCGTAGCACAGGTTGCACCCGAACAGCACCGCCAGGATCAGCGGCTCTTCCGGCAGGTTCAGCGTGTTGGCGATATTGAAGGCGATCGGCGTGCCGATGGTGGCGGCAGTCGCGTTGGACGCAAAATTGGTGAGCAGCGTGACGAACAGCATGATCGCGGCCAGAATTGCCGCAGGCGGCAGGAACTGCAGGAACAGCGCCATGACATCGCCCAGCCAGGCAGCCGCGCCGGTTTCCAGCACCAGGCTGCCGATGGCGATGCTGGCCGCGACCAGCACGATGACCTTGCCAGACAACGCCCGGCCCACCCGGTCGAATTTGACGCAACCGGTAACGAACATCAGGATCGCGCCGACCAGTGCCGCGATGGCGATGGGGAAAATGCCAACCGACGCGGTCGCCACTGAAAACACCATGATTGCCAGCGCCAGCAGCGCCTTGGACCGGCGCGGAATTTCCTTCGCCCCGTCGAGGATCAGCAGGCTGTCACCCCGGGCGAATTCCTGCAGATCGTCAATCAGCCCGATCACCAGCAATACGTCGCCTTCGGCAATGCGGGTTTCTTCACTGGCGTCCTGCTCCGGTCCGATCAGACGTTTGGGCTTGTGAATGCCGAGCACCGCGGTGTTGTAAAGATCGGCGATACCCGAGGTCGCCAGAGTCCGGTTGATGAGGCGCGAATCCGCGGTCACCGCCATTTCGACGACGACGACATCCTCGCCCTTGATGGACGACTTCTTGCGAATCTTGTCCATCACCCAGGCCGGGGCGATATCCCCCTTGAGCGTTCGCGTCGCTTCTTCCAACGCCTCATGTGTACCCGAAATGCGGATGCGCTGACGCGGTTCGATCGGGCCGGACAGCGCTTCGTCAAAGGCGAATGCCTCGGGCAGGCGCCCGCCTATCGCGGCCAGGGTCTTGCCAACCAGCTCGCTGCCCGCCGGCACACGCAGCAGCGCCTGAAAACGGCGCGCCTCATGCGTTGCATCAACGCTGTTATCGGGCAGCAGGCGCGGCATCACCAGCCAGAGATAGGGTAGCGCGACCAGCGCGGCGGTGAGCACGATGGGCGTGAAGTGAAACACGTTCATCGGCGGCATGCCCAGGTCGCGCGCAATCGAGACCACCAGCAGATTGGTAGAGGTGCCGATAGTCGTCGCCATGCCTCCGATCAGCACTGCCGCGTTAAGCGGGATCAGCGTCTTGGAGGCAGGCATGGCCCCACGCGCGGCGAGTTGCACAAAGATCGGCAGCAACAGCACAAGCACCGGCGTGTCATTGACGATCATCGAGAGGCAGAGCGCCATCACCAGTGACACCAGCAGGCCAAGTTGCTTGTTGAGTTTCCACACCCGCTCCAGCAGCCGGGCGGCAGGATCCAGCGCTCCAGTGACGACCAGTGCCCGGCCCATGATCATCAGCGAACAGATGGTGATGAGCGCGTAATGACCGAAGCCTCCGAAGGCGAGCCGGAAGCCATCGGTCGGTTCTGTGTGCGGCAGGGGAGAGAAATAGAGGCCCACCGCAATGACCGCGATAGTCAGCAGCGAAACAATTTCGACCGACATGCGCCCACGCGCAAATCCGACAAACATGCCGATCGTCACCACGATTGCGGCGATTGCATGGAAGGAAGGAATGCCCGGCATTGTTAACGTCCTAGCACGGCTTTGTCGCCGATGCGAAGCGCATCTGCGCCGCTGGCGGGCCGGGAGGTGCGTTTGCGATGGTGCCCCTGGCCCGACTCGAACGGGCACGTCTTGCGACAAACGATTTTGAGTCGTTCGCGTCTACCAATTCCGCCACAGGGGCCCCGCGCAGAGCGACGCCTCTAGCCGCGCCGCGCCCGCTCTTCAAGCTGCCAAAACCCTTAGTCGCCCTTGATCGCCGTCGCCACCAGCTTGTGCAGGCGCGAATGCAGCGGATCATTCCCGGCCAGCACTTCGCGGTCGCACACCGGCAACGACCGACCGCGCCAGTCAGTCACGAACCCGCCCGCTTCGCGCACCAGCAGGCAGCCCGCCGCCGTATCCCAGGGGCTGAGGCCGCTTTCCCAGAAACCGTCATAGCGACCTGCCGCAACCCAGGCGAGATCGAGCGCCGCCGAACCGAAGCGGCGAATGCCCGCCACCTTCGGGCCGATCGCCGCGTAAATCGCGCTCCATTGGGCGGAATCACCGGCACCGGCAAAGGGAATGCCGGTGGCGATCAGCGCCTCGTCGAGATGGCGGCGCGCCGAAACGCGCAACCGTGCATCCTGCAACCACGCCCCCCGCGTCTTTTCGGCCCAGAAGGTCTCGTCCGTAATCGGTTGATAGACGACGCCAGCGACCACATCGCCCCAGCCGGAACCATCCAGTTTCGGTTCCTGCGCGGCGATGGAAACCGCAAAATGCGGGATGCCGTGCAGGAAATTGCTGGTCCCGTCGAGCGGATCGACAATCCAGCGCGGCTTCGTTGGATCGCCTTCGATCACGCCGGCTTCTTCAAGCACGAACCCCCAGTCGGGGCGCGCCTGTAGCAGCTCGTCATAAATGGTCCGCTCCGCCGCCTGATCCGCCTTGGACACGAAATCGGCAGGCCCCTTGCGGCTGACCTGCAGATGTTCAACCTCGCCGAAATCGCGGCGCAACCGCCCGCCTGCGCGGCGCGCGGCGCGTTCCATCACGCGGATCAGTCCGGAAAAGGCCATCAGTTCACTATGTCCAGGTTTGCGGCGGAGCGGTCAGGCCTCAGCGGCCGCCGTCGCCACCGGCGGCGTCTGGCGCGTTGCGCGGGACCTTGCAGATCGCGGCGGCCACGCCATAAACATGAGCCGGGTTCTTGCCGTCGAGCTTGTCATTCTTGGCAATGACTTCGCCCGTGGCCACGCTCAGGCGGCGGACGGGATTGTTGTAAAGGCAGGCGATGATCGCGCCCTTCTGTTCCTTGGTGACCTTGTTGGAGTTGAGCGCCCCGGAAAAGCTGCGGACGATGATCACGCCGCGCTGGATATCTTCAGGCGTGGCACCCGGCGTGGCAGCGGCTTTGGCCCCGGCCTTGTCCGCGGCAGGCTTCGCCGCATCCTTGTCCTTGGCGAAACTGGCGGCGGGGGCGGCGAGGAGCACGGATTTACGCATATTCAATCTGCCTTTCTGACATATTCGCGTGCATAGACATCAACGATGATCCTGGTGCCGCTTTCGATATGCGGCGGGACCATCACACGTACCCCGTTATCGAGAACCGCCGGCTTGTAACTGGAGCTGGCGGTCTGCCCCTTCACCACGGCATCGGCTTCGACGATCGTGGCCTCGACCTGTTCCGGCAATTCGACGCTGATCGGCCTCTCATCATAGAGTTCGAGCGTGACGTCCATGCCATCCTGCAAAAAGGCCGCCGCATCGCCCAGAAGGTCGGTCGGCAGCTGTATTTGCTCGTATGTTTCCTTGTCCATGAATACCAGCTGATCGCCTTCGGCGTAGAGGTATTGGAATTCCTTGGTATCCAGGCGCACCCGTTCCACCGTATCGGCACTGCGGAAGCGCACGTTGGTCTTGCGGCCATCGATCAGGTTCTTCATTTCAACCTGCATGAAGGCCCCGCCCTTGCCCGGTTGGGTATGCTGGGTCTTGGCGACTTTCCAGATGCCACCCTCATATTCGAGGATATTGCCGGGGCGAATGTCAACGCCGCTGATTTTCATGAACTTGCGCTTTCGGCTGCTAGGTTTCGGTCATCGGACTCGGTAAGCGCCGCGCCTTAGCCGCTGCCAGCGCCAACGGCAAGGTGCCCACGGGCAAGCGCGGGGCCTCAGCCCAGTTTTTCCGCAAAGGCGCGGATATTGGCCGCCTCGTCCCCGCTCCAGACCGCGCCTGACACAGCCAGGAAATCCGCGCCAGCCTGCACCAGCGGAGCACAATTGCCGGGCGTGATGCCGCCGATCGCCACGCAGGGCAATTCGAACAGCGCCTGCCACCAGCCCAGCAGTTCTGGCTCCGCGCGATCTTGAACTTCCTTGGTATCGCTCGGGAAGAAGGCCCCGAAAGCCACATAATCCGCGCCCGCTTCGCCCGCTTCCATCGCCAGATGGCGGCTGTTGTGACAGGTGACCCCGATCTGCGCCTCGCGCCCCAGCCGCTCGCGCGCTTCCTGCACGCTGCCATCCGACTGGCCCAGATGCACGCCATCCGCGCCCAGCCGCTTCGCCAGCGAGATGCTGTCATTGACGATAAAGGCCAAATCATGCCGGGCGCAGATCGCCTGGAGCGGTTCGGCCAGCCGTGCCGCTTCATGTTCGTTCACGCCCTTAACCCGAAACTGGAAGGCGGCCACCGGCCCCGCGTCCAGCGCACGGGCCAGACGGTCGGGAAAATCCCCACCGACATCGAGCGGCGAAATCAGATAGAGCTGGCAATCGGTCACGGCAGCGCTCCTAATCTGCGGCGGCGCACATTCCAAATGTTTCCGGCCAATTGTTTCGTCAGGACTGGACGATTTTGCCGGGGCTGACATTATCGGGCAATGCAACGCCTCGTCTTCCTGCTCCCACTCGCCCTCTCGGCCTGCGTCACCTATCAGGCGAAGAGTGACGGCATCGTCCGCGCCCGGCTGGGCGAGGCGGCGACGTTCGGCGATGTGACGGTCGTTCCACAGAAACTGTTCGAAGACAGCCGCTGCCCCGCCACTGTCCAATGTGTCTGGGCTGGCCGCGTCAGGATTGAGATCCGCCTGGCCACTGACGCGGGACCGCAGTTGCACGAACTGACCAGCGGACAACCGCTGCCCCTGTCCGGCGGCACTCTGGAACTGGTAGAAGTCGAACGCGAAGCGAAGCCCGACCGGACAATCTATCCAGAAGACTATCGCTTCGGTTTCAGATTCAGGCGGGGCGATCAGCCTGCTTTTTGAGTCGAACCCCTGTAGATATCGTCAATCGCACCGCCCAGCGAAGCGTCGAATTCGGCATCGCTCATCTGCACGCGCAGATCCTCAAGCAGGGCACGGCTGAAGCTGGCGATGATGCCGCGGTTCTTCGACAGTTCCACGCAGGCTTCCGGCCGGTTGTAACCGCCCGACAGCGCGACCACACGCAGCACCTTGGGATGGTCGACCAGCGGATCGAAAGTGCCGGGCACGACAGGGAGGGAGAGCTTGAGCATGACCTGCTGGCCTCCGGGCAGCTCGTCCAGATTCTTGAGGATTTCCTCAAGCATGATTGTGTCACATTCGGCGCGCGTCGCGCTCTTGATGTTAATTTCCGGCTCCAGCATCGGCATCATGCCATGCGCCAGCACCTGCTTGCCCACTTCAAACTGCTGCTTCACGATCGCGGCAATGCCTTCGCGATTGGCCGAGTTGATGACGGAACGCTCCTTCGTGCCGAATACGCCCAGCGCGCTGGCGCGGGTCAGCAATGCGTCAAGTTCGGGCATCGGCTTCATCAGCTGGACACCGTTCACCTCATCTTCCAGACCCTTGTCGATCTTGATGAAGGGCACGATGCCCTTTTCGATCAGCGCCGCCGGGGTCGGCTTGCCGTTCACCTGACCATCCATCGTGCGTTCAAACAGGATCGCACCGATCACCTTGTCGCCAGAGAAAGCGGTGGAGGAAATGATCCGGCTGCGCATCTGGTGAATGAGGCCGAACATCTCCTCTTCACTGGTCCATGCGGCTTCCTCGACCCCGTAGCCTTTCAGTGCCTTGGGGGTCGAACCGCCGCTCTGGTCCAGTGCGGCCACAAAGCCGTTACCATCCGCGAATTTCTTGAGCATATCCTGATGCTGCATGTTCCTGCCTGCCTCTGTGCTTGAGTGTTCCCGTGGAAATTTCTGGCGGCGCCTTAGCCAGCAAGGCGCGCGCTCGCAACCGCGTCAACCATTCTCTTTCCCGCCCGCTTCGGGCGGACCTTTCAGTTCCAGCTGGTTGCCTTCTGGATCGCTGATGTAAATGCTGGGGCCAAAGCCTTGCGCGCCATAACGGCGACCAACCTCGATCCCGGTCAGCCCGTGCTCGCCCAGCTGGCGGATGATCGCGGCTTCGTCCCACTCTTCCAGACGGAAGCAGAGATGATCGAGATTACGCCCTTCTGCACCGGGCGCCGCGCCGCCCTGACGCCCCAGCGCGCCATTCACATCGACCAGATCGAGAAGCGAACCGCCCGCCCGCAGCTGGACCAGACCCAGTTCTGCAATGCGCCGTTCCTCATGCGCGCCCAGCACATCGCCATAGAAGCGGATCATTCGATCCATGTCGCGCACCCGCAGCACGACATGGTCAATGGCCGCCAACCGGATCATTTTTCCAGCGCAGCGACGCCCGGCAGTTCCTTACCTTCCATCCATTCGAGGAAAGCGCCACCAGCAGTTGAAATATAGGAAAAATCACTCGCCGCGCCGGCATGATTGAGCGCGGCAACCGTATCGCCCCCGCCCGCGACGGAGATCAGCGAGCCTTCCTTGCTAAGCGCCGCCGCCATGCGCGCAAGCGCGACCGTAGCGGCATCGAAGGGCACCGTTTCGAACGCACCCAGCGGTCCGTTCCACACCAGGGTGCGGCAAGTCTTGAGGACATCGCCCAGCGCTTCGACCGCTTGCGGCCCGACGTCCAGAATCATTTCGTCGGGAGCCACCTCATGCACGTTGCAGACCCGCATGCTGGGCGGGTTGGCGGCAAATTCCTTCGCCACGACGACGTCATAGGGCAGGCGAATCGTACAGCCCGCCGCATCGGCGGCGTCCATGATGGCCGAAGCGGTATCTGCCAGCTCATGCTCGCACAGGCTCTTGCCGACATCCACCCCACGCGCGGCAAGGAAAGTATTGGCCATACCGCCGCCGATGATGAGATGATCGACCTTGCCGACCAGATGTCGCAGCACGTCCAGCTTGCTCGATACCTTGGCCCCGCCGACCACCGCAGCCACCGGCTTTTCCGGCGTGCCCAGCGCCTTTTCCAGCGCTTCCAGCTCAGCCTGCATGGCGCGCCCGGCATAGGCAGGCAGGACATGGGCCAGACCTTCGGTTGTGGCATGCGCGCGATGTGCGGCGGAAAAGGCATCGTTCACATAGAAATCGGCGTTGGCGGCGATGGCGCGGACGAAATCGGGGTCGTTCTTTTCCTCGCCCGGCCAGAACCGGGTGTTTTCAAGCATGCCAATATCGCCTGGACGCAGAATGCCGATGGCCTGTGCCGCCACTTCCCCCGCCACTTCGGGGATGAACATGATCTCGCGGCCGATCACCTGTTCTACCGCGCCCTGCACCAGGCTGAGCGACATGGTCGAATGGCGTTGCCCCTTGGGCCGTCCGAAATGCGCCAGGAGCAACACTTTTGCGCCCGCATCCGCCAGTTCCAGAATACTTGGCATCGCCGCCGTCACCCGCGTCACATCCGTGACATGGCCATCCTGCATTGGCAGGTTCAGGTCGACCCGCAGCAACGCGACCTTGCCGCGAACATCGCCCAGATCGTCCAGCGTGCGAAAAGCGGTCATTCCTCGATCCTTATGTCGTCCCCGACAGCGATATCGCCGTCTTTCAGCACCCGGCCCAGCACTCCGCCGCGCCAGTCCGGCATCAGCGCCGCTTTCAACCCAGGCCGGATTGCTTCCATCCGGCTGCACGGGTCGCACTCCATGGTCACTTCGATCACGAGCGACGAACCGACCCGGATCTTCGCGCCTTCAAGCCGCGGCAGGCGCATCCCGGAGACCAGCAGATTGGCGCGGCGCTGCCACCATTCGATATCAGCGCCAAGTTCCGCCATGGCCGCCTGCCAGCTCTCCGCCTCGATCAGCGAAATCTGGCGGCGGTTGTGGCCGGGTTTAAGCCCGCCGCGATAATCGCCTGCCACGCCCGCTGCGCAGGTGACCGAGACTGTATCTACAGTCTCGATCTCGCCATGCGGCCGGTCATGGCGGGCGATCCCCGCAAGGCGCCCGGTCATCTCAGAGGAAGCTCGCCATCACCCCGGCGGTGTCGATCATCCGGTTGGAGAAGCCCCATTCATTGTCATACCAGCTGACCACGCGGCCCAGCTTGCCTTCGAGCACGGCGGTTTCCAGGCTGTCGACTGTGGACGACGCCGGATAATGATTGAAGTCCGACGAAACCAGCGGCTGATCAGTGTAATCCAGCACGCCCTTCATGGGGCCTTCGGCCGCCGCTTTCAGCGCGGCGTTGATTTCTTCAGCGCTGGTATCGCGGCCCGGAACGAAGGTCAGGTCGACCAGGCTGACGTTGGGGGTCGGCACGCGCACGGATGAACCGTCGAGCTTGCCCTTCAGTTCGGGCAGCACCAGACCGACCGCGCGGGCAGCGCCCGTGGTGGTCGGGATCATGTTGGCGGCACCGGCCCGCGCGCGGCGCAGGTCCGAATGCATCTGGTCCAGCATGCGCTGGTCATTGGTGTAGCTGTGAATCGTGGTCATGAAACCGCGTTCGATGCCGACCGTATCCTGCAGCACCTTGGCCACCGGAGCGAGGCAGTTGGTGGTGCAACTGGCGTTGGAGATGATGTCGTCCGCTGCCGCCAGAGTCTGATGATTGACGCCGAAAACGATGGTCTTGGACACACCATTGGCCGGGGCCGAGATGATGACCCGTTTCGCGCCGGCGGCCAGATGGGGGCGGCTCGCCTCGTCGGACTGGAAGAAACCGGTGCATTCCAGAACGATATCGATTCCCATCGCTCCATGCGGCAGCCTGGCAGGGTCGCGTTCGGAGGTGACCGCGATATCCTTGCCATCGACGGTGATCTTGCCATCGCCCGCCGTCACCGTGCCGGG
>JAURML010000042.1 GCA_030830695.1 Caenibius sp. | reverse complement strand
CGGTCAGACCGCGGTGTCGCCGGTTTCGCCGGTGCGGATGCGCGTGGCCGAGGCGAGTTCGAGCACGAAAATCTTGCCATCGCCGATCGATTGCGTGTTGGCCACCTGCTGGATCGTTTCGACTACGCGCGGCGCCAGTTCATCGGACGTGGCGATCTCGATTCGCACCTTGGGCAGCATGTTGGTGGAATATTCCGCACCGCGATAGATTTCGGTCTGCCCCTTCTGGCGGCCAAACCCCTTCACTTCCGAGACGGACATGCCCGCGATGCCGATGGCGCCCAGCGCCTCGCGCACTTCGTCAAGCTTGAACGGCTTGATGATGGCGATGATGAATTTCATGACTTTTCCCTCTCACTGCGTGGCGCCTAGAAAGCAAGACCGCCTGGCGATGTCCATGAGAAAAAAGCCGGAGCGCAAAGGCCCCGGCTTGAGTTCAGTGTGTTCGCAGGAGGAACATGGGGAGGCAGGGCCGACCGAGGAGAGGAAGGAAGCCGACCCTGCCAAACTGTTATCAGTTGTAAGCGCGTTCTCCGTGCTCACTGATGTCGAGGCCGTCATGCTCGGCTTCCGCGGAGACCCGCAGTCCGGTCAGCAGCTTGGCGATAAAGCCAGCAATCAGCGTGCCCACAGCGGCCCAGACAATCGAGACCAGCACGGCACTGATCTGGATTATGACCTGCGCGCCCATGACGAAATCGTCGCCGCCGGGGCCGCCAAGGGCCGGGGAGTAGACGATGCCGGTGCCGATCGCGCCGACGATGCCGGCGATGCCGTGAATGCCGAAGGCATCCAGCGAGTCATCATAGCCGAGTGCGGGCTTGAGCTTGGCTACCGCGAGGTATGCGATGATCGAAGCAACGATGCCGAGCACCAGCGCGCCCATCGGGCCGGAATTGCCGGCCGCCGGGGTCACCGCGACGAGACCGGCGATCACGCCCGAACAGAAGCCGAGCGCCGAAGGCTTGTGGCCCGCCAGCTTTTCGACGACCATCCAGGCCAGCGCGGCAGCCGCAGTGGCAACGAAGGTGTTGATCATGGCCAGCCCGGCGGTGCCGTCAGCCTCGAGTTCCGAACCGGCGTTGAAGCCGAACCAGCCCACCCACAGCAGGCCAGTGCCGACCATGGTCAGCGTCAGGCTGTGCGGCGGCATCGGTTCGGTCGGGTAGCCCTTGCGCTTGCCCAGCAGGTAAGCGAGGACGAGGCCCGAAACACCGGCGTTGATGTGCACCACGGTGCCGCCGGCGAAGTCCAGCGCGCCCCATTCGAACATGAGGCCGCCGCCCGCCCACACCATGTGCGCGATCGGAAAGTACACGATGGTCAGCCAGATCGGCACGAAGACCATGGTGGCCGAGAATTTCATGCGCTCAGCCGTCGCGCCCAGAATGAGCGCCGCGGTGATCGCCGCGAAGGTCATCTGGAAGCTGAGGAAGACATATTCGCTGATCACTTCGTCGGAGAAGGTTGCAGCGGTGCTGTCAGTCGAAGTGGCCGAGAGGAAAAGATTGCCCCAGCTGAAGAAGGCGTTGCCTTCCGGCCCGAAGGCGGTGGAATAGCCCCACAGCACCCACACCACCATCGCCAGCGCGGCAGTGGCGCCGATCTGGGTCATGGTGGACAGCATGTTCTTGGACCGGGTCAGGCCGCCGTAGAACAGCGCGAGGCCCGGCAGGATCATCAGCAGGACCAGCACGGTCGAAGTCATCATCCAGGCGTTGTTGCCGGGATTGGCGACGGCTGCGGCGGCTTCGGCCGCGGGGGCCGGTGCGGCAGCGGCAGCTGCGGTGGCGGTATCGGCCACCGCCTCGGCAGCCTCCTGCGCCCAGGCGGTTGCGGCATAGAGCGAAGCGCCTATCGCGCCCGCGCCGCTAAGGATTTTGCGGATCATAGTCATACCCCTTGAGTGATGAGCGGCGCTCAAAGCGCGGTATCACCGGTTTCACCGGTGCGAATGCGCGTGACGGACTGCAGGTCGAGCACGAAGATCTTGCCGTCTCCGATGGAGTCCGTGCTGGCTACCCGCTGGACCGTTTCCACGACCTGCGGCGCGATCGCGTCAGCCGCGGCGATCTCGATTTTCACCTTGGGCAGCATATTCGTGGAATATTCCGCACCGCGGTAGATTTCGGTTTGTCCTTTCTGACGCCCAAAGCCCTTGACCTCGGACACGGTCATCCCGGCGACGCCGATGGCGCTAAGCGCCTCGCGCACTTCGTCGAGCTTGAATGGCTTGATGATGGCGATGATGAATTTCATCGTTGACCCCTGCTTGCTTGCCGGACAACCCCGGCCGGAAGTCATCAAAGCAAGCAGCGTGCCAAATTTCGCAAAGGCCCGAATTTAAGGATTCGGAAAGGTCGGATCAGCGGTGGTGCGAACACTCGCGCCCAAAAAATGGGCAGATGCCTAATTTTCGGGCAGCGCCAGATCGGCCCAGACCGGCAGATGGTCAGAACCGCGCGCGGCCAGGGCGCTGTGATGAACCCCGGACGCCCCGCAGGCCCAGTGTGCGCTAGCGATGATCCGGTCCAGCCGGGCCACCGGGCGGCGGCTGGGAAAGCTGAAGCCGGGAGAGATGACCTGCCATGAGCGATCGAACGCGCTCAGGCATCCGCGCTGGGCCGACCATTCGTTGAGATCGCCCATCAGCACAGTGGGCGCGGCTGGATTGCTGCACTGGGCGAGATGCGAAAGCACGGACTGGATCTGGTGGCGCCGGCGCAGGCCCGACAGGTCCAGATGCATGCCCACCACCCGGACCAGCCGCCCGCCAAGGCGCAGATCGGCGCGGATGGCGCCGCGCGGCTCGATCCGGGGAAGATCGACCGGCGTCGCATCGACGATTTCAATCCCGTGCCGGACCAGCATGGCATTGCCGTGCCAGCCGATGCTGTCCGGCCTGACCGCGACGGGCACCAGCTGCCAGTGATGCGCTTCGACCATCTGGTGCGGCAGGCTTGTCGGCCTGCGGCCAAGCCGCCGGTCCGCCTCCTGCAGGGCCACGACATCCGCGCCGGTTTCATGGAGGATGGCGAGGATCCGTTCGGGATCGCGGCGGCCATCAGTCCCCACCGCCTTGTGAATATTGTAGCTCGCGAATTTAAGCTGCACCCCCTGGCCTAAGCAGGCCCGAAACGGTGATTGCGAGCACTTCTTTGGTCGGACCATATAGTGGTTGCCTGGAACGCGCTTTCACGCGAAAAGCCATTGAAACAGGCCCGCGCACAGAATGGCGGCGCAGCGGAGAGAGAAATGCCCACCCGAAAAGCCGCGCCCGTCAGGGCCCGCAATCCCTATCTTGTCCTCGCCATGCTGATGGCCGTCTATATCTTCAGCTATGTCGACCGGCTGTTGCTGTCCGTCTTGGCCGAACCGGTAAAGGCGGACCTGAAGCTCAACGATACGCAAATGGGCCTGCTTGGCGGGCTTGCCTTCGCGCTCCTCTATTCCACCATGGGCGTGCCGCTGGCACTGGTTGCTGACCGGTTCGGACGTTCGCGGATCATCACCATCAGCCTGGCCGCGTGGAGTGCGTTCACCGCGCTGTGCGGCCTGACCACCAGTTTCTGGCAGATGTTCCTGGCCCGGCTTGGCGTCGGCATCGGCGAGGCCGGCGGCGGCGCGCCCAGCTATGCGCTGATCACCGACACTTTCCCGGCGGAAAAGCGCGCGCGGGCTACTGGAATATATATGATGGCGATCCCGATCGGATCAGCGGCGGGCGCGTTCCTAGGCGCCTGGATCGCTTCGCGGGTGGACTGGCGGCTGGCCTTCATCGTCATGGGCCTGGCGGGTTTGATGCTGGTGCTGCCCTTTCGCCTGATCGTGCGCGATCCGCCCGGCGGTGCCGCATCCAGGGGGGAACCCGCCCCGCTGGTAGAAGCCTTCGCCGAACTGGGCCGCAAACCCAGCTTCTGGCTGGTTTGCCTGGCCACCGGCATCGGTTCGATGTGCACCTATGGACTCAATTTCTGGCTCCCGAGCGTGCTGGGCCGCAGTTTCGGGCTGGATATTTTCGACCGCGGCCTGGTCTATGCGCTGCTGGTTCTGATCGGCGGCAGCATCGGGATGCTGCTTGGCGGCTACCTGGGCGACCGTTACGGGCGGACCAACCGGGCGGCTTATGGCGTGATCCCGTCTCTCTCGATGTGGGCCAGCGTGCCGCTTTTCGCCATCGGGCTGCTGTCGTCCGATATCACGACCGCGTTTCTCTGGCTGCTGGTGCCCCAGATCTTGTCCTACCTTTGGAGCGTCCCCGCGCTCACCAGTGCTCAGCACCTTGCGCCGCAACGCTACCGCGCGACGGCAGCGGCCTGCGTCCTCTTCTTCTCGAATGCGATCGGCTTCGGCATCGGCACCCCGGTCATGGGGTGGCTGAGCGACATCATGCGCGAAGCACACGGCGAAAATTCACTGCGCCAGGCGATGCTGGCGATCCTGTCGCTCTATCTTGTCGCGGGCGCGCTGATGATGTGGGCCGCGCGTTTCCTGAACCGGGACTGGGTGGACTAGGCCCCCGTCCCCTCAACGCTCCTTGGTTGCGCTGAAGGCGATCTCCGGGTTCTTTTCCTGCTGGTAGCTCACATCCCAGGCCGATTTGGCCATGAAAACGAGGTCGCCATCGCGATCCCGGGCCAGATTCGCCCGGTTGAACTGTTCGAAATCCGCCAGCGCCTTGTCCGTGCCCTTCAGCCACCTGGCGGTATCGAAGGGCGAGGCTTCGAGCCCGGCTTCGACCTTGTATTCCGCCTCCAGCCGGGAAATCAGCACTTCCAGCTGCAACTGGCCGACCACGCCGACGATCCACTGCGCGCCGATTTCCGGATAGAAGACCTGAATCACCCCTTCTTCGGAAAGATCGTCAAGCGCCTTCCTCAGCTGCTTGGTCTTGGTCGGATCGCGCAAGGCGATGCGGCGCAGGATCTCCGGCGCGAAATTGGGCAAGCCGGTGAAGCGCAGCTGATTCTTCTCGCTCAGCGTATCGCCCACCCGCAGCGTCCCGTGATTGGGAATGCCGATAATATCGCCGGCTTCGGCCGTATCCGCGAGCTCGCGATCCTGAGCAAAAAACAGGATCGGTGAATGAATGGCGATCGGCTTGCCCAGCCCCGAAGGTGTCAGCTTCATGCCCCGCTTGAAGGTGCCGGACACCATCCGCATGAAGGCGATCCGGTCGCGATGCTGCGGATCCATGTTGGCCTGGACCTTGAAGATGAAACCCGTCACCTCGTCGCGGTCAGGCGAAATCTCGCCGCTTTCGCTTGGCTGCGGGCGCGGCGGCGGGGCGAAACGGGCAATCGCGTCAATCAGTTCGCTGACACCGAAGTTCTTGAGCGCGGAACCGAAAAAGACGGGCGTCAGATCGCCGTTGCGATAGGCTTCCAGATCGAATTCGGGATAGCCAATCCGCGCCAGCTCGATCTCTTCGGCCAGCTCGGCAGGCAGATCGCCCGGCGCTTCGCGCTTGCCCAGGAACTCCTTGCTGTCGCCTTCAGGGGCGGACACGGTCCCGCTGGCGAAATCGAGAATACCCCTGAACAGCCCGCCCATGCCGAGCGGCGCGCTTTGCGGTGAAACGTCAAGCGCGAGCGCATCGGCCACCTCATCCAGTATCTCGAAGATCGAGCGGCCTTCGCGATCCACCTTGTTGACGAAAGTGATGATCGGGACCGAGCGCAGGCGGCACACTTCGAACAGCTTGCGCGTCTGCGGCTCGATCCCCTTGGCCGCGTCGATCACCATGATCGCCGAATCCACCGCTGTCAGCGTGCGATAGGTATCTTCGGAAAAATCCTCGTGCCCCGGCGTGTCCAGCAAATTGAAGGTAATCCCGGCCCGCTCGAACGTCATCACGCTGGAGGTGACCGAAATCCCGCGCTGCTGTTCGATCTTCATCCAGTCCGAACGCGCCCGCCGCGCTTGCCCGCGCGCCTTCACCTCGCCCGCGAGATGAATCGCGCCGCCTTGCAGCAGCAGCTTTTCCGTCAGCGTGGTCTTGCCCGCGTCGGGGTGCGAGATGATGGCGAAGGTGCGGCGATTGGACATGGCAGGTCGGGCGGCGATCATCCGCGCAGTTCCGCCCCCTGCTTTGCGGCGGCTGCCACGACCCTGTCACTGATCGCCTTCAGATCTTCATCGGTAAAACTCTTCTCGCCCGGCTGCAGGGTCACTTCGATGGCCAGCGATTTGCGCCCTTCCGGCACGCCCTGACCCCGGAAATCGTCGAACACGCGCGCATCGGTGATGTTCGCCTTGTCCGCGCCCTTCACGGCCCGCAGCAGGTCGCCCGCCGGGGTATCCAGCGGAACAAGGAACGCGAAATCGCGGGT
>JAURML010000041.1 GCA_030830695.1 Caenibius sp. | reverse complement strand
TCCGCGGGAGCTTTTGAGTGTTTTGGCTTCATTTCCGTTCCTTACAGTCACTGCAACGAACCCAAAACACTCACCTATTTCATGCAGCCAATCTGTCTATCGAATGCTGACGGGGAACAGCGCGCTCATCCGCCCGCAAGAACAGTTCTCCATCACGCGAGACGGCCTGCAAGCCAAAAATTTCACTGGCAAATCTTTTCCAGGCATCAATGTCACCGGCAAAGCCAGCATAGCCCAGGCTGATATTCGAGCAAATCACAACCACTCCCATACACTGACCATATGATCAATAATATCGGGGCGGGCGGCATTGACACAAGTCAATAATCGTTCTCATGAGCTGATTTTAGTGCAATTGTACCCTGACATCCTCGGGCGGCCATTCAGAAGGGGCACATCCATGATCGACCTGTTTTTCGTTACCAGCCCCAACGTCTACAAAGTGACGATCGCACTGGAGGAAATGGGGCTCGATTACCGGCTGCTGCCGGTAGACATCAGCAAGGGTGAGCATCTGGAACCTGACAAAATAGCTTATGCCTTCAGCCCACGGCTGCCAGTTATCCGTGATGACGCGCCGACTGATGGCGGGGAACCGCTGGTCATCTGTGAATCAGGTGCAATTCTGGAATACCTCGCTGAAAAGCATGATGCTTTCCTCCCAAATGGACTACGCCAGCGATTGATGGTTAAGCAGTGGCTGTATTGGCAGATGGCCGGACTGGGGCCGATGGGTGGTCAGCAATGGCACTTCAACCGCTGGGCACCCCGCATCGATCCTGAGGGCGATCATTCCTATGCCCTCCGCCGTTTCACGAATATCTGGACCGGACTTTGGCGCTTGATGGACAAGCGCCTGTCTAAAGTGGAATTTCTTGGCGGTGATTATTCGATCGCTGACATGGCGTGCTTTCCCTGGACCATTTACATGGAACCGGAAGGTGGAGCCGAGCAATATGTCCATGTAGCGCGCTGGATTAAGGCCATTGCAGACCGTCCTGCCGTCAAGGCGGCATACGCCAAGGGGCTAGAGGTCGATATGGGTTACGAACGCAATCCCCTGGGCACGGCCATTTTCCCTCAAGAGGGTCTGCTCAAGCATGTCATCGTCCACTGAAAGTTACATGGCCGTATGACCACCGTCCACAGCATATGAAGCCCCCGTCACAAAGCTTGCCTCATCGGATAGCAGCCATCGCACTGCACCGGCTATTTCTTCCGGACGCCCCAATCGCCCGATCGGATGCACAGCTGCCAAGGCCTCCCTCAGCTCAGGATCCTGCGCGAATGCGCCTGCCAGCATGGGGGTATCTGTCGCGCCCGGCAGAACCGAATTGATTCGAATGCCCCTGCGCGCATAATCTATCGCCGCCCCGCGAACGAGACCGAGCACTCCAGCCTTGCTGGCGCAATATTCCGCCCCGTTAGGAAATCCAACCATGCTCGCCGTTGAGACTATGTTGACTATAGCGCCGCCGCCAGTCTCAAGCATGGCGCCGATCTGATATTTGTTACACAGGAATACACCGCGCAAATTCACCCGGTGGCAACGATCCCACTCGTCTGCCGTGACTTCATGCATCAGCTTGCCGGTCTGCGGCACACCTGCCGCGTTGCACGCTCCGTCGAGACGGCCAAGCGCCGTGACAGCATGGTCAATCATGGACTTGACGGCGTCTTCCGAAGACACATCGCATCCCATGCCGATTGCTTCGGATGCACCACACTCGGCAGCGGCCCTCCGGGCCGCAGCTTCGTCGAGATCGCACAGCAGCAGCCTCGCACCTGCTTCAGCTAACAATTTCGCGCTTGCAAGCCCAATCCCGCTGGCCGCACCGGTCACAACGATCGCTTTTCCCGTCAATTCCACCATGAATCTTCTTCCTATTCCGTCGGATCAAGCACCACTTTTTGCAGGCCTTCCGGCCTTGCATCGAACAAGCGATAGGCCTCTGCACCTTCCGACAATTTCATGCGATGTGTGACGATTTCCGCCAGACGGTCGGGATTGAGAGTTCCTGCTGACAGCGCGGCCATCAGGTGTGGCACTTCTGCCTGCACCGAACATACACCCGTATGGAACTCCAGATTCTTGAACAGTGCGCCGAGTATCGGAAACGGGATCTCGAATTTCTCGCTCACTCCAATCTGCGAAATCCGGCCGCCGCGTTTTACCAGTTCGATGGCCAGCGCTGTGGTGGCGGCTCCGCCGCTGGCATCAAGCACGACGTCGACGCCTTTCCCGTCAGTAGCGTCCAGCACTTTAGGGACAACGTCAGTATCACCGACAATGGTCGCACCAAGCTTCTTGCCTGCCTGTCTCCGGGATTCGACAAGATCCAAGCCGAAGACTGTATGCGCACCCATAGCAAAAGCCGCCATGACTGTCTGGAGGCCTACCGGACCCAAACCGATAACGGCGACCATATCGCCCGGCTGCACCCGACCACGCCGTGCGCAATACCAGGCAGTGGCGATATTATCGGTCAGCATGA
This sequence comes from Caenibius sp., assembly GCA_030830695.1. Taxonomy (GTDB): domain Bacteria; phylum Pseudomonadota; class Alphaproteobacteria; order Sphingomonadales; family Sphingomonadaceae; genus JACKKV01. The sequence goes on along the minus strand of JAURML010000041.1, from coordinate 3,572 downwards.
TCCCGATTTCGTCGGAAAAATCGCTCGGCAAGTGAAACAGATTATTGTCAGCCACACTGACGGCGACGGCTTCCGCCTGACAACCGGGAATTGTGGGGTCCCCCTGACCGTAGGCCCGACCGTTGGCATAGGTTTCGCAAAGATAGACGTGACCGGAAAGGCAGGGCCGGCATTGGCCACATCCTATAGAAGCCGGGACGAGAACGCGGTCCCCCACCCTGAAATTGGCTACTTCCGGACCAACCTCGATCACTTCGCCGACTACTTCATGGCCCATGCAATAATTCGAGGCGCCCATGTCGGTATGGTAGGGGTGCAAATCCGTGCCGCAGATGCCGCACATGGTTGCCTTGACCAGCGCACCGTCTGCACCTGGCAGGAGCGCATCCGGGATGTCTTCATAATGGATTTCGCCCGGCCCGCGATACATCAAGCCTTTCATCGCTTGTGTCCTTCTCTAGTATTAGTATCTTATTGATGCTGCATCAGGCGCGATGCGCACTTCCTTCGTGTCATTCCCGTGTATCCAGTCACTTCGGCTACAAATTCAGTCTTGTTCATCTGTCGAACCTTCCCGGATCAAACCGAATAGCCGCCATCGACGAGCATTGGCGAACCGGTGACGAAGGAAGCGAGGTCGGACAACAGAAACATGCCAGCGTTCGCCACTTCCTCTGTCTCCCCGAAACGCCCGATTACATGGCGTTGCCTGAGGCCTTCCAGAGCTTGCGAGAACACCGGATCATTCATGAGCCGGTCCTTCGCCATGGGTGTCATGATGAGCCCGGGGCATATTGCATTGACGCGAATGCCCAGCGGCCCGCCATCGCAGGCCGCCGCCTTGGTGAGGCCTACAACCCCGTGCTTGGCTGCAACGTAATCGGATGCGTTGATCTGACCCCGAACCCCGGACGCAGATGCCGTATTGACGATGGAGCCGCCACCGGCGTCCTTCATGGCCAGGAATTCGTGCTTGATGCAGTAGAAGACGCCAACAAGATCGACGCCCAGCACCGCTTCGATGTCTTGTGCGGTCAATTCATGCACTGGCTTGTTGCGCATTTCGATGCCGGCGTTGTTCATCGCGCCATCAAGGCGACCATATGTGCTCGTGGCGAATGATACCGCTGCGGCAACGCTTGCTTCATCCGTAACGTCACAATGCCGGAAACGCGCCTCGCCACCGGAATCGCGAATTTCAGCGGCAACCCCCTCCCCTGAATCAACGTCTCGGTCGGCCACTATGACTTTGGCGCCGTTGGCGGCAAATACCCTCGCGCAGGTCGCGCCAATGCCGGAGCCCGCACCCGTGATTAGAATGCTCTTACCACTCAGCATTTCAAGTCCTCTCCTTAACGTCTGCTGATCTGGCAGTCCTGCATGGACCATTTTAGATCAGAGATGATCCATTCAGACCAATTGGTCAAACCTTAGCACTTCTGAATGTCGGTCCGCGCTTCACATCCAAGCTCCTAACCAGGCTGACAACAGGACTACCCATGAAAAATGGGAAGTACGGTTCGCTGCGCCAGCTTCCACCCGTCAGGTCCACGCTTCACCACATCTTGGATATCTGCAATTGCGGAAGGAACAGCAGATCGCCCTTCATTTTCTGAACGGAAAAGAGTCAGCAATGAAAAGACATTCGCCTCTCCTGGAGCCACTTCTTCAATCAAAATGTTGGATAGAGCATGGCGGGTCACGATGTGCGCCTGCGCCTGACGGACCTTGAGGAAAGCCCGAATTTCATCACCAGCGATTGTCCCTGGTTTTGGTGTACCAGGCCCAAATGTCCATTGGCCATCGCCAACGAAGCAATCAGCCACCTCTGCTGCACGACCATGATCGACCAGCCAGAAGGCTCTGATGAGAAGGTTATGGATTTCTAAACGGTCTGCTTCGCTGAGCATATCCTCTCCTAGCGCAGTTTGACGGCTTCGAGGCCACGGCTGCCGATATCGGGGCGGCGTTTGAGCTCTGCCTCGTCCTCTCCGGCCTCGAAGCGACGCAGCAGTTCCTCGGGGTCGAACTCCACACCGATCGGGTTTTCCGCGAATGCGGGAGTGAAGAAGAATTCGGTCGATTCCTCCACGCTGTCGTAATTCTCGATCTGCAGCTCGATCTGGTTCCCGTCCGGATCGGCATAATACAGCGAGGTGGTCGGCCCGTGATTGATCGGGAAGACCGGCTTGATCCCCAGATCGCGCAGCCGCTTGTACGTCGCCATCAGGTCACTCATGCTGTCATAAGTGAAGGCGGCGTGATGAAAGCCGGTGATGCCATCGGGCGCGGGCTTCAGGTCGGGCATGTTGAGGATCGCGATGCGGTGATGTTCCTCGTCATAAGTCAGGAAGCAGAGGAATGCGTTGCGGAACACCGGTTCGGCGCCCAGCACCGCGCAATACCATTCGATCATGGCGTCGAAACTGGAGGTGCGCAGCACCACATGCGCCAGCCGTGCCGGAGGGATGATCGCGCTATCTGAACGCTCTGGCAACTGGGGCATGGCTTCCTCTCGGATTCGGCGGGTGATGAATGCCTGTTACAATTACTGAGCATCTGGTTCAATGTCGAACAGGCAGTACCCGCTCAGGGCGCATCGACAAAAACCAGTTCATACAGAAAGGCGATGTTGCGCAGGATTTCGGTTTCCGAAAACACGTCCCGCCCGGTCAGTGCCTTGTATTCGGTGGACACGGTGAAAGGCGTGCCCCCGGCCCCCAGGATCATGTAATAAAGGCGCGCCGGATCGCACTGGCGCACCGTGCCTTCCTGCTGCGCGCGCCGGATCAGCCCCGTAACAGTCTCGAAATGCGCGCGCAGGTAATGGTCCACCACCCAATCCAGCCGGGTCGTGCCCTGATTGCTCTCCATCGTCAGGATGCGATGCAGCTGGGGGCGCTCCGCCGAAAGGCGGATGAAGCGTTCGATGAAGCAGCGCAGCGCCTCTGCCGCCGGCTTGCCTTGTGCTTCGGCCATGTGCGCCTGCATGGTATTGGCGTAGGAACCCAGCGCCGCATCCATCGTCGCGATCCACAGCTGCTCCTTCGACTGGAAGTGATACAGCACCAGCGTATGCGTGACCTGTGCCCGTTCCGCCACCGCGCGGGTGGATGCCCCTTCGAAGCCAAAGGCGCTGAAACAATCGAGCGCTGCCTCCAGAATGCGTTTGCGTACCTCGCGTCCGCGCCGCGTGGTGCGGCGAACCGGCGCATCCGCTCCGGTTACCGGATGCGCCTCGTCCCCATCCAGACGGACCGCCCTGCGCCCCGTGCGGGGCACCTTGCCTTGCGCTCCGTCAGCCTTGCCCCTGCTTTGCCCGTTCGCCATCCAATATCCGTTTTGCCCACGACGACATAGCTGGTGACTACGCTCAAGAATTTCGCAGCGCAATCAATCCATCCCATCAAGCAGGCCATTGTTCGACATACGCCAGTGTCCGTCGTCAGATAATTTGAGACAGCTGACGCTCTAAGGCAGGTGAGTGTTTAGGCCCATCTGGTTGGTTGATATTAGGCGGCAAGCTTGCGGTGTTGCAAGCGCCGTTGCTCGATGGTTTTGCGTTTGATCCT
>JAURML010000040.1 GCA_030830695.1 Caenibius sp. | reverse complement strand
GTACCGGTTCACCATGCGCCGGATCGATCCCGTTGAGGTCGAACAACAGGCGTTCCAGCTCCATCACCGCTGGTGCATCGCGTGGCAGGTCGCAGGTTTCGCTGGTGCGGAAATAATCGTCTCCGGCAGGGTCAGCGATGGTGGAAGGGCGCCGATCTGCGTCAATAAGCGTGACAAGCTGCTCGCACAGCTTCGCGCTCAGGAAATCGCGCACATCGAACAGCTCCAGCCGGGGGCTGGGCATGCGCCGCACCCCGCCGCGGGCTAGGGCACGTTCGACCGAACATTCACCACTTGTGCTCATGGCAGGCAGCGATAATTCGCGCGCAGCATCTGGCAAGGGGAAGCTTCGCTTCGCCGGGTAATTTTTTCTTTCCAAACGGGCCATGCTGTGCAAGAGGCTCGCCCCCGCGCAAGCACTCGAAACAAGTGTGCGTGCAACGCGTGTGGCGATCGTAGCTCAGTTGGTTAGAGCGCCGGTTTGTGGTACCGGAGGTCGCGGGTTCGGATCCCGTCGATCGCCCCATTTTTCCACTTGTTGCTGAAGCTTTGCCCGGCCCGGGCCGGATGGGGATAGCATGGCCGCCTTTTGGACACTCCCCGATTTTGACGATCACGAACTCGTCCAGCTGGTCCATGACCGGGCCAGCGGGCTGACCGCCATTTTCGCGATTCATTCACTGCATCGCGGCCCCGGTGGCGGCGGCACACGCTTCTGGCATTATGCCGATCCTGAAGATGCCATGCGCGATGCGCTGCGCCTGTCGCGCGGCATGAGCTACAAGAACGCGATGGCGGGACTGCCCGCAGGCGGGGCCAAGGCCGTGATTCTGGCCGGGCCTGAACGGCACAAGACCCCCGCCATGCTGGCGGCGTTCGGCGATGCGATCGAAGCGTTGGGCGGGCGTTATGTCACGGCGGAAGACGTGGGGATGAGCGAGGCTGACATGGTCACCATCGCCGCGCGCACTTCCTATGTCTCGGGCCTGCCGGTGGCGGCGGGCAGCGCCGGTGGCGATCCCGGCCCCTACACGGCCTATGGCATCTATCTGGGGATCAGGGCGGCGGTCGCGCATCGCCTTGGGCAGGACAGTATGGCGGGCGTCCATGTCGCGATACAGGGCACAGGCAGTGTCGGCGGCGGGGTGGCGCGGCTGCTGGCGGCAGATGGCGCACGCTTGACGCTGGCCGATATCGACACGGCTCGCGCGGCCGCGCTGGCGGTGGAGCTGGGCGCGGCACAGGCCAGCGCCGATGCGATCATGGCGACCCCCTGCGATGTCTTCAGCCCCAATGCGCTGGGCGCCATTCTGGACGATGCGGGCATCGCCGCACTGAACGCGCCGATTGTCGCTGGCGGGGCGAATAATCAGCTGGCCGGGCCGGGGCATGGCGCGCAGCTGATGGAACGAGGCATTCTTTATGCGCCCGACTATGCCATCAATGCCGGTGGCATCATCAATGTAACCCTGGAATATAACGCCAGCCATGCCGGGGAAAGCTGTTCGGCTGAGGAAGTGCGCCGCCAGGTCGAGGAAATTCCGGGACGCCTCACCGCGATCTGGCGCGAAAGCGATGCAAGCGGGCAAACGCCCGATGCCGTCGCTGATGCCATGGCCCGCAAGCTGATCGGACGGTGACGCGGGAAGTGCTTGCCCCACGGCAACGCGCCTGCCAAAAGCCCCCCAGCCTTTGAGCGCCCTGACCCATGCATGGATTTGCCAACCCCACCCGTTTCCTGCGTCTTGCCCGGCTGCTGACCGGCCCGCTGTTGCTGGTGGGCTTGAGCGTTGCCGGGGGCGCGATGGCCTATGGCCTGTTCGCCGCACCGGCCGAGCGGCTGCAGGGCGAGACGGTGCGCATTCTGTTCATTCATGTCCCCACCGCCTGGCTGGGCATGGGCGGCTGGACGGCGATCGCCGTCGCCAGCCTGGCCGAACTGGTCTGGCGCCACCCGCTGGCGGGAATTGCGGCGCGGGCCGTTGCCGTTCCTGGCGCGGTGTTCACCGCGATCTGCCTGCTGACCGGATCGATCTGGGGCCGCCCCGCCTGGGGCACATGGTGGGTATGGGACGGACGACTGACCAGCATGCTGGTGCTGCTGTTTCTTTACCTGGCCTATATCGCGCTTGGCTCTGCGGTTGAACGCGAAGGCGCATCCAGCCGGATTCTGGCGATTTTCGGGCTGGTCGGGGCAGTGAACATTCCGATCATTCATTATTCGGTGCTGTGGTGGAACTCGCTCCATCAGGCGCCCAGCATCACCATAGGCAAATCGGCCATGGCGCCGGAGTTCCTGTGGCCGCTGCTGATTGCGCTGGCGGGCTTCTCCCTGCTGTTTGGGGGTGTGGTGCTGGCGCGGATGCGCATGATCCTGGCCGATGCGCAGGCCGAGGCGCGACTGCGCCGCATGGCCGAGGAGGCTTGAGGGCAAAGATGCGTGAAGCATTGGACCAATGGAGTTTCGTGATCGCCGCCTACGGGGTTGGCGGGCTGGGCACGCTGGCCATGACGGGGTGGAGCTGGATCGCGATGCGCGCGGCGGAAGCACGCCGCGAACGGAGCCGCAAGCGATGAGCGGGGCGATCAAGCCGAAGCATCAGCGTCTGGTTCTCGCCTTGCTGGCGATTGCTGCGCTGATTGGTGCAGGCTTGCTGGCGGCATGGGCGCTGCGCAACCAGGCAAGCTATTTCTATGTGCCGAGCGATATCGCCGCTGCTCCGCCTGCGCCCGACCAGGCGGTGCGGCTGGGCGGCATGGTTCAGGCCGGATCGCTCAAGACCTTGCCCGACGGGGTCACGGTCCGTTTCATGGTCGGCGATGGCAAGGCGAATGTGCCGGTACGCTATTCTGGCATCCTGCCCGATCTGTTCGTCGAAGGTTCGGGCGTGGTCGCCGAAGGGCGGCTGGCGGCAGATGGCACATTCGTGGCCGACAATCTGCTGGCCAAGCATGATGAAAACTATGTTCCGCGCGAGTTGAAGGATATGACTGACGCGCAGGCACGAGCCACGGTGGCCGAAACCGGAAAATGACAGGTACCATGCAATGATGGCGGAATTCGGCCTGGCTGCCCTGTGGCTGGCGGCGGCACTGGCGGCGCTGCAATTGCTGGCAGGCTCGTTGTCGCTGAAAGCGGGGGAGGAGAGCGGGCAACTCGCCGCGCTGGTCCGCCCGTCGGCAATCGTTCAGGGGGTGCTGACCGCCCTGTCGTTCGCGGCGCTGCTGGTGCTGTTCGTGAACACTGATCTGTCAGTGAAGCTGGTGGCGATGAATTCCCATTCGGCCAAGCCGTTCATTTACAAGCTGTCGGGCGCATGGGGCAATCACGAAGGCTCGATGCTGCTGTGGGTGACGGTGATGGCCGGGGCAGGGGGGCTGATCGCCCTGTTCGAACGGCGTCTGCCCGAACGTACCATGCTGGCAACGCTTGCGGCACAGGCCTTTGTCGGGCTCGGCTTCTATGCCTTTCTGCTGTTCAGTTCCAATCCGTTTGAACGTCTGCCCAGCCCCGCGCCGGAAGGGCTGGGGCTGAACCCGCTGTTGCAGGACATTGGCCTCGCCCTTCATCCGCCCACGCTTTACCTCGGCTATGTCGGGCTCTCGATTGCCTTCAGCTTCGCGGTGGGCGCGTTGTTGACCCGGCAGGTCACGCCAGACTTCGCGCGGGCG
>JAURML010000039.1 GCA_030830695.1 Caenibius sp. | reverse complement strand
ACCGCAGTGGTCGGCGGGGCGAAGCTGGGCACCGAATTTTCGCTAGACATGAACAACATGCTGTTTGGCCGCAAGTTGCGCGGCGTAGTCGAAGGATCGAGCACCCCGCAGGTCTTCATCCCGCAACTGATTGCGATGCAGAAGGCCGGGCTGTTCCCGTTCGAGAAGCTCTGCACCTTCTATGATCTCGACCAGATCAACCAGGCCGTCGAGGATACCGAAAAGACCGGCAAGGCGATCAAGGCCATTCTCAAAATGTAGATCGCTTCTGGGGCGGCGCACCAATCGAATTGCGCCGCCTTGGACCTGCACTTGGACCTCAGGAATTTAACAATGTCGAGTGTGTTTTCCTTCGGTTCCGGCGTTCTGGTCGCAGGTCAGATTGGTCTCGACAAGCGCGTCTTGGGCGGGAAAGGGGCCAACCTCGCCGAGATGGCGCGGATCGGGCTGCCCGTCCCGCCTGGATTCACGATTTCCGCCGGCGAATGCCTCGCTTATCTTGACCACGGCAGAGCTTCACTTGATCGCATCCGCGATGAGGTTTCGGCTGCTTTGGGGCTGGTCGAACGGGCGACGGGCAAGACGTTCGGCAATCCTCGCGATCCCCTGCTGGTCTCGGTGCGTTCGGGCGCGCGGGTATCCATGCCGGGGATGATGGACACGATCCTCAACCTTGGCATCAATGATGCTACCGTCACCGGCCTGGGCCAGTCCTCCGGGGATGAGCGGTTCGCGCTCGACAGTTATCGCCGCTTCATCCAGATGTATTCCAGTGTCGTGCTCGAAATCGAGCATGGCGTATTCGAGGCAGCCCTTGACCGCATCAAGGAAGATCGCGGCGTCGATGAGGATATCGATCTTCGAGTGGAGGATCTGCGCGGCGTGATCGCGACCTTCAAGGATCTCGTGCTTGCCCATCACGGCGCGGCCTTTCCTCAGGATGTACAGGAACAACTCTGGACGGCAATCGAGGCGGTGTTCCGCTCATGGGACTCACCGCGAGCCAAGGTCTACCGGCGCCTGAACGATATCCCCGGAGATTGGGGCACGGCGGTTAACGTCCAAGCCATGGTGTTCGGAAATCTTGGCGAGACCAGCGCTACCGGCGTCGCCTTTACCCGCAACCCTGCAACCGGCGAGAAGGCTTACTACGGCGAATGGCTGGCCAACGCCCAGGGTGAGGATGTTGTCGCCGGCATCCGCACGCCCCAGTATCTGACCAGGGCTGCCCGCGAAGCCGCAGGTGCGCGGCTTCCCTCAATGCAGGAAGCGATGCCGAAGGCCTATGCCCAACTTGCTGAGGTGTTCGAACTGCTGGAGCGCCACTATCGCGACATGCAGGACATCGAATTCACAGTCGAACGCGGCAGGCTCTACCTCCTTCAGACCCGTTCGGGCAAGCGCACCGCCAAGGCCGCGCTCAAGATTGCCGTCGACATGGTCGAAGAGAGCCTGGTCGACGAAGTGACCGCGCTGCTCCGCCTCGACCCGGCCTCGCTCGACCAGTTGCTTCACCCCTCGCTCGATCCGAATGCCCCGCGGGTGCTGCTCGGAAAGGGTTTGCCTGCCTCGCCCGGGGCAGCCTCGGGAGGTGTGGTATTCGATGCGGAAACAGCGGCACGGTGGGCCGAATTGGGAGAGAAGGTCATCCTCGTCAGGCATGAGACGTCGCCTGACGACATCCATGGCATGCACGTCGCAACCGGCATCCTGACGGCGCGCGGCGGCATGACCAGCCACGCGGCCGTGGTCGCGCGGGGTATGGGCCGGCCATGCGTGGCGGGCACCGCCAGTCTCAAGATCGACCCGGTCGCGCGGGTCGCCGAGATCGGCGGCCAGCGGCTCGAAGAGGGCGCATTCATCACGATCGACGGTTCGACCGGCGAAGTGTTCCTGGGCGAACTGCCGACGATCCTGCCCAATCTTTCGGGCGATTTCGCAACGGTGATGGCATGGGCTGACAAGCATCGCCGCCTGAAGATTCGGACCAACGCGGAAACCCCGCTCGATTGCGAAATGGCCCGCCGGTTCGGGGCCGAAGGGGTCGGGCTTTGCCGAACCGAGCACATGTTCTTCGATGAAAGCCGGATCCTCGCCATGCGGCAGATGATCCTGGCCGACAGCGAAAAGGAACGACGCTCCGCGCTCGACCAGCTATTGCCCGAACAGCGCACCGACTTCCGCCGGATCTTCGAAATCATGGAAGGCTTGCCAGTCACCATCCGCCTCCTCGATCCGCCGCTGCACGAGTTTCTGCCGCATACGGATAGCGAGTTCACCGAGCTTTCGCGGGCGATGGGTATTGACGTGGAGCAGGTTCGGCATCGCGCAATCGAATTGACGGAAACCAACCCCATGCTGGGGCATCGAGGCTGCCGACTGGGCGTGGTCTATCCCGAAATATACGAAATGCAGGCTCGCGCGATTTTCGAGGCTGCGCTCGAAGTCGCGGGCGAGGCGGGCATGGCGGTCTGTCCCGAAATCATGATCCCGCTGGTCGGATTGCCGCGTGAACTGGAATCACTGAAGGATACCCTGTACAGGGTCGCTGAAGTCGTGTTCGCCGAAAAAGGCGAGCGGATCGCCTTTAGCGTTGGCACCATGATCGAGCTGCCGCGGGCAGCCCTGGTTGCCGACGAAATCGCTGCAAGCGGGGAATTCTTCTCGTTCGGAACCAATGATCTGACCCAGACTACGCTGGGGATCAGCCGCGACGATGCGGCGCGTTTCCTGGGTGCTTATGTGGAAAAAGGCATTATCGCCAAGGACCCGTTCGTCACCCTCGATATCGAAGGGGTCGGCAAGCTGATCGAAATGGCATCGCGCAAAGGGCGCGAAACCCGGCCCGACCTAAAACTGGGGATCTGCGGCGAGCACGGCGGCGATCCGGCCACGATCGCCTTCTGTGAGGAGATCGGGTTGGACTATGTCAGCGCATCGCCTTTCCGGGTGCCGATTGCCCGACTGGCTGCGGCCCAGGCGGCGCTGGCGCCTCTATGAACGGACGATGCAAGCTGAAATTCTGAACCAAATCGAGATGAGGTGCACCTAAAATGGAATATGATCGTAAGGATGCCAAGGCCTGGGCAACAAAGACCGTAAGGGGCTTCTATCAGTGTCCGATCACCCCGATGACCGCCGATTACAAGTTCGATGTGGACGGTATCCGCTACAACATCGATAAATATGTCGAAATGGGCGTAGATGGCTTGGCCGTCGGCGGGTTCATCGCCGAATGCTGGAACGTCTCAGCGTCAGACTGGTTTCGCTATCACGAGATCGTTGCCGAGGCGAATGCCGGGCGGCTCGATCTGTGGACCATCGTGCTCGATCCAAGCGTCTATACCGCGATCGAGAAGATGCAGTTCGTCGAGAAGCTCGGGTATAACGGGGCTGAGGTGATCAACCCGGTTGTGCAGCTCAAGCGCGACGACGAAATCTATTCCTGGTTCAAGTTCCTGACCGACCACACCGATCTGGCCGTCTGCCTCTACCGGACCCCGGTTTCGGGCACCGTGCTGAGCTGGGACCTGATGCGCCGCCTGGCCGATATCGAAACCGTGATCGGCGTCAAACAAGGTGCCATGAGCCGTGCCGAGACAATCAAGATCCGCCAGCTAATGCCCGAAGGCTTCAACACGATGGAGCCATTCGAATACTTCTTCCTCGACGATCTGCGTCTTGGCGGCACCGTTTGCTGGGGTGAATTGTCCTACATGCTGTACGGCAAGAAGCGCCATTTCGCCAAGGAATACATCCGCCTGGCGCATGAAGGAAAATGGGAGGAAGCGCGGGCCGCTTCCGATCAGCTCAGCGAAGTCCGCGAATTCTATCACGACAACTTCCTGTGGGATATCGCCCGCACCGCGACCTATGCCAGCGCACTTGCCAATGTGAAGGCCTGGTACGAAGCGATTGGCCTCAAGGCTGGCCCGATCCTGCCGCCGGTGGCTGATGTGACGCCGGAAAAGAAAGAGCAGATCAGGGCCAAGCTGGTCGAACTGGGCATTGCCTGAACCGAACCAACGGGAATCCCAAAGCATGTCCAAGCAATTGCATTTCTGTTTCCACGGCGCCGGCGGGCTAGGCTCGGTCATCGGCGGATTCCTGGCGCGCGGCGGCCACAAGGTCACGCTGATTGCGCGCAAGCCCCATGTCGAGGCGATCCGCCGGGATGGCCTGAGTATTTCGGGTGTGCGGGCGCAATTCGTCCAGCGCGAAAACCTCTTCGCGGTCGAAACGCCCGAGGAGGTTGAAGGCGACATCGACTATTACATCCTGCTGACCAAGGCCAAGGGTACCGATCAGGCGCTGGCCGATGCGCAGGTGTTGGTCGATCGCACCGCTTGCGCGCTGACTTTGCAGAACGGCGTGGGCAAGGAAGGCAAACTCCAGGCCGCGTTTGGCAAGGACAAGGTGATCGGGGGCTCGATCATGGACGGGGCGACCCTGCTCGAACCGGGCAAGGCGCTCAATCACATGGCGGTTCCCGTCACCGCCTATTTCGGCGAGCTGGAAGGCGGGGAGAGCGAGCGCACGCGGATCATGGCCGAAGCGCTCGACGCTGCGGGCATGGGTTCGCGCTCAACTCCCGATATCGTCCATGTCCATTGGGAAAAAGTGGTTCAGGTCGGTGGAGCATCGTCGTGGAGCGCCAGTACGCTGGGCGCGCTTCCAAAGCTCGATTTTGTGGATGGTGTGGCGGTTCGCGAAGGCGCCGAACACTATGTCCACGTCGTCAAGGATCTGCTGGCGATCTACAAGGCACTTGGCTACGAACCGCAGAACTATTTCGCGCCTGTATCCAGATTGGTCGAGATTGACCGTGAAGGCTTTGAAGAGGCAGTGTACGGTGTCATGGCGATGGGCACCAGATTCAAGCCGGAAAACCGTCCCGTCCGCACCTCGATGCATGACGATCTCGTGGCGGGCCGGCGGATGGAAGTTGACGAGGTCCTGGGGCCGCTCGCGGAGGCAGCGGAGCAACTGCAGGTTCCTGCGCCAGCCTTTCTCAGCGCCTATCGGGTGCTCAAGACTTTGAACAGCTATCTGTAGTGAAAGATTGACCATGAGGCGTTATTCCATCGCCAGCATTCCGGGAGATGGAATTGGCCGCGAGGTGGTGCCTGCCGCAATCGAGGTGCTGACGGCGGCAGCGGCCAAGTGCGGTTTCGTGCTCGAATTCCGGCACTTCGACTGGAGCTGCCAGACCTACCTCAAAACCGGCAAGATGATGCCCGATGATGGGCTAGACCGGTTGCGCGATCATGATGCGGTGTTCCTCGGCGCGGTCGGCTTTCCCGGGGTACCCGATCATATCTCGCTGTGGGGGCTGCTGCTGCCGATCCGGCGCGAGTTCGAGCAGTACGTCAATCTGCGTCCGGTGCGGCTGCTGCCGGGCATCGCTTCGCCCCTGCGCGACAAGGCTCCCGGCGACATCGATTTCTGGGTGGTGCGCGAAAACTCGGAAGGCGAATATTCCCAGATCGGCGGTCGGACCGGGACCGGCGAGAACGAAGTCGTCGTCCAGCAGGCGATCTTCACCCGCCGGGGCACCGACCGCATCTTGCGCTATGCCTTCGACTTCGCTCGGCGGAGCGGGCGCAGGCATGTGACCAGCGCGACGAAGTCCAATGGACTCTATCATTCGATGCCGTTCTGGGACGAGCGCTTTGCCGCGATCGGCGCCGAATACCCCGATGTTGCCGCCGATCAGTATCATGTCGATATTCTCGCCGCACGCTTTGTGATGTCGCCCGAACGGTTCAATGTGGTGGTTGGTTCGAACCTTTTTGGTGATATCCTTTCCGATCTGGGGCCGGGAATCACTGGCACCATCGCTGTGGCTCCTTCTGCTAACCTCAACCCCGAACGGCGGTTCCCTTCGATGTTCGAGCCGGTCCACGGGTCTGCCCCGGACATCGCCGGGCAGGGCATCGCCAATCCGATCGGCCAGATTTGGTCGGGTGCAATGATGCTGGAACATCTCGGCGAAACCGAGCCCGCCGCGCTGGTGATGCGCGCACTCGAAACGGCGCTCATTGCGCCCGATATTGCGAGGACCCCCGATCTTGGCGGAAACGGGACAACTGCGGGATTTGCGCAAGCTGTTCGCAGCACCTTGCTGGGGCTCTAGCGGGAAAGCTGGCGGTCCCGGCGCTGACCAAAGGAAACGGAGTGATGGCTGCCTATTTCATCGGATCGATCAAATCGCACGACGAAACCTGGGTGGCAGGCTATATGGCCGCAGTTCCGGCGCTGGTCGGACGCCACGGCGGGGAAATGGTCTGCCGTTCGCACGAGTTCGTCCGTTATGAGGGCGAGGGAGCCGCACCTGACTATGTCGTGGTGATCCGGTTTCCTTCGATGGAGGCGATCGACGCCTTCATGAACGATCCGGACTATGCGCCGCACAAGGATGCGCGCATCGCCTGCGCCACATCGGATATCTTCGCGATCGCCTGAGGAGGCCGCCATGAAGGTTCTGCGCACTTACCTGATCGCCGTGGGGATCTGGTATCTCTGCAATCTCGTGCTGCTCTGGCCGCCGGTCTATGCGGGGGCCCTGCGGCTGATCTACCCCGGTATTGCGCTGGGGCAGGGGACGCCGTCTTTCGGCCTGCTGCTTGATGCCTGGTTGATCGTTGGCATCCAACTGGCGGCAATCGGCCTCGTGGCGTTGTGGGGCGCGCGCGATCCGTTGCGCTACTGGGCGCTGGTTCCGGTGATCGTGCTGACCGAACTCGTCGGCTCCGCCTGGGACATCTATAGCGTCGTTTGGAGCGGCGAAGCCTTGTGGGTCGGCTTGACGACCTTGGCCGCGCATGCTGTGATCATGGCGGGTGCATGGTTTGCCAGGCGCGCGATGGAGCGGGATATCGTCTGATCAATCAGGTTGAAGCCCGCGGGCGCGCAGCCGCGCGAGGATTTCGTCTGTGGCCGGGCAGGGCAGGTCGACCTGTCGCGCGAAGCGGGGTATGGCCCCACTGAGGTGGACGAATTCCGACGGTCTGCCCGCTTCGAGATCGCGCTGCAGCGAACTGGTGACGTCGGGTGGAAAGCGGCCGATGAAGTCCAGCTTCTCGTATATGCAATCGGGCGGCAATTCGATGCCCAACGCCGCTGCGATCCGTTCGACCTCGGCCATGGCCTCGCGCAAAAGCGCGCTGGCCTGGGGATGGCCCAGCACCTGACCGACCTTCAGGCCGAACGCCGGGGCCACCGCGCCGATCGTCGCGGCCATCAGGAACTTGTCCCACAACGCTGGGCGCATGTCGCCTGTCAGAGTGGTGGGGACCCCAGCGGCAATAAGGTCGCCCGCAAGGATTGCCGAGGCCTGTCCGGCAGCCGGGTCGGTTGCGCGATCGGCGACCGGGCCGGCCAGCAGCGTGGCGGGGACGCCGGTGTGGCGCACGATCCCGTCTTCCAGCTCGAAGAAGCCGTGCATGCGTGCGCCAAGCACGACAGCGCGGGGCAGGGCGGCCTGGGCGATGCCGGGTGCTTCGACCCCATTCTGCACCGTCAGCAGCGTGAAGCGGCTTCCGCGCAGTGGTTCGAGCAGGGCAAGCGCCGATTCGATCTGAAACGTCTTGGTTGCCAGGATGGCATGATCCGGCGGCGTTGCGGGATCGCATGCTGCGGACACCGGCACACGCACTTGCCGCTCGGCCCCGCCTTCGGACAGCAGCACGCCCGTGTTTCGCAAGGCCTCGAGCCGCGCTCCTCGGGCGATCAGCAGAACTTCATGCCCGGCGTTGTGCAACCGCGTGCTCAGGAAACTGCCGATTGCCCCGGCGCCGATGATGACAAACCGGCTCACCGCATCAGGCGAAGAAGCGGTTGTCCGGGCGCGGCAGGCCTAGATGGTCGCGCAGCGTTTCGCCTTCGTATTCGGTGCGGAACAGGCCGCGCGCCTGCAGTTCGGGCACAACCTTGCCGGCAAAGTCTTCCAGGCCTTCCGGCAGGTAAGGGAACATGGTGGTAAAACCGTCGCAAGCGCCTTGCTCAAGCCAATGCTGCATCTCGTCGGCGATGGTCTTGGCGGTGCCGACAAAAGCCAAACCGCCATAGCTGCCGGCCTTCGCGGCGAGCTGGCGGATCGTCAGGCTCTCAGCTCTGGCCAATTCGATCATGAACCGCCGCGAACTTTTGCTGGCGTTGGATTCGGGGATGTCGGGCAGGGGGCCATCGGGATCGAAGCCCGATACGTCGTGACCCAGCATGGCGGACAGTGAATGGATGCCGCTGTCGTAGTGGACCAGGCTGTCCAGTTTCGCGCGCTTCGCGTGGGCTTCCTCGACGGTGTCTCCAACAACCAGGAATACGGCCGGCATGATCTTGATGTGATCGGGATTGCGTCCTACCGTCGCCGCCCGCCCTTTGACGTCGTCGTAATAGGCTTTGCTGCCTTCCAGCGTCGATTCCGCAGCAAATACGGCTTCGGCGGTTTCGGCAGCGAGCTGGCGGCCCGGGTCCGAGGCACCGGCCTGGAAGATGACCGGCCAGCCTTGAACCGGACGGGCGATGTTAAGCGGCCCGGTGACCGAGAAATGCTCGCCCTTGTGGTTCAGCGCACGCATCCGGGCGGGGTCGAAATAGATGCCCTTTGCTGCGTCCATAACGAAGGCATCGTCGGCGAAACTGTCCCACAGCCCGGTCACAACGTCATGAAACTCGCGGGCGCGGTGATAGCGCGCGGCGTGATCTGGCTGGGTCTCCAGGCCGAAGTTGCGGCTGCTGTCCGGATTCGAAGTGGTCACCACGTTCCAGCCGGTCCGCCCGCCGCTGATGTGATCGAGAGAGGCAAAGCGGCGCGCGACATGGAACGGCTCGTCGTAAGTGGTCGAGGCCGTTGCGACGAGGCCGATTCGCTCAGTCACCCCGGCCAGTGCGGAAAGCAACGTGAATGGCTCGAACGAGGTCACAGTGTGGCTGCGCATCAGCGCCTGGCGTGGCAGGTTGAGCACGCCGAGGTGATCAGCCATGAAGAAATAATCGAACTTGGCAGCTTCAAGGCTGCGGATGAAGCGCTGGATCGCTGCCAGGCTGAAGTTCGCGTCGGGTAAGGCACCTGGATACCGCCAGGCTCCGGTGTGGATGCTGACCGGGCGCATGAACGCGCCAAGGTGAAGTTGCTTGGCCATCAGTGCGTTTCCCGGTCTGGAGGTACGGCCGGACCATACCGAACGGTCCGGCCGTTATTTCGTTAGGCAGGCCTTGCCTTGCCTTGCGCCTGGTCGAGTTCCCGGCGAACCGCAAAGTGGTCGTCATAGTTCTCGGGCTTCAGGGCGAAGGCTTTCTGGCGCGGGATGCGGTTGGCGTTGATTTCATCGTACTTGAGGTAATAGGCCTTGTGCATCCGGTAGAACGGGATTTCAGGCCAGAGGTGGTGGATCAGGTGGTAATTCTGATAAACCAGCAGCGGGTTGAGCAACCATTCCCAGCCGAACCGCATGGTTGTCGCCATGTAAGGGTCTTCGTCTTGCGCGATGATCGCGGGATGATGTGGCAGGATGACGAAGACGATGGCGATGATGAACAGCGTGATCCGTGACGGCACGAACCACAGCATGAACAGTTCCCAGCCGAAGCCGAAGTAAATTGCCGCAACGAACAGCAGCGCGAGGAGCGAATAGAAGACAAGCAGTTCGGTGCCATGTTTCTTGCGCACGTTCTGACCATATTTGACGAAATACCAGATGTAGGCACCATCGAAGAAGGTCCAGCGGAATGGAACCTGCCACCAGGGCGATTCATGCTCGAACCGGTCGGGGTCTTTGGGTCCATTGGTATGCGTGTGGTGCTTGTTGTGGACCCAGCGGAGCAGGACCATCGGGGCATAGGGAAAGAGGAAGAACAAGCCGATCGCGCCGATCGATTCGTTGATCCAGCCAACGCTCGACAGCGACTTGTGCGAGGCGTCGTGGATCACGCTGAAAAGCAGATAGGTGACGAGGCCGTTTGAGATCGCACCGACCCAAAGCGGAAGCATAGCGTTCAGCGCCAGGTACCAGGTCGTTGCGATCCCTGCCATGGAAACGACAAACAAGAGAGCTGTCGGCAGGGCGAGAACGGGCGCCTTTCGCAACTCTTCGAAATGCTCTTCGGACGATCTGGGAAACGCGATTGCAGCCATTACCCGACTTCCTTTCCTCTCACTGGTTTCTAAGCGCCTGGTTGGGTTGACGCTCGGCCTCTTTGTCGCAATTGACTCAGATCATCCCCTTGCACGCGTTTGCACCTTACACTATTCGTTGGACAATATGCAACTCCTTTCCCATCATGCAAGGGGCTTTGGGGCCGGGGAGTGGCTGGTGAAGGGGAATACCGATGAACGCCCGCAAGGCTAGCCAGCTTGCAGCTAAAGGTGATGAAATGGAACATCAGGCTACCGAGCGCTTGCCTCCCGAAGATTTGAGCGCGAATGATTCGCCGCGCAAGGCTATCCAGTCCGTGGAAATTGGTGTTCGCGTCCTCAGGGCCTTGATGGATTGCCCAAGGGATGGCGCACATCTGCGTGAAGTTGCCGAGAAATCGGGTCTGTCACGCAGCCAGGCACACCGTTACCTGCTGGCTTTTGTCAATACAGGCGTGGTCGAGCAGAATGTCCAGAATGGCCGCTATGCACTAGGTGAGTTTTCAGTTCGTATTGGCATGGCCGCGCTGGCGCGGGTGGAGCCGGTACGGATCGCTGGCGATAATCTGGCGAGCGTGCTGGAAGAACTGCAAACGACAGGGTTGCTGTCGGTCTGGGGCAATTATGGGCCAACGGTGATTCGCTGGATCGATGGCGGTCTGCCCCTGTTTACCAGTTTGCACGTCGGCTCTGTTTTGCCCTTGCAGGCTTCGTCCACCGGCATCCTGTATTTGACCCATTGTTCACGAGCTTTGACTCGGCCCGTCATCGCCCAGGAGCGTGCCAGCGGGCTGGTGGTTTCCGACGACGAACTGGAAAGGCAGATAGTCCAAGCGCGCGAGATGGGATACGCGACCACACAGGGTACGGTTGTGCCTGGTCTCTCTGCCTTGAGTGTACCTGTGCTTGATTCCGGGAACAGGCTTGTTGCAACGATGAGCGTTCTCTCGCGAGTTCAGGACAAGCATTTTTATTCAAAGCCGAAGATCGAAAAGATCCGTTCGGCGGCCATGGCAGCGAGTCGTGCGATCGGCTGGCAAGGATAGCTCCTGCGGTTTTCCATCAGAAGTGGACTGGCCTCCATATTGGTGGACCGGCTTCATGGCGGAGTCGCTGCCAGGCCCGACCATCCGGAAGGTATGAACGTTGTCGCTGACCCATAAAGAGCCAATCGGCAAACGGGAGTTCATCGCCATGATGGCGATGATCCAGGCATTGCAGTCACTTGGGTTTACAACTTTGCTTCCGGCCTTGGGTGTCATGGCAAACGATCTGGGGGCAAGCGGTTCAAATCAGCGGCAATGGGTCATCGGCACCTTCCTGATCTGCTCTGGCCTGTTTTCGCTCGTCCCGGGGACGATCTCCGACCGGCTTGGGAGGAAGCCGGTCCTGCTGGTTTGCATGGGCCTGTTCGCCCTGATCAATCTGCTTTGTGCTTTCGTGGCTGACTTTTCCGTCCTGCTGGCGGCCCGCGCGCTGCTTGGCTGTGCCTCGTCCGCCCTGACCGTCCTTCCTCTGGCGATCATTCGCGACCGCTATCAAGGCGAAGACATGGCCAAGCTGCAAGCCTTTGTCGCGATGCTGTTTATGGCAGTCCCGACCCTTGCCCCAAGTTTGGGTTATGTGATCTTTACTACGCTCGGCTGGCGTGCCGTCTTCATTGTCATCGGCTTGCTGTCGATGGGAGTGTCAGCATGGTATTTCTACCGCATGGAAGAAACGCTGCCGCTTTCCCGGCGGCAGTCCCATGGTGCCAGTGAATTGTTCGGCAACATCCGCCTCGTTCTGACAAACCGCCGGTCGATCGGTTACGTCATTGGCATGGCCCTGATTTTCGGCGCTCACTTCGGCTTCATCAACAGCTCGCAGCAATTGATCGGCGAACATTTCGGGGCCGGCGGGGCCTATTCGGTAATCTTTGGCTTGATGGCGGGCTCGATGATGCTGGCCAGCATTGCCAATTCTGCGATCGTACACCGCTTCGGCATCCGGGGGATCGGCCATGCCGCCATCCTGTGCCATTTCCTTGTGTCGATCGGCCAGATCTATTTGGCATCCCGACCGGGCGAAACCCTGCTTCAGTTTGTGCTTCTGACATCCGCGAACATGTGCTTGCTGATCACGGTCTTCATCAATTTCACGGCGATTTCCCTGCAGCCGTTCGGCAAGGTGGCCGGGGCCGCGGCCTCTGTTCAGACGTTCTTCCGTTTGGTGCTTGGCGCGGGGCTGGGCGCACTGATCGGGCAGGCCTACAATGGTTCCCCGCTGCCTCTGGCCTATTCGTTCTTCGGGGTGGCGAGCGTGACCATCGTGCTTGTACTGTTCAGCGAAGGCTGGCGATTGTTCGGGGGACCTATACCGGTTCAGGCTGCGAACTGACTGCGCCGCCTATTCGTCTTCGACCGGCTCGGCACTTCCCGGCGCGGCCAGATTCGAAACCATTCGCACTCCGTCGATCACGATCGGGCTGGCGACGCCTTTGCGCCCTCCGGCCATTGCGGCGAGGCCCCTGGCGACGACCTGCGGATCGGCGAACACTTCGTCGAGTTCGTTGATCGGTCCGGCTGGCACGCCAACCTCTTCAAGCGCGTCGAACAGCGCTTGTCGGTTCCACTGGGCCGTGCGCCCCTCGACCGTTGTGACCAGTTCCGCCCGGTTCGAGAGACGGGCAGGATTTGTGGCGAAGCGTGGGTCTTCATGCAGTGAACACCGCAAAACGCGGCACAAGCTGGCGAACTGGCCGTCGTTGCCGGCCGCAATCACCAAGGGCCCGTCAAGCGTGGGGAAGGCTTGATAGGGTGCCAGATTGGCATGACCGTTGCCGAACCGGCGCGGGACCTTGCCCGAAGTCATCCAGTTCATCGCCTGATTGGCCATGACCGCCACTTGGGTATCGAGCAGCGCCATGTCGATATGGGCGCCGCTGCCGGTGCGGTCCCGGCGGTTGAGCGCGGCGAGAATCGCCACAGTGCTGTACATGCCCGTGAACAGGTCGGCCACCGCGATGCCCGCCTTCTGTGGCTCGCGATCGGGTTCGCCGGTCATCGACATCATGCCGCCCATGGCCTGGGCGATGAAATCGTAGCCCGCGCGGTGGGCATAAGGCCCGGTCTGCCCGAACCCGGTGATCGAGCAAGTAATCAGGCGCGGGTTCAGTTCGGACAGCGCGGCATGGTCAAGCCCGTACTTCGCCAGCCCGCCGACCTTGTAGTTTTCGATCACGATGTCGGCCCCGTTCGCCAGCTCGCGGATGATGGCCTGGCCTTCCGCGCTGGCGATGTCGATCGCGAAGGAGCGCTTGCCGCGATTGGTCGAATGGAAATAGGCCGCGCCCAGACTCGTACCGTCTTCTGCGGTGACGAACGGCGGCCCCCAATGCCGCGTGTCGTCGCCCGCACCGGGCCGCTCGATCTTGATCACTTCGGCGCCCAGGTCCGCCAGCAATTGCCCGCACCAGGGGCCGGCCAGAATGCGGGCGAGCTCAAGCACCCGCACCCCATCGAGCGGTTTGGACGGATCGCCGGTTACCGCGGCCCGCCAGGCCGGTTTCGCCATGGTCAGGCTCCGCCCTGCGCGGCGATGCGTTCGCGCCAGCGGCGAAGCCCGTCGCCTGCACCTTTTGCCAAGGTGAAGCTGTCGATGCCGTTGGCGATGAAGCGGGCACCGCCATCGAGGAACTGCTGGACGAGCCGCTCGTCGCGCGAAAGGATCCCAGCCGGTTTGCCGGTTGCCACGATACGCGCCAGCGCCTCGCCGGTCAGCTTGAACAGGGCATCGAAGCTGCTTGCGCCCAGCAAACCTTCGGTCGCGGCCAGGTCCGCAGGTCCAAGAAACAGCGCGTCGATCCCGTCCACTGCGGCGATCGCCTCAATATTGTCGACGGCGGTCGCGGTCTCGATCTGGGCGATGATGCAAACCTGCGCATTGGCTTCTGCGACATAGGCAGGATAGCCACCCCAGCGCGCGGCACGGGCGCCACCGAGGCCGCGTTCGCCTGCAGGCGGATAGCGGGACGCAGTTACGATGGCCTGGGCCTGTTCGGCGGTTTCGACCATCGGAACCATCAGAGTCTGCGCTCCAAGATCGAGAACCTGCTTGATTGCTACCGGATCGTGGCCGGCAATCCGGACGATCGCCGAACACGGCGGCGTCGCCTCGACCGCACGCAGCTGCGCGACGATGCCGGGCAGGGTCTGCGGGCCATGTTCGCCATCGATCAGCAGCCAGTCATAGCCCTGGCCCGCACTGATTTCGGCAATGTCTGGATGGGCCAGGGCCAACCAGAAGCCAAGCTGGACCGGACCTTCGCGCAAGGCCGCCTTGAAGCGGTTGACGGGTGTTTGCATTGTCGCCCTCTATACGAACCGGAACCCGATTGAACCAAACTCGCCGAAATCGGCGTTGAAGACATCGCCCGGCGCCGCTTCGACCGGACGCGTGAACGATCCGCCGAGCACGACCTCTCCGGCTTCTAGCCCTTGCCCCCAGGGCGCGAGCCGCCGTACCAGCCACGCGACGCCGTTGGCGGGATGGTTGAGCACCCCTGCCGCAAGGCCGGTCTCCTCGATCACCCCGTTGCGGCTGAGCAGGGCGCCGATGCGGCGCAGGTCGAGCCCGTCGGGTTTCGCCGGCAGACCGCCGACAATGATTCCGGCATTGGCGGCATTGTCGCTGATCGTGTCCAGGACCTTGCGCGCGGCCCCGGTTTCGGCATCCTTGGGATGCACCCGTGTGTCGATGATTTCGATTGCCGGAACCACATAGTCGGTGGCGCTCAGGACATCGAAAATCGTCGTCTGTGCTCCTTCCAGGCGGCGCCCGAGCACAAAGGCCAACTCGACCTCGACCTTGGGCGTGATGAACCGCGCGGCCGGAACGTCGCTGCCCTGTTCGAACACCATGTCATCCAGCAAGGTGCCGTAATCGGGTTCGGTGATCCCGGCTGCCTGTTGCATCGCGCGCGAGGTCAGGCCGATCTTGTGACCAAAGACGGTCCGGCCGCGCTCTCGCTTGAGATCGACCCAAGCCTGGTTGATGCGGTAGGCATCCTCGATCCGCATGGCGGGATAGCGCGCCGAGAACGGCCGGACCCGTTCGCGGGTCTGTTCGGCGCCGTCGAGTTCAAGCGCCAGCTCGTTGACCAGTAGGTCGCTGAATACCTCCACTGCCATCTTGCAATCTCCCGTGGCATATCCTTTGGGAAAACTCATTGCACAATGTCAAACGATATCTTAGGCTTCGGTAAAATGACCGTGAACTCCGGCAAGGAGTCGCGCGGATATTTCGTCAGGATCACATGGGAGAATGTCATGTCTGCTGAAGGGGTTATCAGGGAAGAAAAGATCACGGGCCGGGGCTTGACCTCGCACACCCTCTTGGCGGGCGACCCGTCCAAGCCGGCAATTCTGCTGCTTCACGGTGCGGGTCCGGGCGCACATGCCGCATCCAACTGGTATCACCTGATGCCGGACCTCGCCGAAAACTTCTTCGTGATCGCGCCCGACCTGATCGGTTTCGGCCAGTCGGTGATTCCCGATCCGTGGCCTGACAGCGTGATGGGCTGGATCGGCACCCGGGTCGACCAGTGCTTTGGCCTGCTTGAGGCGCTCGGTGTGAAGAAGGCCCACGTTGTCGGTAATTCGATGGGCGGCGCGCTGACCCTGCAGATGATGAGCGAGGAGCCCGACGCGATCGACAAGGTGGTGCTGATGGGTTCGATCGGAGCCCCCGGCCCGCGCACCCCGGAACTGATCCGCCTGCTCTCGTTCTATTCCGATCCACGCTATGCCCGCTATCGCCAGGTGATGCACAGCTTCGCCTACGATGCCGAGAAGTTCGAAGGCATGGAGGAAATCGTCGAGAACCGCTACAAGATCGCCACCGATCCGGGAATCATGAAGACTGCGGTCAAGATGATCGATTCGATGAAGAACGGCATTGAGACGCTCAACATGCCGCCCGAACTGCTGGGCAGAATGCCGCACGAAGTGCTGATCTTCCATGGCCGCCAGGACCGGGTGGTGCCGCTCGACACCAGCCTCTACTTGATCCAGCATCTCAAGCATGCCGAACTGTACGTTCTCGACCGTTCGGGTCACTGGTCGCAGCTGGAACGGTGGGATGTCATGCGTCCGATGATGGAAATCCATTTCGGCGCCCGCACGTTCTAGGCGGTTTGGCCTCGTTGCATGTCTGGTCAGCATTTTCACCAAGGTCCGCGATTGGATACTTCGGCACGGTCTGACCAAGGCCCGGCCGTGCCGCGAGTGGGTGCTGGAGCTTCAGTTCAGGTGGAGCAGCACGCGGCGGCGTTCTGGGACTATTCCTTACACATTTATGCCAAGCCGGGTGTGGCAGCCTCCTGTCTTGCCTTGCAGGACCAGCATGGGTGTGACGTCAACATGGTGTTGCTTTGCCTTTGGTTGGCAGAGGCGCGTTGCACCGTTCTCGCTGTTTCGGACATCGAGGCCGCGCAGCACTCGGCAGCAACTGCGAATGAACGCTTCGTGCAACCGGTCCGTTCAGTGCGGCGCTGGATGAAGCAGTGGTGCCGAGGTACGCCTGTGTCGGAAATTAACGCCGCAGCCTATGCGGCGCTGAAGACGGCCGAGTTGCATGGTGAACGTCTGGTTCAGTCGCAAATGATTACTGGGCTGGACCTGGACCAGTTGACCCGTGCCGAGTCGTCCGAAGCAGCAGTCCGGGTAAGCTTCGCCAACTATTGTACCTTGGCGAGCACACCTGGCGGAGTGGCAGAGGAACTGGGTGAGCTTGTTGCCAGGGCCTGGCATTGAGCCAGTCCTGCCTGTCGGGCTAATTGCATTTGAGGAACGGGATATGGATCGGTGCCTGGATGGATCAGTTGTCGCGATCACTGGTGCCGGGCGCGGAATAGGTCGCCAACTGGCGTTGTATTGCGCCGCGCAGGGGGCGGCAATTATCGTCAACGATCTTGGCGTGGCGCAGGCGGGCAACGGCGGCGACACCGCATTCGCTCAGAACACCGCCAACGACATCATCGCTGGCGGGGGCAAAGCGGCGGCCAACTTCGGTAATGTTGCAGATCCGGCGGAGGCGCAGAGCATTATCGAGGATGCGGTACGGAAATTTGGCCGAATCGATGCGGTCGTGAACAATGCAGGCATCCTGCGAGACAGCATCTGGCACAAGATGAGTCACGCGGACTGGACCAGCGTTATCGCGGTCAATCTTACTGGTGTCTTCAACGTTTCCAAGGCCGCCACGCCCTATTTTCGTGAACAGAAGGCGGGCAGTTTCGTTCATTTCACTTCGACGAGCGGTCTGATCGGCAACATCGGGCAGGCGAACTATTCGGCGGCAAAGTTGGCCGTCGTCGCGCTTTCGCAGTCTATCGCGCTCGACATGGCGCGGGTTGGCGTCCGCTCGAACTGCATCGCGCCTTTTGCGTGGAGCCGCATGACCTCGTCAATTCCCGCGACAACGCCTGCCGAAAACGAACGTGTCCAACGGTTGCAATCCATGTCGGCAGACAAGATCGCGCCGTTGGTTGCCTATCTGGCATCCGACCTGTCCAAGGACGTGACGAACCAGATTTTCGCGGTTCGCAAGAATGAAATCGCCCTGTTTTGCAAGCCCCGGCCGATCCGGTCGATGACCAAGGTCGAAGGCTGGACGCCGGAGGCAATTGCCCACGAGCTTGTACCTTCGTTTCGCAACAGCTTCGCGCGCGCCGATGAAGTCTCGGCGCATGTCTTTCCTTATGATCCAATCTGACAGGTAACCGATGAGCAACGCCGGCATGAATACAGAAGTCTTCGAACAATTCTTGATACAGCTTGAACGCTTCGTGCGCGACCGGCTCATTCCTGTCGAGCGCAAAATTATTGAAACCGACCTCATCCCCGAAAGCGTCCTCGAAGCGATGCGCGACATGGGTCTGTTTGGATTGACCATACCGGAAGAGCATGGCGGCGCCGGCATGAACATCAGCCAGTATATCCGCACCATGCACACGCTAAGTTATGCGATGCCGGCATTCCGCTCGATCATCTCGATCAATGTCGGCATGTTCGCATCAGCCTTCAAGAATGGTGGAACAGAAGCGCAGAAGGCTGCATGGCTGCCGCGCATTGCCGCGGGTGAAATCGCCGCTTTCGGCCTGACCGAACCCGGTTCGGGATCAGATGCGGCGGGTCTGCAGACGACTGCGGTGCCGACCGGCGACGGCTGGCTTCTCAATGGCACCAAGCGATATATTACCAACTCGCCCTTTGCGAAGGTTGGACTGATCATGGCGCGGACGGCCGCGGAAAATCTGCCCAAAAACGCCCATATATCGGCATTCATCGTCCCGCTTGACATACCCGGCGTGACGATCTGCAAGTCGGACAGGAAGATGGGCCAGTCGGGTAGCCATATCGCCGACATCGTGCTGGAAGATGTCCACGTTGGCAGCGAGGCTCTGCTCGGCGGCGAACTTGGCAAGGGCTTCGCATTCGCGATGATGAGCCTCGACAACGGCAGGATGTCGGTTGGCGCCGCAGCGACCGCTTATGCCCGCCGGGCGCTGGACAGCGCCATCCGATACGCGACCGAGCGCAAGGCATTCGGCGAGCCGATTGCCAACTTCCAGTTGATCCAGCAGATGCTCGCCCAGAGCGAGATCGAAATCTATGCCGCCGAATGCATGATGGACGATGTCACCCGGCGCGCCGACGCAGGCGAGAGCATCTTGCGCAAAGCAGCGGCGTTCAAGGTTTTCGCGACAGAAATGTGCGGCCGGGTGGTTGATGCCTGCGTCCAGATCCACGGCGGTGCCGGCTATCTTGCCGAATACGATGCCGAACGTTTCTTCCGCGATGCGCGCATATATCGGATTTATGAAGGCACGACCCAGATCCTGCAACTCCAGATCGCTAAGCACATGCTGCGCGAATTTGCGGCGGCGAATTGACCTTCGTGGGTTGCACTTCATCCGCAGGCTGCACCATGGGCGGCCAGGGGTTTCATTCCGCCCTGCCCTGGCGCGTCGCCAATTCGCCTGCGGGCCGGATCAAACGCCATGTATAGTTTTCTCGATGGCCTATCGATCATTGAGGCATCGTCATTCGTCGCCTCTCCCACGGCGGGCCTTTATTGCGCGCAATTTGGCGCACAGGTGATACGTGTCGACCAGACTGGCGGCGGCCCCGATTACCGGCGCTGGCCTGTGACGGAGGCGAATGACTCGCTCTATTGGGAGAATCTCAATCGTGCAAAAAAGTCAGTCGCGGTTGATCTTCGCAGGCCTGAGGGGCGTGAAATAGTGCAGGAACTGGTGAGGGCAACCGGCCAGCTCATCACCAATTTTCCGGCGGATGGTTTCCTGTCCCATGCCCTCCTCGCGCAGGGGTGTCCGGATCTTGTCACCTTGCGGATAATGGGGTGGGCCGATGGCTCGCCCGCGCTCGATTACACCATAAACAATGCCGTGGGATACCCTATGCTGACTGGAACCGGCCCCGATCCGGTCAATCATGTCCTGCCCGCGTGGGATCTCATTTCCGGCGCATACGGAGCATTCGCCATGCTTGCCGCGATGCAGTGGCGAAGCACAAGTGGCGAAGGATGCGAGATCCGGCTGCCGTTGTCAGACGTGGCGATCGGCACGGTCGCCAACCTCGGTGGACTTGCAGAAATGCTCTATACGGGCCGGGATCGTCCGCGCCTTGGCAATGCAGTTTATGGCTTGTTCGGTCGCGACTTCACCACGCGCGACGGGGTGCGGACAATGATTGTCGTTGCCACGCATCGCCAGTGGGCCAATTTGCTGGTAGCGCTGGGCCTTTCCGAAGATGTTGCGGCCATCGAACAAGAGCGCGGTGTTTCTTTCGAACAGGATGACGGCCTCCGATATACCTTGCGTGACATGCTCTATCCCTTGTTTGAACGGGCAATCCGTTCGCGTGATTACGCCGATCTGTCCACTGCCTTCGATGCGGGGGGAATCGTCTTTTCGCCCTATCGCAGGATGCTTGATGCGGTTCACGATCCAGCGCTGGTAGCGAACAATCCGATTTTCGGGACGGTGCCAAATCCCAGCGGCTTCGACTATCCCGCCGCGGGCACATTCGCCACCGTTCCTCAAATGCACCGTCGGGAGCCTTGTCCCGCGCCGTACAATGGCCAGCATACCGAAGAAGTCCTGGCGGATCTGCTCTCGCTGCCTGCCGCCGAAATCGCCCGCCTGATCGACGCAGGTATTGTGGGCAACATAGCGAGTGGAGACCCGAAATGACCCTTCGTCGCGCAGCCATTGTCATGCCGATCCGCACTGCGGTGGGCAAGTTTGGCGGCTCTCTTTCGCCGATGACTGCAGGCGAGCTTGGCGCAGTCATCCTCAAGGCCCTGATCGAGCGCACGAAGATCGATCCCGCCCGGGTTGACGATGTCGTGTTCAGTCAGGGATATGGCAACGGCGAGGCGCCGGCCATCGGCCACTGGTCATGGCTGGCTGCCGACCTGCCGCTTGAAGTCCCCGGCTATCAGCTCGACCGGCGCTGCGGTTCGGGGCTGCAGGCGATCGTCAACGCCGCGATGATGGTGCAGACGGGGATGTCCGACGTTGTTGTCGCCGGCGGGGTCGAATCAATGTCCAACGTCGAACATTATTCAACCGACCTTCGCGGGGGCAAGCGTTCCGGCAATATCACCCTTCACGACAGGTTGACGCGCGGACGCCTTATGTCTCAGCCGACGGAGCGTTTTGGTGTTATTTCCGGCATGATCGAAACGGCCGAAAATCTTGCCAGGGATTATGACATCAGCCGGGAACAGGCAGATGCCTATGCCGTGCGCAGCCACCAGCGGGCCGCGGCCGCCTGGGCGAATGGAATGTTCGACGACGAAATCGTGCCGGTTGTGGTGCCGCAAAGAAAGGGCGCGCCTGCCATCTTCGCACACGATGAAGGTTATCGCGGCGACGCGACGATGGCTTCGCTCGGCGCGCTGAAGGCGATTGAGGGCGGCGTCGTGACCGCTGGCAACGCCAGTCAGCAGAACGACGCCGCTGCCGCTTGCCTAGTGGTGGCCGAAGACAAACTCGACGAACTGGGGGTGGAACCGATCGCCTTTTATCATAGCTCGGCCGCGGCGGGCTGTGATCCCAGTCGCATGGGAATTGGTCCCGTTCCTGCAGTGCAACGCTTGTTCGCCCGTAGCGGCCTTGGCTGGGGCGATATTGATCTGGTTGAGCTGAACGAAGCCTTCGCACCGCAAGTCCTGGCGGTTCTGAAAGGATGGGGCTGGTCGGATGACGACGGCCGGAACGAAATCCTCAATGTCAATGGTTCGGGTATATCGCTTGGCCACCCGATCGGTGCAACCGGTGGTCGTATTCTTGCCAACCTTACCCGCGAACTTGTGCGCACGAAAGGCCGCTACGGTCTTGAGACGATGTGCATCGGCGGCGGACAAGGCATCGCCGCAATCTTCGAGCGCGCGGCCTGAAGGTGGCTGATCTGCGCCAGGCCCTGAACGCCGCGAGAGACTATCGCGCCTCGGTCAAGGCAGCGTTGGGCGCGCGCTTGGTGTCCGGAAGGATTGATGAGGAGCAGCGGGCCGCGCACGGCTATGCCTGGGTGGCCACGCTTGTGGCTGCGCTGGAAGCGGTGCTCGAATGGTCCGAGGCCAGGGGCAGCAAGAATGATCTTGACGCCAGGATCGCCATTCTGGCCTTCGCTGAATGCATTGGCCAGATCGGTGGCGGCCTGCCGATGGGCCAGAACGAAATCTTCCGCCCCGGCGACCTCGGACTTGGCAGCGCTGCCCGCACGCTTTTCGACCGGTGCGCGGACCTGCTCGATGTGGACTATGCGGCAACCAGAGGCGAAGTGGCCGCAGCCCTGGCCCAGGGGCAATGGCCAAGCGAGTCGCTCGATGATGCCGAAGCCGACACGATCCGCGAGCAATACCGTCGCTTCACCAATGCTGTCATCGTGCCCCAGGCGCACGGATGGCATCTGGCGAATGACCTGATCCCCGAGGCAGTGATTCAGGCCATGGCCGATCTCGGTACATTCGGAGTCTGCATACCCGAAATCTATGGGGGTCTTGGCCTTGGCAAGCTAAAGATGTGCATCATAACCGAGGAATTGTCGCGCGGCTGGATTGGCGCGGGTTCGCTTGGCACGCGGTCCGAAATCGCCGGCGAACTGATCGGCTTGAACGGCACCGAAGCGCAAAAGGCCTGGTGGCTGCCCAGGATCGCGAGCGGCGAGGTTTTGCCGTCAGCAGCCTTCACCGAACCCGACACCGGATCGGATCTTGGCTCCATTCAAACCCGCGCACGGCACGACGGCGATCACTGGGTCATCAACGGGGCGAAAAACTGGATTACCCATGCCAGCCGATCAGATCTGATGACGATGCTCGTGCGAACATTACCTGAAGCCAGGGGTTACGCCGGGCTGTCGATGTTGCTGGTGCCCAAGCCTCGGGGCACGAGCGATGACGGTTTCCCAGCCCCTGGCATGACCGGAAGCGAGATCGAGGTCCCCGGTTATCGCGGGATGCGCGAATATGCCCTGCAGTTCGATGCCATGACCGCGCCGGCAGACGCCCTGCTGGGCGGCGAGGAGGGGAAAGGGTTCAAGCAGCTCATGCGTACCTTCGAGGGTGCACGCATCCAGACCGCCGCGCGGGCTATCGGCGTCGCGCGGCGGGCCCTCGAACTGGGCCTCGACTATGCCTTGGTTCGCAAGCAATTCGGCAGGGCCATCGTCGGGTTTCCGCGCGTGTCGGACAAGCTGGCGATGAGCCTTGTCGATTTTGTGATGGCGCGTGAACTCTGCTATGCTGCCGCGCGAGCCAGGGATTCGGAAAAGCGCTGCGATATTGAGGCCGGCATGGCAAAGTTGCTTGCCGCTCGCGCCGCCTGGTCGAACGCCGACGCTGCGCTGCAGATCCACGGCGCCAATGGTTATGCCCTTGAATACGAGATCAGTCGCATCCTTTGCGATGCGCGCATCCTCAACATTTTCGAGGGCGCTGCGGAAATTCAGGCTCAGGTGATTGCCCGCGGCCTGACCGGAGATGATTTATGACCACCCAGCCAGACGAACAATGGCAAAGCTGGATCGGTCGTGAAGAATTGCGTCACGACTATCTGGAACTCGCTGCCGCAAGACGGTGGCTGGCGACTTTCGACCGCGTTGCGCCGGCAGATGGCAGCGTGCCGCAAGGCTATCATTGGTGCCTTTGCCTGCCAGACGCGCCAACAGCGGCATTGAGCGTGGATGGCCATCCGGTGCGCGGCGGCGAAAGCAGCTTCATGCCACCACTTCCTCAGTCGCGCCGGATGTGGGCATCGAGCAAGATCGAATTTCTTTCGCCGTTGCTCATCGGTCAGAAGGTGCAGCGCAGATCGCGGATCAATTCCATCGCCGAAAAGCAAGGGGCGACCGGCAAGCTTGTTTTCGTCGAGATAGCACAAGAAACCCGCTGCGAAGGCGAACTCTCCGTTCGCGAAACCCAAGCGATCGTTTATCGGGATCCCATGCCTTTGGGCACCGCAGAGCTGCCAAGGCCGTCTGACATGATCTTCGACGGATCCCGATGGGTTGCGCACCGCGCGCTGGTCCCCTCCGAAACCTTGCTGTTCCGATTTTCGGCGCTGACCTTCAACAGTCACCGGATTCATTATGATCGGGCCTACACCTGCGAAATCGAGGGGTATCGCGGCCTCGTCGTTCACGGTCCGTTGACGGCGACACTGCTGCTGGAACTCGCCCAGCAGCACTTCGGCGACAATGCGCTTCGGTGCTTCGATTGCCGAGCGGTGTCTGCCGCGATCTGCGGCGAGGAACTGCATTTGGCGCTTCGCGCGAACGGCAATAGTGTTCAGTTCGTCGCCCATGCGCGCGATGGCCGTCCGATCATGGTTGCCAGCGCCACCCTTTGACCACCTTCCAGGGAAATTGAAAGTGACAATCGATCCGCAAAAATTGCTCAACTTTCGTATTCCTGCGGTTCGTCAGACCGTCACTCCACGCGATGCTGCATTTTACGCCTTATCGATCGGGATGGGGCGAGATCCTACCGACCTCGCGCAGCTGCCATTCGTGGATCCCCTTCGTGGACCGGTTGCCATGCCCGGCATGGCGCTCGTTCTCGCGAGTCCCGGGTTCTGGCTGGGGCACCCTGATTCCGGTGTAGATCCGGTTTCCGTCCTGCATGCCGGCCAATCCATGGTACTGCTTGGCCCGGTTCCGGCAACTGGCGAAGTCGAAAGCACAACCCGCGTCACCCACATTGTCGACAAAGGCGCGGGCAAGGCCGCGTTGATATTCACCGAAACCAATATCCGCGATGATCGCGGCACCTGCTTTGCCTGTCTTGAACGTACGATCTTCATTCGCGGCGGCGGCGGGTTCGGAGGGGAAGGCGAAGCACCGCGAAGTTCGCCGGTACCCGTGGCGGAAGGCAATGCCGGTCTTGTCATTGACCTGACGACCGGTCCCGAACAGGCCCTGATCTATCGTCTCAATGGAGATCTCAACCCGCTGCACAGCGATCCCGCAATCGCGGCGCGCGCCGGGTACAGGATGCCGATATTGCACGGCTTGGGCACGATGGGCATCATCGTTCACGCCATCCTCCGCGGGCGACTTGGCTACCAGGCCGAGCGCCTGCGCGCAGTGCAACTGCGTTTCGCCGCGCCGGTGTTCCCTGGTGAAACCATCAGAACCGAAATCTGGAATAATGGCGCTTTTCGGGCATCGGTGCTCGAGCGCGACGTCATCGTTGCAGATCAAGGGTTTTTCACAATCTCTCAGGATGAGGGCGATGCAGTTTCTTAGTCCTTTCGAACCTCAACACTTTCACGAAATCCGCGACGGCGTGCGCCGGCTGTGTGAAAAGTTCCCGGGTGAATATTGGCGCAAGCTCGACGCTGATCGCGAATATCCGACCTCCTTTGTGGATGCGTTGACGAGCGCTGGCTATCTTTCGGTGCTCATACCCGAGGAATATGGCGGATCAGGTCTGGGCCTTTCGGCTGCAGTTGCCATCCTTGAGACGATTCAAGCGATGGGTTGCAACGGAGCGGCATGCCATGCCCAGATGTATAACATGGCCATCATCCTCAGACATGGATCGGATGAGCAAAAGCGCCTTTATCTGCCCGCGATCGCAAGCGGCGCACTGCGCTTGCAGGCTTTCGGCGTAACCGAGCCGGGAAGCGGCTCCGATACCACTGCGTTAAGGACGACGGCAGTTCGCGATGGGGACTATTTTGTGGTGAGCGGCCAGAAAATCTGGACCAGTCGCGCCGAACACAGCGATCTCATGCTGCTGCTAGCGCGGACTTCGCCGCGCGATCAAGTGACGAAGAAAACCGACGGTCTTTCCATATTCATCGTCGATATGAACCAGGCTCGCACCGCGGGTTCGCTAACGATCCGGCCTATCCGCACCATGATGAACCATGCCACGACGGAACTTTTCTTCGACAGGATGCGCATCCCGGTCGGCAATCTCTTAGGCAAAGAAGGCAAGGGCTTTCATTGCATCCTTTCGGGCATGAATGCGGAAAGAGTTCTTATTGCTGCCGAATGCGTCGGTGATGCAAAATGGTTTACCCGAAAATCCATTGCTTATGCCAATCAACGGGTGGTTTTCGATCGCCCCATTGGCATGAACCAGGGCGTCTCTTTCCCGATCGCGCGAGCCCACGCAAATATGCGCGCTGCCGAGCTCATGGTCCATGAGGCCGCGCGCCTTTACGAAGCGGGGCTTGAACATGGACCCGAGGCGAACATGGCAAAAATGCTTGCCGCGGACGTAGCAGTCGAAGCGGGCAACGCCTGCATCCAGACATATGGCGGATATGGCTTTGCTGAGGAATACGACATCGAACGGAAATTTCGAGAGGCCCGCCTTTATCAGGTGGCACCTGTTTCGACCAATCTCATATTGTCGTTCATCGCAGAGCATGTCCTGAAACTACCGCGAAGCTATTGAGGCGGCCGCCACGCTCCGTCGTTTCCGCTCACTCGACACAACGATTGTTGCTGCGACCAGGCAGTACCCATCCGGTGGGTCCCGCCTTGCCGATGAGGTAAGCGACCGGTCTTAAGTGCGCTCTTAAGAGTGCGCTTAGGAGCGGTCGATGGGGCAGATCACGGTATTTTCCGGGCCGGAGCGGCGTCGCCGTTGGAGTGACGAGGAACGGCTGGAGATCCTGAACGAGGCCTTTGCGCCCGGCGCCTGCGTCGCCGAGGTCGCCCGGCGGCGCGATGTATCGACAGCCCTGGTCTACACCTGGCGGCGCAAGCTGCGCGATGTTTACGCCGAGCCAGAACCGGATGATTTGCAAGCTCCCGATTTCGCCGCAGCCGTGATGATTGAGGACGCGGAACCCGCTCGCGCCGGTCTGCAGCCCGCCGTCGTCATCGACCTGGCGCGCGGCAAGCGGATCAGCATCTTTGCCTCGGCATCGCCAGCGCTGGTGGCGGCGGCCTTGAAGGCGCTGCGATGATCCCTTCGGGCGCGCGGGTGTGGATCGCCATGGGGCACACTGATATGCGCAAGGGGATGCAGGGGCTCGCATTGCTGGTCCAGCAGGGACTGAAGCGCGATCCCCATGGCGGGGACCTGTTCGTGTTCCGCGGGCGTGCCGGATCGCTGGTGAAGCTGATCTGGCACGATGGGATCGGCATGTCGCTCTACGCCAAGCGGCTCGAGAAGGGACGCTTCGTCTGGCCGTCGGCGAAGGATGGCATGGTGTCGCTCACAGCCTCGCAACTGGCCTGCCTGCTCGACGGGATCGACTGGCGGAACCCGCAGTATTCCTGGCGTCCGCGGAGCGCCGGATAGCGGCGTCGCTTTCTTCTCCAGCGGAGCATTTTGCGCTTCATTCGGGCGGGGTTCTGTGATTCCATCGCGGTCATGGAAGCCGCCGTTTCGCCCCTTCCTGACGATATCGAAGCGCTCAAGGCGCTGCTGGCGAGCGCGACCCAGCGGGCCAATGAGGCCGAGGCCAAGCTCGCCAATGCCCATGCCCGCGAGAGCGCCACCGAGGCCGTGATCGCGCACCTCAAGCTGCAGATCGCCAAGCTCAGGCGCGAGCAGTACGGCGCCAGCGCCGAACGCACCCGCCGGCTGCTCGACCAGATGGAACTGCAGCTCGAAGATCTCGAGGCCGACGCGGCCGAGGACGATCTTGCTGCCGACGTTGCGGCCGAGATGACCGCGACCGTTACCGCCTTCGAACGCAAGCGGCCGGCCAGGAAGCCGTTTCCCGAGCATCTGCCGCGCGATCGCGTCGTCGTGCCGGCGCCGTGCTCTTGCCCGGCCTGTGGCGGCAGCCGGCTCTCCAAGCTCGGCGAGGACGTCACCGAGACGCTCGAGGTGATCCCGCGCGCCTGGAAGGTCATCCAGACCGTGCGCGAGAAGTTCTCCTGCCGGGACTGCGAGACGATCACGCAGCCACCGGCGCCCTTTCACGTCGTGCCACGTGGCTGGGCGGGCCCGAGCTTCCTCGCCATGCTGCTGTTCGAGAAGTACGGCCAGCATCAGCCGCTCAACCGCCAGGCCGAGCGCTTCGCCCGCGAGGGCGTGTCACTGAGCACTTCGACGCTTGCCGACCAGGTCGGGGCCGCCGCCTTTGCGCTGATGCCGCTCTACCGGCTGATTAAGGCACACGTCCTCGCCGCCGAGCGATTGCATGGCGACGATACGACCGTACCGGTCATGGCCAAGGTGAAGACCGATACCGCCCGATTGTGGGTCTACGTGCGCGATGATCGACCTTTCGCCGGCACCGATCCACCCGCGGCGCTGTTCCACTACTCGCGAGATCGGCGCGGCGATCATCCAAGGGCGCATCTCGCATCGTGGTCAGGCATTCTGCAGGCTGACGCCTATGGCGGGTACGGCGAGCTCTATGCTCCCGGTCGCATACCTGCGCCGGTGCTCGAGGCCGGCTGCTTCGCCCACGCACGGCGCAAGTTCTTCGAACTGGCCGACGTCGCCAGCGCTGCTCGCAAGAAGAGCCGATGGGAGCATGCCGGCATGATCTACCCGATCGCGCTCGAGGCCGTGCAGCGGATCGATGCTCTGTTCGATGTCGAGCGCGCCATCAATGGCAAGGATGCCACCGAGCGCCTCGCTGCCCGCAGGGAGCTGAGCGCACCGCTCATGGCCGAGCTTCACACCTGGCTCACCACCCAACTCGCCAGGCTCTCGCGCAACCACGATCTCGCCAAGGCCATCAACTATATGCTGCGCCGCTGGGACGCCTTTACTCGCTTCCTCAACGATGGCCGGGTCTGTCTGACCAACAACGCCGCCGAACGTGCCCTCCGCTGCGTGCCGCTCGGCCGGAAGGCCTGGCTGTTCTGCGGATCCGATCGCGGCGGACAGCGCGCGGCCGTCCTGTACACGGTGATCCAGACCGCGCGCCTGAACGATGTCGATCCGCAAGCCTGGCTCGCCGACGTGCTCGCACGCATCGCCGATCACCCGGTCAGCCGGCTCGACGAACTCCTGCCCTGGAACTGGAAGCCATCGAGCTCGGTCGCAAAGGCCGCCTGATGGCAGCCCCTTCCATGGTCTTCACAGTCCGCTATGCCGCACGTCGCCTCGGGGTCGATATCGACGTTATCGAAGAACTGGCGGGGCAAATGTCGCCAGAAGACGGCTGCGTCAGTGTCATCGACAGCCTCGACGAAGACGCGGAATCCGTTACCGCCTTCACGCGCCGAGGCCTCGACTACCTTGAAGAGCTCCTTGATGATCGCCGCTCAGAGTTCATGAAAGGCGCCTGACACCGCCGCGGCCCTCGCCGGATGGATACACCAGGCAGCGCAACACTGAAGAAGAAAGGTGGCCTGCCCTAGAATGCGGCAATGCCAGTGAGTGCTCGACCAAGGATGAGCGCGTGCACATCGTGCGCGCCTTCATAGGTGTTGACGGTTTCCAGATTCACCATGTGCCGCATGACTTGATATTCATCGCTGATGCCATTACCGCCGTGCATGTCTCGGGCATGGCGCGCAATATCAAGCGATTTTCCGACATTGTTACGCTTGACGAGAGAGACCATCTCCGGCGTGAACCTGCCTTCATCCATTAGGCGGCCGACACGCAATGAGGCTTGCAACCCTAGCGCAATGTCTGTTTGCATATCGGCGAGCTTCTTTTGATAGAGTTGGTTGGCGGCAAGCGGCTTTCCAAACTGGTGCCGATCAAGCCCATATTGGCGGGCTGCGTGCATGCAATATTCTGCTGCGCCGAGCGCTCCCCAACTGATCCCATAGCGTGCGCGGTTTAGGCAATCGAAGGGGCCCTTGAGGCCCTGGACCCCGGGGAGCAAGGCTTCTTCGTCAACCTCAACCTCATCCATCACGATCATGCCGGTGGTCGAGGCGCGCAGGCTGAGCTTGCCCTTGATCTTGGGAGCGGAAAGCCCCTTCAGGCCCTTTTCAAGCACGAAGCCGCAAATGGCCCCATCATGTGCTTCGCTCTTTGCCCAGACGACAAAGACGTCGGCGAAAGGAGCATTCGAAATCCATGTTTTGACGCCGGAAAGGACATAGCCACCATCAATCCTCTTCGCGATTGTGCGCATGCCCGCAGGATCAGATCCCGCATCAGGTTCTGTCAGGCCGAAGCAGCCGATCAGTGAGCCTGCGGCTAGGCCAGGCAGATATTTAAACCGCTGTTCCTCCGAGCCGAAAGCAAAAATCGGATACATGACGAGCGAGCTTTGCACCGATGCCATTGACCGATAGCCCGAATCCACGCGCTCAATCTCACGCGCGATCAGACCGTAGGAGACATAGCCAGCTCCAGCACCGCCATAAGATTGTGGGATCGTCGCTCCAAGCAAGCCGGCTTGTCCCATGAGTGGAAACAACTCTGCTGCATCCAGCTCTTCGCGGACGGCATTGATGACCCGGGGCTGAAGTTCGCCTTGCGCGAAGCCATGAGCCGAATCACGCACCATTCGTTCTTCTTCAGTCAGTTGATCGTCGAAGTTGAAGGGATCGCTCCAATCAAAGCGTGTCATCTCGATCATAAATTCCACTCGTCATATGATATCATTCGGTTCAGGTGCAGTGCTGGTGAGGAGTTCTTCAAGCGTTACCGCGACCTTATGAGTTGGACAATAAGCCCGAAACTGAACAAACCCACGCAAATACCGGCATGCGATTGTACCGAGCTAAAATTCCCAAGAAGGCTATGCTGCCGAGCGTAAGGCCAACCGGGCCAACGAGGAAAACTGGACCAAACGCGCTTTTTGTCGTGCGGCGAGCGGAACCAGACAACAGCGTAACTAAGCGATCACTTGTGTACCATAGCTATCGATAATGACGCCTATCAAACACAATGTGCGTGCTCACCGAAGCAACCAGCTATCCGCATACTCCGTTGGCGCCCTAGCAATTTCTGCCTTACGAACCCTGTCGACCTTTTCCGCCCAGCTTGATTTGACCTCACAATGCCTTGTTTTTGGCGGGTTCGGCCTTCGCGGGGGGAAGCTTCTGCGCCATGATGTGCTCGTAGATCTGCTTGATTTCCGTATCCGACAATTCGGTTGGGCGGAACGGCGGCATTTCGATCAGGCCCTGGCGAACCACCGAATGGAGGTAGTCGTATTCCAGATCCTTGCGGCCGATCAGTGCCGGAACCGGACGGCCCTTTTCCGCCAGCAGCATGGTCGCTCCGTGTCCGGGGCCGGGGTTGTGGCAACCGGCGCAGTAGCGCTCATAGTTCTCCGCACCATCCGCGACCACTTCGCCTTGCCTGGACGAACAGGCGCCAAGAGTGGCGAGGAGCGAAAGGACGAGGAGCTTGTTCATTGTACCTCCGCAGGCATGGCGACGCATCGGCTCAGACCGAGGCAAAGATCGAGTTGGGATCGAGCGCCTGCTTGACCCTCGCATGCAGGGCCGAGCGGCCACCCTTTTCATAGGTCTTGGCAACCGCCGCCCCCAGCCCGGGGTCGGTCAGGATCTGGCCGAAGCCGGCCTCGGCCTGCGCGGCGATCAGGGCTTCGGCGCAAGTCTTGGCCCGTGCCGCATCCTCGGCCTTGCCGGCGGCATGGGACAGCACCTGGCGATGGTTGGCCGAACGCCAGATCGCGGTGGTTTCGCCAACGAAGTCGAAGCCGTTCTTGGCACAGATATCGCGCGACAGTTCATAAAGCTTGACGGCTTCCTCGCCATCCACAGGGCTGACCGGGTTGACCGTAAGCGCCATGTCGCCGCTCCAGCCCGCGGTCCTGGCCGGGGGATCGGAAACCACCCCGGTCATCGTGCCCATCCGCCAGGCCCACAGCTTGGGATCGATGCCCTTGCTATCGGTAATCACCCGTGCGCCGCTGATCGACGAGAATGCACCCTTGACCATGTCCCACAGAATCGCGACGTTGCCGGGCAATCCATAGAGCGAGCCGTAGAGGTTCCAGTAGCCCAAGCCGAGCGCCTCGCCGGCTGCCTTGACCGCGCTTGCCGCCATCGGCCCCTGGCCCTCAAAATCAGCGCGGCGCTTGCCGAGCAGGGCCGCTTCGTGGAGCGCATTGCCCACCGCGACGCCATTTGCCACCACCATGTTGAGCTTGAGCGGCCCGAGCACGTCCAGTAATGCGCCCAGATCGTCCTCCTTGGGGACCGAAACCATGAAGGTCTGGTGCGCCGGGGGCTGCGGCATCATCCACATGCCCACCTTGGTCACCACCCCGAAATCCGACTGGGTGAACAGGCCATCAACCCAAGGGCCATAGCCGAACTTGAACAGCTGCCAGCAGGTGCTCTTGGGCATGGCGCCCATGCCGGTGCGCACCATCTTGCCATCAGCCAGCATGACCTCGAGCCCGCACTGCATCAGGAAGTGATCGGAATAGGGGGTGTAGCCGGGGCGGCGGTTGATGAAACTGGCGGCCACGCTTTCATCGGGATTGCCGGGAAAGTCGACCCACAGCTTTATTCCTTTTTCCTTGATGTGGGCATCGAGCTGGCGGAAGGTGACGCCCGGTTCGACTAGGCAGGTGGCCAGTTCGTCATTGACCTCGAGGACCTTGTTCATCTTCTGCAGGTCAAGCACGATCACCTTGTCCTGTACGGCTTTTTCAAGTCCGTAGGCGCCGTTGCAGACCGTCTGGACCACACCGCCGCTGGTGCGCGCAGCTTCCAGCACCTTGGCGAGCTGGGCTTCATCGGCCGGAAGCACCACGCCTGCCGGTGCCATCCCTGGGACAGCATAGCGGGCCAGGGTCTGCGGGCTGGTATCGACGGCGGCCTTGCCCAGTGCCTGGGCGAGGGTGCCGAGCGTGGCCGTCTGGCGGGCTTGATCGATCATGGCGTTGGGAGCCTTATTGCTGGAGAATCTTGGGATAACGCTGGAGATCGCCGGCATCGACGGCGAAATCGGCCGAGCGCACAGCCGGGTCGATAGCGCGGGCCGGTTCGCTGTCGCGCCAGGAAAAGTTGCAGGTCGGGCAGCGCAGGATCGTCCACACGACCGCGCCGTCCTGCCTGCCCTGATGATCGGTGACAGCGCCGCTCGATTTGCAGCGCCCGCAGACGGTGGTGGTCATGACAGGGCTCCCAGCTGCATTTCGCGGATCCGCTTGCTCAGGGCGTCGATCTCGTCCCCGGTCGGCGGGGTGACAAGGTGCGCTTCACCCACCGGATCGGGCGGGAGATAGCTGGTTGCGTCGATGATCAGGCGGTGCCCCTTGCCTGGGATCACTGCCGAAGGATCGATCGGAACGGCAGGCATGTTGGGCAGCACGATGATATCGTCCGCACGGGTGCGGGTCGAAAGCGCCCACATCACCTGGTTGAGATCGAACGGATCGACATCGGCATCGACCATGATCAGGTTCTTGAGGTACATCACGCCGTGCGGCGTGCTCAGCGCGCGCAGCGCGACCGTCTTGGCAAAGCCGGCCATGCGGTTCTTGACCGAGATGATCCCGGTCAATCCGTGCTGGTAAAGCGCGTTGACCGCGGTGACTTCGGGGAAGCTCTGGCGCAGCTGGGCATAGATCGGGGCGGAGGTGTGCAGGCCGATCAGGGTATCGTGCTCGGTCCAGCCGCGCCCGATGTAGATGTTCTCGAAGATCGGATCGCGCCGGTGCGACACCGCCGTGACCTTGAAGATCGGCGCCTTGCGCACGCCGCTGTAGGAACCGGGAAATTCGCCGAACGGCCCTTCCAGCTCGCGTTCTCCCAGTTGCAGCTCGGCCTCGATCACGATTTCGCTGTCGGCGAGGATATCGATCCCGTTGCCCGATTTGGTCAGTCGGATCGGTGCGCCCATCATCGCCGAGGCATAGGAATATTCCGATTCCTCGTAGCCGATCGGGGTGGCAGCAAACACCGCAAGGCCGGGATGATTGCCCAGCATGACCG
The DNA here is from genome assembly GCA_030830695.1 of Caenibius sp. Classification (GTDB taxonomy): domain Bacteria; phylum Pseudomonadota; class Alphaproteobacteria; order Sphingomonadales; family Sphingomonadaceae; genus JACKKV01. Next base: position 3,750 of record JAURML010000039.1, on the reverse strand, counting down.
CAATCTTGAGCGGAACGCCTTCCCGTTCGGCCGCCATGATCTGACGTCCCATGTCGTGGGAGGGGATCGTCATCAGGGTAAAGCTGTCCGGCCCCTGGATCTGCAGGCGATAGATGCCGACATTCTGCTTGCCGAAGTTATCGGGATCGAGCGGATCGCGCGATGCGACCGAAGCCTTGCCGATGTAGAACCCGCCATCGTATTCGTTGATCCGATAGACGGGCAGGATGTCATAGAGGTTGATGTCCTGCTCGAGTCGGCATTCGTGCACCGGGGCCTGGGCTTCGGGAACATAACTGATTTGCGCTTCCTGATCGCCCCAGCGCCCGGCGATCTCGAAGAACAGCTCGCGGATGGTCGTGCCCTTGGGCCGGCCCAGCAGCAGGGCGATGTTGTCCCACGAACCATGGACGCCCACCGCCAGGCGCTTGCCGGGATAACCGGTGATATTGTCGAATACGATCGCCGGCGCGCCGTTGGCATCGCGCGATGCGGCGACGGCTATGTTGCGCACGCCGGGTTCGGGCATCACCGCATCGCTCCAGGTGATCGCCTGACCGGCATCCTCGAGCAGTTCGAGGAAGTCGCGCAGCGACGAGATCGAGCGGGCGCGGTTGGGGAGATCGTTCATTGCCGTTGCATCCCGCCTGTTAGTGTCCGCCCGCGCCCGCAGTCGCCGACTGGATCGTGACCCATTTCCATTCGGTCATGATCTCGAGATCGGCTTCGGTGCCTTCGCGCCCGAACCCAGAGGCCTTCGTTCCGCCGAACGGAACGTGCGGCTCGTCGTGCAGGGTCGGCGCGTTGATGTGGACCATCCCCGCTTCGGCCCGCTGGGCAAAGGCCAGCGCCTTGTCGAGATCGCGGGTGAAGATAGAGGCGCTGAGGCCGTATTCGGTGTTGTTGGCGAGTTCGAGGGCTTCCTCAAGTGTGTCGAACGGAAAGAGCGAGGTGACCGGGCCGAAGGTCTCTTCCTCGAACACGGTCATTTCGGCTGTAACGCCGCGCAGTACCGTCGCTGAGCATACGTTTCCGTTCCACTCAGCACCGGCTAGCAGCTCTGCGCCCTTGGACCGGGCATCGTCGATGTGGCGGCGGACCCGGTCGCGCTGGCGTTCGGAAATTATCGGGCCCAGCATGGTGGTAGGATCGCGCAGGTCGCCGCTGTTGGCGCGGCCTGTCGCGGCGGCGAAGGCCTTGGCGAACTGGTCGAAGATCGACCGTTCCACATAGATCCGCGAAGCCCCCATGCAGACCTGGCCCTGGTACATGAAGATGCTGAACAGCGCGGCGTTGACCGCCTTGTCCAGATCGGCATCGGCGCAGATCACCAGCGGGCTCTTGCCGCCCAGCTCCAGCGTGTACTTCTTGAGGTTGCGGGCCGCGATTTCGGCGATGTGCTTGCCGACGCGCGAGGACCCGGTGAAGGTTATCGATGCGACCTTGGGATGGCCGGTCAGCACGTCGCCGATCTCCGCGCCATTGCCGTAGACCACGTTGAACAAGCCGTCGGGAACGCCGGCCTCCTTCCACAATTTAGCGAGCAGATCGGCGATCATTGGCGCGGCTTCCGAGGGTAGCAGCACGAAGGCGTTGCCTGTGGCCAGGGCCATGGCCGACTGTTTGATCCCCTTGATCAGCGGCACGTTGAACGGGGTAATCCCGGCGACCACACCGACCGGCTGGCGCAGGCTCATGCTGAACCGCCCAGGGGTGTCCGAAGGGATCGTTTCCCCCCGAATCCGGCGCGGCACGCCGATCGCCGCGCGCAGGAAGCTGACCGCGAAGCGGGTTTCGAACCCGGCCTTGGCGATCGGCGAACCGATTTCGTCGACCAGCACGTCGGCGAATTTGGCGGTATCGCGCTCCATGATTTCGGCGGCTTTCGCGATCCACCCTTCGCGCACTGCGGCGGGCAGATCGCGATGCTGGAGATAGGCCTGATGCGCGTTCTCCACGGCGCGGTTCACGTCTTCCGCGGTGCCGGCGGGAACCCGGGAATAGACCGAATCATCGACCGGGTTAAGATCGTCGAAATAGGCCCCGCCCGTTGCAGCCACGGCGGTGCCGCCAATCCAGTGCTCAATTTGCGTCATGGTCGTCAATCCTTGAAGTCTTTGTTCAGCCGGCCGTGTGATTACGCTTGGTTGCGCATCGCCTGGGGCCATATCCCCTGCTTGCCGGGGGAGAGGATGCCGTTGGGGTCGAGCACGTCCTTGAGACGGTGGTGCAGGTCCCACAGCGCCCCATCGTTGTGCTTATAGGTCTTGGCAATCTGGTCCATGAAGGCGAGGTGGGTGCGGTATTCGCCGAAGCCCGCACCGGCTGCCTCGTCTACCAGCTTGCCGAACAGGTCATAGGCGCTCTTGCGCATGCCGTCGTCGGCGCGATCGTACATGATCATCAGGATGTGGTGCATGTCGCGCCAGCCGACCAGGAACTCGCCGATATAGTCGAACCCGAAATCGTGGCAGCGCTGTTTGATCAGGTTATACTGGCTCAGCGCTTCCTTGCCGTCGGGTGCCGAGATCGGCGAGAAGTTGATATGCCCGCCGCCGCCGATCCAGTTCATGATGCTGAATTCGGTCATGTTCGGCTCGCCGCGCATCAGTTGCACGCGATAGTCCCAGGCGGGATCGTTATCGCGGTTGAGGTGCAGCTTGGCACCCGGAATGCTCATCATCGCTTCCTCGACGAGCTTCCAGTTGTTCTCAATGACCGGCGGCGGACCATAGAGCGCGGCGTAGAAGTTCCACATGCCCAGGCCATGATCCGACGCGATCTTCTTGCGGATCGAATCCGGGATAGGGCCCTTGCCATCGAAGTAATGGCGGCGTGTGGTCTTGGCGGACACTTCCCACAAGAGATCGACCGCCACCGCGGCGTTGGGAATCACCTGGTTAACCTTGAGCGGTTTGACCGCGTCGAAGATTGCGGCAAGGTCTTCCTCGCGCTCGTAAGTGATCATGAACGGCTTGTAGCCCGGCGGTTCGGGCATCAACCAGATACCCATCTTGGTAACAATGCCGAAATTGGACTGAGTGAACATGCCATCAAAATGCGGGCCGGCTGCATGCTTGGTGGATTGCCAATGCTGCGACCCCTCGATCGCGCCCTGACCGGTGCGGACGACCTGACCGTCGGCAAGGACCACTTCCATGCCGCACTGCATAACGAAGTGATCGCCGTAGGGGGTGTAACCCGCGCCATGTTCAAGCGCGTTGCCCATGACGCCGCCCCAACCTGGTGCCGCAGGATCGACCCAAAGCTTGCTGCCGATCTTGCGCAGATGGCGGTGAAGCTGAAAATAGGAAACGCCCGGTTCGACCAGCGCATAGCCGTATTTCTCGTTGACTTCGAGAATGCGGTTCATCCGCTTGAGGTCGAACATGACATAACCGGACTGGCGCGGGGCCGGGCCGCCATAGGCGAAATTGCGGCCGTTGCCGAAGGTCCAGATCGGCAGCTTGTAGGCGTTGAAGACTTTCAACGCCTGCTGGATCTGGTCCATGTTTGCCGGCGCCACGGCAGCCGAAGGCAGCATTTCGCCATCGGCCAGCGGCGAATAGGCATCGCGATAAGCCGACAACGGCAGATCGTCGACAAAGACCCATTCCTTGCCGACGATCGCGGCCAGTTCGTCCAGCGCCTTGCGAAAGGTTGCGGCGTCGACGCCATGGGGCATGCGCGTGCTCACGACTGTTGTACTCCCACTTCGAATGCCCACGAAACCAGCATGCCAGGGCTTTT
>JAURML010000038.1 GCA_030830695.1 Caenibius sp. | reverse complement strand
GTTGGTTCAAATCCAACCCCCGCAACCACCATGCTGCAAGGCAGCCAGCAACAGCACGCGCAGGTATAATCGACCTGCTGAACCCCGCTTCGGCGGGGTTTTTGCTGTGTGAGGCAGGCTGCCGGTGCACCACCCCTTGCGCCGCTTGTCGATCCGCGCCTATTCGCGGGCTTCGGGATGGAACGACGGGGGAGCCTATGCTGAGCTGGATCGGACTGATCGGAGGGCTCGCGCTGCTGATCTATCTGACGGTGCGCGGGGTCAACATCCTGATCGCCGGGCCCCTGGTCGCGTTGCTGGTGGCACTGACCGCCGGGCTGCCCCTGCTTCCCCCGCTGGCGGACAAGCTCGCCGATGGCAGCGCGGCGCCTGACTTTGCCACGGCCTATATGAGCGGATTTGCCAGCTTCCTGTCCGACTGGTTCCTGATGTTCCTGCTGGGCGCGATCTTCGGCGAGCTGATGGCCGCCTCCGGCGCTGCCGCATCGGTTGGGCGCTGGATCACCGCACGGATTGGTAGCCGCTATGCGCTCGCGGCAACCGTGCTGGCCTGCGCGGTGCTGACTTATGGCGGTGTCAGCGTGTTCATCGTCGCCTTCAGCGTTTACGGGCTGGCCGTTGCCCTGTTTCGTGAGGCTGATCTGCCGCGGCGCTTCATCCCGGGCGCGCTGGCGTTCGGGTCAGTGACCTTCACCATGACCAGTGCCGGTTCGCCCGAGATCCAGAACCTGATCCCCATGCCGTTCCTCGGAACCACCGCCTATGCCGCGTGGCAGGTGAGCCTGGTGGTCGCGCTGTTCATGGCCGCGTTCGGCTATGCCTGGATCGCGCGCATGGTGCGCAAGGCGGTTGCCAGCGGGGAGCGGTTCGAGGCGCGCGCCAGCGATGATGCCTTTACGCAGGAGATGCGACTGCCGTCCGCGCTCCTCTCGATCCTGCCGCTGATCGGGGTGCTGGCGGTGTTCCTGATGACTCAGACGCTCGGCAAATGGGCCTTGCTCGCCGCGCTGGGCACGGGCGTCGCGATCGCCTGCGCGGTGGGCTGGGCACATCGCAAACAGTTCGGGGAGGTGTTCTCACGCGGCGCGACCGGCGCGGTGGTGGCCATAACCAACACTTGTGCCGTGGTCGGTTTCGGCGGGGTGGCCAAACTCAGCCCCGCATTCGCTGCCGCGCTGCAGGCGGTGCAGGCGATCCCCGGCAGTCCGTTGATCGGTGCGGCAGTGGCGGTGACGGTCATCGCGGGCCTGACGGGCAGCGCCTCCGGCGGGCAGACCATCGCCCTGCCGCTGATCGCACCGCATTATCTGCACGCCGGGGCGGACCCTCAGGAACTGCACCGGATTGTGGCCACCTCCTCGGGCGCGCTCGATAGTCTGCCGCATAATGGCTATGTCGTGACGACGATCCGCGCCGTATGCGGCGAGACCCACGCCAGTGCCTACGGGGCAGTGGGGGCGACCACCGTAGTGGTGCCGATCATTGGCACGATGTTGGCGCTGTTGCTGTTCGCCATTTTCTGAGCGGTCAGGCGGAAGGCTCAACTGCGGCCCTGCTCGCGAAAAGCCAGCGCCACTCACCCTCGATCACCGTTTCATCCTGCCCACGCAGGATCTGGTAAGCGAACAGAACCTTGCCCTGAGGTTTGACCGCGTGCGGGCGCACCTCAATCACTTCCAGGGCCAGTCGGATCGTGTCGCCGAACAGCACTGGCGCCTTGTAACGGATGGTCTGTTCGATAATCGCAAGGCCGGTTCCGGCAGAGAGGCCAAGCCGTTCCATCAGGCCCGAGGCGATCGCGATGCTAGCGAGACCGGGCGGAAACGCGCCTCCAAACAGCCCATGCCTGGCGGCATAATCGTAATCGACATGCATGGGATTCATGTCGCCGCTGTACATTGCCCAGAACAAGCCATCGGCTTCGGTCACCGTGCGGCCCTGGGTAACGAACTTCTCGCCTATCGTGAAATCTTCAAGAAAGCGGGCCGCTGGCCCCACATGGCGTTCATTTCCTGACATCGGCGTGATCCTCTCCGGCGGATGAGGCTAGGTCAATGGCAGCGTCGCAGGAAGCCTATTTCGTTGCTGGCGCAAACGGCAGGGCAAAGCTCGATTGCAGAGCTGAGTGGTTGATAGTTACGGTGAGGCAATAATGGTGACAGTGCCCTTGACTGACGCGCTCCGGATTTCCCACCGGCATCCGGCAGCCCACCCACACAACAACTCACCGGCCCCGCGCAAGTAGCCCGGGCCCGCCGCACAGCCAGCCTGCTTCGTGCCTTCGTTTGAGCTCATGGTACCGCGCAGGAGCAGGCCAGAGCTTCGGGCACCCCTCTGCCGCCGGCTGGCCGGACTGGAGAAGGAGCGCGGGAGCGCCTGCGCGAGGCGCGATCAGAGCGTGCGGATGATGCCCGAAAAATCGACCCCGCCATTGCCCGCCGCATCATAGGCTTCGTAGAGTTCCTTCGCCTTTTCACCCATCGGCACCCTGGCGCCTGCGGTTTGCGCGGCTTCCATCGCCAGGCGCAGATCCTTGAGCATCAGCGCAGCGGCAAAGCCGCCCTGATAATCATTGTCTGCCGGGGACTGCGGGCCGACGCCCGGAACCGGGCAATAGGAGGTCATCGACCAGCACTGGCCAGAGGAGACCGAGGCGATATCGTAGAATTTCTGTAGGTCGAGGCCGAGCCGTTCGGCCAGCTTGAAGGTTTCGCAGGTGCCGTTCATGTGAATGCCCAGCAGCATGTTGTTGCAGATCTTGGCGGCCTGGCCGGCCCCGGCGGCCCCGGCATGAATCACCGCCTTGCCCATCGCCTGCAGGATTGGTTCGGCGCGACCGAAGGCCGCATCGCTGCCGCCCACCATGAAGGTCAGCGTGCCGCCATTGGCGGCGGCGATCCCGCCCGATACCGGCGCATCGACCATGTCGTAACCGGCGGACTGCGCGTCTTCGGCAACCTTGCGCGCGGTGGCCACGTCAATCGTCGAACAGTCAAGCAGGATGGCGCCCGCGGGCGCCTTGCCGAACACGCTGGCGTGATAGACGCTGTCCACGATCTTGCCGTTGGGCAGCATGGAAACGACCGCATCCACCCCGGCCACTGCTTCGCCAGCGTCGGTGAAGGGGGTGCAGCCCTGTTCCGCCGCGCGGGCCAGCGCCGCTTCAGCCAGGTCGAAGGCGTGAACGTCATGCCCGGCCTTCACCAGGTTGGCCGCCATGCCGCCGCCCATATTGCCGAGACCGATAAATGCGATTTTCATGTCGTGAACTCCTCAGCCGCGTTCAGCGGTGTTTCCAGTTGGCTTCGCGTTTTTCGACGAAGGCGGCCATGCCCTCGGCCTTGTCAGCGGTCGCGGTCAGGATCTGGAACAGGCGGCGTTCGGTAAGCAGGCCCTGCTCCAGCGTGGTTTCAAACGCCAGATTGACCATTTCCTTGTTGATCATGGCGGCCATCATCGGCATCGAGGCGATGGTTTCCGCGGTCTTCAGCGCGTCGTCCAGCAGCTGTTCCGCCGGGACGACCCGCGCGACGAGGCCCGCCCGCTCCGCCTCTTCAGCGCCCATCATCCTGCCGGTCAGGCACATTTCCATGGCCTTGCTCTTGCCCACGGCCAGGGTCAGCCGCTGCGATCCGCCCATGCCCGGCGCCACGCCGAGCTTGATTTCTGGCTGGCCGAACTTGGCCTTTTCGGAGGCGATGATGAAATCGGCCATCATTGCCAGCTCGCAACCACCGCCCAGGGCGAAGCCATTGACCGCGGCGATCCAGGGCTTGCGCGTCGCGTGGACCACATGGCTGGTCCATTTGGCGAAGAAATCCTCAAGGTAGAAATCGGCGGCGGGCTTTTCCGACATTTCCTTGATGTCCGCCCCGGCGGCGAAAGCCTTGTCACCGCTGCCCGTCAGCACGGCGCAACGCTGCCCGTCATCGGCCTGATAGTCGGCGAAGGCATCGATCAGTTCGGCCAGAACCCTGCTGTTCAGGGCGTTGAGCGCCTGCGGGCGGTTCAGCGTGATGAGCGTCACCGCGCCGCGCCGTTCGACCAGGATCGTTTCGTAACTCATTATGGTCCTCTCCTTGGGAAATTCAGAT
>JAURML010000037.1 GCA_030830695.1 Caenibius sp. | reverse complement strand
CTGGCCCGCAAGCTCCTCATCCGTCAGCGCCTCGATCTGGGGTTCGAGGGCGTTGATCGTCTGCACGATCTTGTCGAGCGACTTGACGTAGCGGTCGTTGGACGAACCGAAAATCGATTTGACAATGGCGCCGAGCATGGGCGGATTCCTGACTTTTCATGATGTTTGGGAGTTGCCGCGCGTCCACATAGCGACGCCAGGCTGAAACCGGAAAGGATGAGTAACGCGCGCGCTATTCGCGGGCGCGATCAACCTTCAGGCGAATGGCGGGCGTCTGCGTATCCAGCAGCGGCACTGGCGCGGCCGACTGGCGCGCGTGACCTGCGCCCTGTTCATATGTCGCGACCAGTCCAGGCTGGCCCCGTTCCGCCTCGGTTGCGGCGAGTTCAAGCTGCGCTGCTTCGACCCGCATCTGGCCGGATGCGGCAAGGCGCGCTTCGGCTGATGCCGAAGTGGCGGCAATGCCTGCAATCAGGGCAAGGATCGTGAGCAGCTTTTTCAGCATCGCGCCGCCCAGATAGGGATGGAAGCCCGGTTCGTCCAGCGACAATGGCGAGTTTGCCACACCGCCCTTCGCTCACCGGGCGAATGGCCACGGCATTGACCCAATGCACAAAACTGATCATCTTTCGGCAAATAGCCAGCTGCGCACATTGCCGTTGGACGGAGAGGACAAGACTGCAGCCATGGTCGATCCACGCAATGCGCCGGACCAGCACTTCATCGATGCGCTGCGCCGCCGCTTCCCCTGCGAAGCGGAAATCGACCGGGTTCTGACCGCCAAGCTTAAGCAACGCGGGAGGCCGGATTACCGCCGCGAGTCGCTGGACGAGGTGGTTGCGGGGATCGAGCGCCTGCTGCATCATCACCTGGATGATGAGTTCACCATCACGAACGCGGGCTGGCTGGGCGGCGGTGCGTCCAAAATCCAGGTGGCTTTTCATCTCGACTGGCAGGATCAGGGCACGACGCACAGCCGCGATCTGGTGCTGCGGATGGAACCACCCGCCTCAATCGTCGAAACCAGCCGAACCCGCGAGTTCGAAGCGCTGAAGGCCGCTGCGGGCATTGTCCCGGTGCCCGAATGCTATTGGGTCGACACAGAGGGCGCATTCCTGCCGCATCCCGGCCTGATCTACGCCCGCGCCACCGGCGTCACCAGGCCCAGCAAGCGACCACTGGGGCAGGTGAGCGGCATCGGGACGAATTTCGGGTCGGAACTGCGCCCCGTGCTGGGCCGGCAATTCGTGCGCCATCTGGCAGCGATTCACACAGTTGCGCCCGAACGGCTGGCGCAGATGAAGGCATTCGACGGTGCCACCCTGGGGTCGAACGCGTCGATTATCCGCCAGGTCAACTGGTGGCGCAGGGTGTGGGAGGAAGACCGGCTCGAAGCGCAACCCCTGGTCGAAATCGCGGCCCGCTGGCTGCGGGAAAATGCCCCCGCTCTCGACCACGTTTCGCTCGTCCATGGCGATTATCGCGCCGGGAATTTCCTTTACGACGAAGAGAGTGAACAGATCACCGCCTGGCTTGACTGGGAACTGGCTGTATTGGGTGATCGCCATCAGGATCTAGCCTGGCTTACAGGAGCGCACTTCGGCCATTATGCCGAGGATGGTGCGACTTTCCTTGCCAGCGGCCTGCTGCCCGTCAGCGAATTGCTGGAACGGTATGAACAGGCATCCGGTCTTGCGGTTGATCCGGCCCGGCTGCGGTATTTCCGCGTCTACAACGATTTTGCGTCCACCGTGCACATGCTGGGCACCGCCTGCCGCGTGGCCCGGCAAGGCGGCACGCATCAGGACGTGCTGGTCGCCTGGCTGGCGATGATCGGCCCCGGCATCGCGGCAGGATTGCGCGCCACATTGGAGGAGGTGCTTTGATGCATCCAAAGAGGAAACAAGCATGATTCCCGATCTGGAACTGCAATTGTCAGTAACGATCAAGGCGTTGCGCGATGTCGTCCTGCCCGCCATCGATCCAGCCGATGGCGTTGCAACCGAGCAGGCGCATCTCGCGCTGGCGACCCTTGGCATGGTGCGCGCGCACTTGCCGCTTCGCCAGAAACTCGCACAGACAGAACTCAGCAACGCACTGGCCATGGCCGACAGCCTTGACACGGGGGCGACGGCGGAAACCGCCCTTGCCACCGCGCGCAACAAAGCAAAGGCAGTGGCGGACAATCCTGCCTCTTGCCAGGATGAGATGGAAGCGGCCCGGCTCTCCCTGCTCGAAGAAATGGAACGCCTTATCGCCGATGTGCCGGCGGACCGCTTCGCCGCGTTGGGCCGGTCCTGCCTTGCCTCGATGCAGCCGCAACTGGACCTGCAGCGGCGCTGGGTGGCTGATGCCGGTTTCGATCCCGACGCAACAGGGCTTCCGGCGATCGAGAAGATGCTGAGTCAATCACCGGCAAATGCGAAGGGCACCCCCGTTTCTCGATAATCGTCGGGGCGCACTTCGCGCCCGATCGGCGGTGCGGCGCGCGCGATGCAACGCGGGCGGTGACACAGATGGCAGGCGACCCCGATCGGGGTCGCGGCTTCGGCGTTGGTGTTATCCGCATAAGCCAGAAATGGCGCATGTTCCGCAGCGCAGGCAAGTGCAACGGAGCGTTCGACCGCAGGAGCGCGATAGCTGCCGCCGCCGCCCGATACGGTGCGGGCAATCGAAAAGAAGCGTTGGCCATCCGGCAGTTCGAGCCACTGCGTCACAATCCGCCGGGGTCTTTCAAAGGTCGCATGGACATTCCACAGCGGGCAAGCCCCGCCGTGCCGGGCGAAAGGGAAGCCCGCGCTGTCCAGCCGCTTGGAGACATTGCCCGCCTGATCCACGCGCAGGAAGAAGAAGGGCACGCCTTCTTCGCCCGGGCGCTGCAGCGTTGTCAGGCGATGCGCGACCTGTTCGAAACTCGCGCCGAATTCGCGCGCCAGACTCTCGACATCATGTCGCTCCTTGCGCGCCGCGCGCAGGAACGGACGATATGGCATGATCAATGCTGCCGCCCAGTAATTGGCCAGGGCCCTGCGCGCCAGACGGCTGCCATTGGGCGTCTCGAAGCGGCCTTCGGCGACCAGCCCGTCAATCTCCGCCCGTGCTTCCAGCAGGGCAATCTGCAGAGCAAGCTGGAACTTGCGCGCCGAATGGTCGAGCAGCGCGCTGACGAACACCTGTTCGCGATGGCTGTCATGCCAGCGCAGCGAACCCATCATGACTTCGGGATCAACAAAGCGTACCCGCAGCGCGTGCCGTGCCTTCAACCGGTCAATCATCGCATCCAGGCTGCCCACCGATTCCGCCACGGCAGCAGCGCTGTCATCAAGCAGGGGAAAGCAATTGTGACGCGCCGCCAGAAAATTGCGTGCCTCGCTGACCGGGTCGGAGACTGGTCCACCGCCGTCCGTTGCGGCGCCTTCGCGCTGCTGGGCAAGTGCCAGCTGTTCTTCGCCATAGGCGGTATGCAGACGCAGCAAGGCCTCGGCAAAGGCCGGATAGCTGGCCGCGATATCCGCAATATCGAGCGGCGGAAGGTCAATGTCTGCAAAAAAGGGCTCACGCAGTACTGATTGCATCCGTGCGGCCAGTTCCTCCCCGCCATCCTCTGCCAGTGCGGCGATGTCGATGCGATAGGTCGTGGCGAGTTTGAGCAGGAGGTCCGCAGTTACCGAGCGCTGGTTCCGTTCGATCAGCGCGACATAAGACGGCGAGATTTCCAGGTCGGCAGCCATATTGGCCTGAGTCAGCCCCAGATCGCGGCGCAGCCGCTTGAGCCGTGGTCCCATGTAGATCGGATTTCGCGCCATTGCCTGACTCCGGTGATTCGAGGACTTTACAACATTACAAACAATATTTGTAAAGTTTTACATTTTCACCTCAAACTCACTCCCATCTGTCGAAAAATCAGCCAAAGGGCTGCATTCGATTTTTGGATGGCTAGTTTCAAAAGGAATTCACTCATGTCCTACCCGCAGCAGATCGAAGAGATGAACCGCCTCATCTCTGCCAACGGCAACCCCTGGAACGCGATTGACGCTGAAAATGCCGTGCGCATGCAGCTGCAGAATCGTTTCAAGACCGGCCTTGATATCGCGAAGTATACCGCGAAGATCATGCGCCAGGACATGGCCGCTTACGATGCCGATCCGGCCAACTACACGCAGTCGCTCGGCTGCTGGCACGGCTTCATCGGTCAGCAGAAGCTGATTTCCATCAAGAAGCACTTCGGCACCACCAAGCGCCGCTACCTCTACCTCTCCGGCTGGATGATTGCCGCACTGCGCAGCGAATTTGGCCCCCTGCCCGACCAGTCGATGCACGAAAAGACGTCGGTCCCCGCGCTGATCGAAGAACTCTACACTTTCCTCAAGCAAGCGGATGCGCGCGAACTGGGCATGATGTTCCGCGATCTTGACGCGGCGCGCGAGCGCGGCGACGCGGTCGAAGCCAAGCGCATCGAACACGCCATCGAAAACTACGAAACGCATGTCGTGCCGATCATCGCCGATATCGACGCAGGTTTCGGCAACCCCGAAGCGACTTACCTGCTTGCCAAGAAGATGATCGAAGCGGGCGCCTGCGCCCTGCAGATCGAAAACCAGGTGTCGGACGAAAAGCAGTGCGGTCACCAGGACGGCAAGGTCACCGTTCCGCACGAGGATTTCCTGCAGAAGATCAGCGCGATCCGCTACGCCTTCCTCGAAATGGGCGTGGAAGACGGCATCATCGTGGCTCGCACTGACTCGCTCGGCGCT
>JAURML010000036.1 GCA_030830695.1 Caenibius sp. | reverse complement strand
TCGCCAGCCATGGATGGGGGTGTAGATTTGTGCGACGCAAAAGCAACCACAGAGTGCTCCCGGGCGTGACATTGGCGCTGGCATCCCTATAGCGGTGCGCGCAATTCAGGAGACACATTATGGCTGACGAAAAACTGACCCTGTCGCTGGAAAGCGGCGATGTCGTAATCAAGCTGCGCCCCGATCTGGCCCCCGGCCATGTGGAGCGGATCAAGGAACTTGCCGGTGAGGGATTCTATGACGGCGTGACTTTCCACCGCGTCATTCCCGGCTTCATGGCGCAGGGCGGTTGCCCTGACGGCACCGGCATGGGCGGCTCGAAAAAGCCCGACCTGCAGGCCGAATTCAACGATGCGCCGCATGTGCGCGGCGTCTGTTCGATGGCGCGCACATCCTATCCGCACAGCGCTAACAGCCAGTTCTTCATCTGCTTCGATGATGCCCGTTTTCTTGACAAGCAGTACACCGTCTGGGGCGAGGTGGAGAGCGGCATGGAACATATCGATGCCCTGCCCAAGGGCGAACCGCCCGCCAGCCCTGGCAAGATCGTGAAAGCGACGGTCAGCTGAACCGGTTGCCCGGAAAGAAAAAGGGGCGGGGTCAAATCCCGCCCCTTTTTCGTGGCTGCCGGTATGATCGCTGCTGCGGGTCAGACCTTGTAGGCGCGGCCTTCGCTGGCCAGTTGCAGTGAATGATCAATGTCCGCCTGCGGCCATTTGAATTCCACCCAGCCAAGCGATTTGCGGCCGTCAATCACCATGTCCAGCGCACCTTCATACAGGCAGGTGTGAGGTTCTGGGTGCAGCGGCTGCACTGCAAAGCAGCTGGAGGTGAAGACCGTCGTCCGGCCAAGGCTGTCAGTGATCGTGCCGTTCAGCGTCTTCTGGCGCAACGCATCGTCTAGTTCGAAATCGCATTCAAAGCCGGTGACTTCGGCCTGCTGGCCGTCCTTGAACACGAAGCCGCGCAGTTCGATCTTGCCGCGCACGAACATCTGGAAAACGTGCAGCGCAATGTCCGCGCCGCTCTGCGCGACCAGCCATTTCCAGTGATGCGTGATTTCCCAGTCACGCGCCCCCCAGCTGTGATCGCGGTGCCCGGTCGCATCGAATGGATATTCCTTGCCGCCAACGGTGATCGTGCCCCGGGCCAGCCCGCCCTGTTCCAGCCGGTCATCAGCGAAGAATTCCCAGCAGCCGCGGGGATCGTTGGCAAAGCCATAGGCGGGGTGAGTGGCTTCGAAATCCATTGCCAGCGCCGCACCGTCCGTCTTCCATTCGATCCGGGCGCGGTGCATTTCCAGATCCTGGCTGAGGTAGAAATCGCCGATGCGCCAGTCATCGAAATTGTCGTCCGGCTGCATCTGCACGCCGTCCATCCGGCCCACGACCGGGCCATCGGGCAGGGCAGGGCCGAAAATGGCGCAGGCATATCCGGCCACGCTCTGCCGGTCGACCCAGGTATAGACGAAGGCTGCCAGCCCCTGTTCCGGCAGGCTGACGATGTAGGGGATGGATTCGCGCATCGCGGGCGCATCGCGCAGCTCGTGGCGCCCGTCATTGGCCGGTTCGAGCCACATCGCGGGGTTGGCAAGCAAATTCCTGTCGAGCAAAATCCGGTCCTCTCGTCATTCGTGAATGCGTTTGTTACGCACGCAATGGCGGTGGCTTACCATCGCAGACCGACTTGGCAAGCGTTGATCCGACACTAACTCGGATAATTGGCCGTGGCCCGAAACAGCCGGAAATGCGTTGCCTAGAGGTTTGCGCTGACCAGCCAGTCATGAAACAGGCGGACCGGTCGCGATTCCAGCGCCTTGGGGCGGCAGATAAACCAGTAGCTGTAAGGGCTTTCCACCCGCACATCGTAGAGATGGGCCAGGCGGCCATCGGCTGCGCGCCGATAATGATCGTCATGCATCATCGCGATGCCCAGCCCCTGGGCGGCCGCTTCCAGGATCAGCTGACCGGAATCGTAATGATCGATGGCGGCGGGCTCAAACTCCTCAAGGCCCAGCGCCTTTTTCCACGCGGGGTAGCTTTCGGGCAGTTCGCTGTGAATCAGGAATGTCTGTTCCGATAACAGCGTCGAGTCGGGGTTCGGCCCAAGCTCTTCGGCCAGTTCGCGCGAACAGATCGCGTGGATCGTATTGTGGTCCAGCCGCACGGCATGGAAGGAACTGTCAGGCTGTTTGGTCAGGATAATCGCGCAATCCAGCGTATCGCCCACGCGCTGGTCGATATGCGGGCCAGTGTCGATATCGATATGCAGACGCGGGTGGAGCGAGCGCAACTCGCGCAGGCGCGGAAACAGCCGCTGGCTGCCGAACAATGGCAGGACGCCCAGATGCAGCCGCAGCAGTGAGAAGTTTTCAGACTGGTTTTCAATCGCTTCGGCCAGCGCATCGAGATGCGGCATCACCGCGTCATAAAAGGCGCGGCCTTCATCGGTAAGCTGCATGGTCTGACGCGAGCGGGTGAACAGCTTCTTGCCGATGAAGTCTTCCAGATTGCTGATCCGGCGTGACAGGGCCGAGGGCGAAAGCGACAGTTCCTCAGCCGCCGCGCGGGCTGAACCCAGACGCACGACGCGCGTGAAGGCTTCGAGCGCGCGAAGCGGGGGGAGACGGCGCGTAGGCACAAATTCAGCTCTAGTCGTCGCTTTCTTCGCGTTCGGTTGCCGGCGGGTGAAGCCTCAGCCGGGTGACATGGCGTTCGTTGCCCGCTGTCACCTCTATCCGCCAGCCACTGTCATGTTTCAGTACGGCACCGACCGGTGGCACCTGTCCGGCCTGGACAAAGGTCAGACCGCCCAGAGTATCGACCGCTTCGTCGACTTCGGCAAGCCTCGGATCGACCCTGCGGGCAATTTCATCCAATTCCACGCGCGCATCGGCGTCCCACATGCCTTCCCCAATTGAAACAAGCAGTTCGGGCGGCGCATCGTCATGTTCATCCTCGATCTCGCCAACGATTTCCTCGACCAGATCCTCGATGGTGATGATCCCGTCCACGCCCGAATATTCATCCAGCACCACCGCCAGATGAATTCGCCGGGATCGCATGTCCGCCAGCACGTCCAGCGCACCGCGCGCCTGCGGAACATAGATCGGCTGGCGCATCAGCACGGTCCAGTCAGTCGGTGGCGGATCACCGCTGGCCAGATAGGCGAAGACATCCTTGATGTGAATCATCCCGATCACCCGGTCCAGCGTTTCGCGATAGACCGGCATCCGGCTGTGGCCATGTTCGGCAAACAGGGCGACCAGTTCATCCCACTGCGCACTGGCGGGCACGGCAATGATCTCGCCGCGCGGGATCGCCACATCATCGGCGTCATGCTCGCTGAAATGCAGGAGATTGCGCAGCATCTGCAATTCGACCGGGGAAAGATCGCCTTTCCCTTCGCCGGTGCCGTCCGCCGCGCGCTCTTCCTCATGTTCGTCAATGGCCTCTTCAAGCTGGGCGCGCAGCGACTGCCCGCTGCCTTCACCTTCGAAAAAGCCTCGAATCACATGCCAGAGGCCGCGACTGTCCGCTTCTCCCTGGCCGGTTTCCCCATTTCTGTCGTCGGGCATCGCCCGTTACTCATCCCCCTGGTGCAATGGATGATCGCTATATGGGTTGGCGATACCCAGAATGGCAAGCGCCTTGATCTCAAG
Organism: Caenibius sp.; assembly: GCA_030830695.1. Taxonomy (GTDB): domain Bacteria; phylum Pseudomonadota; class Alphaproteobacteria; order Sphingomonadales; family Sphingomonadaceae; genus JACKKV01. The sequence goes on along the minus strand of JAURML010000036.1, from coordinate 20,047 downwards.
TTTTTCCATATTCTGCGCATCGCGGATGGATGTTTCATGATCATGACCGGCCAGATGCAGCAGGCCATGAATGATGAGATGCGCGGCATGATCGGCCAGCGACACGCCCTTTTCTTCCGCTTCGCGGCCGCAGGTTTGCGCGGCCAGGGCGATGTCGCCCAGCATTTCGGGCGGTCCGTCTCCCGCCAGGGCCAGCAGTTGTGCGCGCTCCAGCATCGGGAAGGACAGGACATTGGTGGGCTTGTCCTTGCCGCGCCATTGCCGGTTGAGGATGTGTACCTCTTCGTCCGAGGTGAACAGCATGCTGGCAATGAGACGTTCGTTCGCCAGTTCCGGCGCAACCATGGCTGTCGCCGCGGCACAATCTTCGGCAAGCGCGGGCCATGGGCCCGGCGGCCAGCCTTCCAGATCGATGTCGAGTTCCATGGTCAGGCGCTCAGGCGTCCTTGCCTTCATAGGCTTCGACGATCCGGCCCACGATCGGGTGGCGAACCACATCGGCGGCGGTGAAACGGGTGATGGCGATGCCGTCCACCCCTTCCAGCCGCCCAACCGCATCGGCCAGCCCGCTCATCCGGTCGCCGCCGGGGATGTCGACCTGGCGGGGATCGCCGCACACCACCATCCGGCTGTTCTGGCCGAAGCGGGTGAGGAACATCTTCATCTGTTCGCGGGTGGTGTTCTGCGCTTCGTCCAGAATGATGAAGCTGTCCGCCAGTGTGCGCCCGCGCATGAAGGCGATCGGCGCGATTTCGATCTCGCCACTGGCCAGACGCCGTTCTACCTGTTCGGGTGGCATGCAGTCATAGAGCGCGTCGTACAGCGGACGGAGATAGGGATCGACCTTCTCCTTCATGTCGCCGGGCAGGAAGCCCAGCCGTTCGCCCGCCTCGACCGCGGGGCGCGACAGGATCAGGCGCTGGACCGATCCGGTGATCAGCTGGCTGACCGCCTGGGCGACCGCCAGATAGGTCTTGCCGGTGCCGGCCGGGCCGAGCGCGAAAATGATGTCGTCGCGCGCCAGCGCCTTCATGTAATCGATCTGGGTTGCCGAACGCGGCACGATGGTCTTGCGGCGAGTGCGGATCATCACCCCGCCCGTCGCTTCGCGGCCGGAGACGATGCCTTCCAGCGTCGGCTCGCTCGACATGGCGATCAGCGCCTCGATTGCGCCCGCGTCCAGATCCTGCCCTTCGAGCATGCGTTGGTGCATGTTTTTCAGCACCTCGCGCGCGCGCGCCACGCCGTCATCGCTGCCGTCGATCTGGATGCGGTTGCCGCGGGCCGAGATATAAACGCCCAGCCGGTTCTCGAGCTGGACCAGATTGGCGTCGAATTCGCCGAACAGCGCCCCCAGGACGGTCTGTTCATCGAATTCAAGTTCTGCCCGTGCCCGGCGCGGGGTCGCGCGGTCAGCGGGGCGAAGCTGCGCCGCCTCGGCGGTGCGTTGCGGTTTCCGGCCCATACGCTCCTTTCGGCTGTACGGTTTGAGGATAGGCTGTGTGCCACGAGAGGCAAGCGCGGTGAGGCCGCTTTGCGGTGGAAAGAAATCGCTTGCCGCCGGGGCGTTTTCACGCTGCTACGTTCGCTTGGCCGAAATTGAATTCGGCCCGGCCTCCACCAGTTTGACGTCCACCATCGCGCCGATCGCGCTCTCGCCCTCGAAATGGACTGACTGCAGCCAGGGGGACTTGCCCAGCCACTGGCCGGGCTTGCGCCCGTTGCGTTCCACCAGCACGGCGCAGCGTCGCCCTTCGCTGGCCTTGTTGAAGGCCAGCTGATCGCGGTTGATCGCCGCCTGCAGGCGCTGCAGACGTTCGTCCATGACGGCTGCGGGAACCGCGCCTTCCATGTCTGCGGCGGGGGTTCCGGGGCGCGGGCTGAACTTGAAGCTGTAAGCCTGCGCATAGCCGACGGTATCGACCAGGCGGAGCGTGTCTTCGAAATCTTGCTCCGTTTCGCCCGGGAAGCCGACGATGAAATCGCCTGAAAATGCGATATCCGGGCGCGCTGCGCGAAAGCGTTCCAGCAGCCTCAGATAGCTGTCCACGCTGTGGCTGCGGTTCATGGCCTTGAGGATGCGATCGCTGCCCGACTGTACCGGCAAGTGCAGATAGGGCATCAGCTTGGCCACTTCGCCATGCGCTGCGATCAGCCCGTCTGTCACGTCCATCGGATGGCTGGTTGTGTAGCGAATTCTTTGCAATTCCAGTATCTTGTTGAGCGATCTTATCAGATCATCGAAGCCAATGGCCGTGCCCCCGGCATCCTCGCCGCGCCAGGCATTCACATTCTGCCCCAGCAGCGTGATTTCGCGCGCGCCATTTTCAACCAGTTTGAACGCTTCATCGACAAGATCATTGAAAGGGCGGGAAATTTCTGCGCCGCGTGTATAGGGTACAACGCAATAGGTGCAGAATTTGTCGCAGCCTTCCTGAATGGTCAGGAATGCGCTGGCGGCTGCCCTGCGACGTGCCGGCAGCACGTCGAACTTGGTGTTGGCGGGCATATCCGTGTCCGTCGCCCGTTCGCCCGCGCGCGCGCGTTCGATCATTTCAGGCAGGCGGTGATAGGCCTGTGGACCAACCACCATGCGCACCGAAGGAGCGCGGGCCATGATTTCCTCGCCTTCGGCCTGGGCGACGCAGCCGGCGACCGCGATCAGCGGGCTGGAACCGTCCTCGCGCCGCAGGCGGCCGATATCGGAATAGACCTTCTCCGCAGCCTTTTCGCGGATGTGGCAAGTGTTCAGTACGACCAGATCGGCATCAACACCGTCCGCCGCGGCGGACATCCCCTGGGCTGACAGAAGTTCAGCCATCCGTTCGCCATCATAGACATTCATCTGGCAGCCGAAGCTCTTGACCCGATAGGTCGCGGGAGGGGCGGTTTTTTGCATGACCGGGCGTCGATAGGCCAAATGCGAAGGCTTTTGAAGGGGCCGCGGCGAATACGCGGTTCAGCCGTCCTGCATGGCGTTGTTGATGGCCGCCTGTGCGGCAGCGGCAATGGTCTTGCGGTTTTCCAGCGCCGCTCCTTCCAGCGGCTCCAGAAAGTGCAGCGTTGCGTGCACCGGCCGCCAGCGGGCCAAGATGCGGCAGGCGTTGCGCAGCCCCGGTTCGTCGCCCAGCCATGCGATCTCTTCCGCCTTGTCATAGGCCAGCAATACTGGCTGGACCACGGCCCCCGGTGGCAGCGGTTCGATCGCCGAAAGCAGCGCCGACTTGAACGGCAACAAGGTAACCCCGTTGCCCGTGGTGCCTTCCGGAAACAGGGTCAGCGCCCCGGTGTCGTCCAGCGCATGACGCAGTTCCTCCACCTGTCGGGCCACGCTGGTCCGTCGGTGACGGGCCACGAAAACCGTATCGTTCATCGCGCACAGGCGACGCAGCAACGGGTTGGCCGCCAATCCGTCATGCGCGACAAAAGCCGTGCCACTGCCTGTGGCAATGGCCAGAATGTCGAGCCAGCTGACATGATTTGCCAGGAACAGCGCGCCGCGCCGGGGCCTGCCGCGCACGGACAGGTTGAGGCCGGCAATCATGCCGATCCCGGCCAGGAATACCCGCGGCCAGAACCGGCGGCGGCGCAGCAGGCGCCACAAATAGTAGAGTGGGAGGCAGGCCAGCAGCAGCGCAATCATGGAGATCACGCGAATGGCGATCAGCAGCCCGCCGAACGCCCTGGTCCGGTTCTGCTTCATCACCGAGTCAATGTTGCTCAATCCTCGCGGTCGATGCGCACACCGTATAGTTCCATGCGGTGATCGACCAGGCGATAGCCCAGCTTTTCAGCGATCTGGCGCTGCAGCGCCTCCAGTTCGGGGTCCACGAATTCCAGCACCTTGCCCGTTTCCACATCAATCAGATGGTCATGATGCGCTTCAGGCGCGGCTTCATAGCGGGCGCGCCCGTCACCGAAATCGTGACGGTCCAGGATGCCGGCTTCCTCGAACAGGCGCACCGTTCGGTAAACCGTGGCGATGGAGATGCCGGAATCGATTGCCGATGCCCGTTCATGCAGTTTTTCAACATCTGGGTGATCGTCACTCTCGGACAGAACGCGGGCAATGATTCGCCGCTGCTCGGTGATCCGCAGACCCCGGTCATGGCAAAGCTGTTCGATGTCGATCGCCTGGTGCACCTTGATCCCCGAAAAAACAAACGCCCCCGTGATACCCCGGCAGGGCGCATGTCACAAGTCTGCGAGGCAGGGATTCAGGCAGTTTTTGCCTTGGGGCGACCACCGCGCTTCTGGCCGGGCTTGCGCCCGAGGCCGATCTTCTTGGCCAGTTCGCGCCGTTTCTCGGCGTAATTGGGGGCGACCATCGGATAATCGCCGGGCAGGCCCCAACGCTGACGATAATCTTCGGGCGTCATGCCGTAATGCGTCATCAGGTGACGCTTGAGCATTTTCAGCTTCTTGCCGTCTTCGAGACACACGATGTAATCGGGCTTGATCGATGCGCGGATCGATACGGCGGGTTCGGGGCGCTCAACCACGGCTTCCACGTCATTACCCAGCGCGGACAGTGCGTTGAACACGGTGGAAATCAGCGTAGGAACATCACTGACTTCGACGTTGTTGTTGGATACGTGAGCAGCCACGATATCGGAAGTCAAAGTGATCAGTGTTTCTTTGAAATCAATCGAGTTCTGGTCCATTGTCTTTCTCTTCTTTGGATTGGCGACCTACGAGGCTGTAATGCAGGCTTCGTTATGCAGGCTGATGCCGGTATTTTCTGCCAAATGCAAGGGATCTCCTAAAGCGCATAATGCCCTGCCAGCGCATGATCTATTTGAAAGTGACTTAAGCGATATGAAAAGTTCAACGTAATGAAAGTTCAAAGGTGATTGCATCCAGTCGCGTACCGTCGGGCCCCGAGTAATAGCCCGGGCGGCGTCCGATTGGCGTGAAACCCGTCCTTCGATAAAGATGTTCTGCCCGGTTGTTTTCCCGCATTTCCAGCAACAGGCGCTGCGCCCCGCGCGCCCGCGCCTGTTCGGCAAATCGCTGGAGCAGGCTCTCGCCGATGCCCAGTCCGCGCAGGCCCGGCAGCACTGCGACGAGCAGCAGCTCTTCCTCGTCATAGGCGAAGCGCGACAGGAAAAAGCCGGCTGCGGCCTCGCCCGCATCGGGTTCAGTGCAGCGGGCGTTCAGCAGTCCATAATGACAATTGCCCAGCATCAGCGTATCCGTCAGCTGGCGGCGGTTCCACGCCTCGCCGAACACCGGATCGAAGGCGCGCTCCATGATGGCCATGATCCGGTCGATATCGTCTGCTTGCTGAATATACGTCACTGGCGGCGATCCTGACTTACCCCCGCGCCGCCCGGCAATTTGGCGTCGGGCGCCCGGCCATAAAGCGGCGCCGGGTGCGGATCGAGCCAGTCAGGCGACAGCAGCGGGAACTGGCGTGCATCGGGCCAGAGCGCCAGCGCAGCGCCGCTTCCGCGCTGCGCAACCAGCGCTTCTGCCTGACTGCCTGCGGCTAGCGGCGCGTTGAGAGTGCTTGCGGCCTGTTGGGGCGTTATCGAGGAGAGCGGGGCCAGCGCATGGCCAGCATGGTCGAAGCCCTGCACGAACCATTCGCCGTGCCCGCCCGTCATCACCACATCGACCGGCTGGCTTGCCGCGCCTGAATCCCGCGCGGCCAGTGCCATCGCGGCCACCAGCGCGAGAGTGGGATAGCCCACGACCTGCGCGTCCCGCACGAGTGCGAGCGCGCGCGCGGTCGCCAGACCGATTCTGACACCGGTGAAGCTGCCTGGCCCCATCGCCACCGCGATCCTTGCGGCTTTTCCGCGATCGGGCAGGGCCGCGATCATCGGCACCAGCCGTTCGGCATGGCCGCGCCCCAGCATGCGATGATCCGCCGCCAGCAGTCGCACCCCGTCGAACAGGGCGACTGAACAGGCTTCTGTCGCGCAATCGATGACCAGCGTACGCATCAGCGTGGGGCGCCTTCAGGCGATGCGGTTGAACAGTCCGAATTCCGGGCGCGGGCTGCGCGGAAAGACGGTGGTGTCGTCACCATAGCCCAGGGTGGAGATGAAATTGCTTTTGACTTGCGGCGTATCAGCGAAGAATTCCTTGTCCACGCCATCATTGTCAAAGCCCGACATTGGTCCGGTGTCTAGGCCGAGCGCGCGCGCGGCCATGATGAAATAGGCGCCCTGCAGGCTTGCATTGCGGAACGCGCTTGCGCGGCGCAGTTCTTCATTGCCGTCAAACCAGCTCTTCGCGTCGGCATGCGGGAACAGGGCGGGCAGATGTTCATGGAAATCGATGTCCATGCCGATGATGACCGTGACCGGGGCGCTGCGGACCTTGTCGGCGTTGCCTGGTGCGCACAGGCTGGCCAGCCGCTCCTTCGCTTTGGGTGTCACACACCATACCAGTCGCGCGGGCAGCTGGTTGGCCGAAGTCGGCCCCATCTTCATAAGTTCCCAGATCTGGTGAAGCTGGCTCTCGCTGACCGGTTTGTCGTGATAGCCATTATAGGATCGCGCAGTGCGAAACAGTTGGTCGAATGCCGTTGCGGGCAGCGCGGTCTTGTCGGACATGGGCGGGTCTTCCTTGTCGGATCAGGCCGCGCGTACTTCGCTGACCTCGGGGATATAATGCTTCAGCAGGGATTCGATCCCGTGCTTGAGCGTAGCGGTAGACGAGGGGCAGCCAGAGCAGGCGCCCTGCATCGCCAGATAGACCACGCCTTCGCGGAAGCCGCGATAGACGATGTCGCCGCCATCGCCGGCCACTGCAGGCCGCACGCGGGTTTCCAGCAATTCGTGAATCTGCGCGACAATGTCGGCATCGGCCGGATCATCGGCGATGGCATTTTCGGGCGGCAGGGCGATCGCCCCGGCATCGCCGCCGCTGAACAGCGGTGCTTCGGAGACGAAATGATCGAGCAGGATCGAAACGACCTGCGGTTTGAGCGGTGTCCAGTCGACCCCCGGTGCGGCGGTGACGGAGACGAAATCCGCGCCGAAGAACACGCCAGTGACATCGCCCAGATCGAACAACGCGGAGGCAAGGGGGGAGACGTCTGCCGCTTCGGGCGAAGTGAATTCGCGCGTGCCCGCCTCCATCACTGTCCTGCCCGGCAGGAATTTGAGCGTGGCGGGGTTTGGCGTGGTTTCGGTTTCGATGAACATGAGTTGCATGTAGGCCACCTTTGGCCGTGGTCAAGGCGCAGAGGCGTTAGTGCGGCATGGCGCTGTCGCGGCCTATTCACTGTCCCTTCATCCTCTCAGCATCTATAGGACGGTCATGCACGCTCACAAACGCGCCTTCGGCACGCTCGCCCTGCTGGTCTCCCTTCCACTGCTGGCCATGCCGATCCCGGCGGCGGCGAAGCGGGCTGAAACGCCAGCAGCAGCGGCGCCTGCGGCAGAAGCGCCTGCCGCATCCATGCCCGCATCAGTTCAGGGCGCGGATAACTGGCTCTATCACGGTACGGATATCCCGCAGGATCCGGAGTGGGTGTTCGGCGCATTGCCCAACGGGGTGCGCTATGCCGTGCGCCGCAACAATGTTCCGCCGGGACAGGTTTCGATCAGGGTGCGGATCGATGCGGGTTCGCTTTACGAGCGGCCCGGTGAAGAAGGTTATGCGCATCTCCTCGAACATCTGCTGTTTCGCGAATCGAAATATCTCGGCCCGGCCGAGGCGATTCCGACATGGCAGCGCCTGGGTGCGACCTTTGGCAGCGATACCAACGCTGAAACCAGCCCCACCCAGACGGTGTACAAGCTGGACCTGCCCAATGCCACGCCCGCCGCGCTGGAGGAAAGTTTCAAGCTGTTGTCGGGCATGGTGCGCGAACCTGTCCTGAGCAAGACCAATATCGCCACCGAAGTGCCCATCGTGCTCGCCGAAATGCGCGAACGGGGCGGGGCGGGCAAACGGGTGAGCGATGCCACCCGCCAGCTTTACTTCAAGGGCCAGCCGCTGGCGGAACGCGCGCCGATCGGGACGGAGGAATCGCTGCGCGGGGCCAGTGCCGAAGCGATGCAGGCGTTTCATGCGCGCTGGTACCGGCCGGAAAATACGGTGGTGGTGGCCGTGGGCGATGCGGATCCAGCGGAACTTGCGCGGCAGGTGGAAAAATGGTTTGCGGACTGGGCAGCTGATGGCGCGCCTGATCCCGCGCCCGATTTCGGCCAGCCTGAAATGCCCAAGGGAGCCGATCCCAGGAACCCTGTCGGTGACACGCAGGTCATGGTCGAACCCGATCTGCCCCGCAACATCAGTTTCGCGGTGCTGCGCCCCTGGGTGCAGGTGGTTGACAATCTCGAATATAATCGCGGGCTGATGCTTGATGTGGTTGCGCAGGCGATCATCAACCGACGCCTGGAAACGCGCGCACGCAGCGGCGGCAGCTATCTGGTCGCGCAGGTCAGCCAGGACGATGCCAGCCGGTCGGCAGACGGCACTTTCGTCAGCGTCACCCCGTTGAGTGAGGATTGGGAAACCGCGCTCAAGGAAGTGCGGGCGGTGATTGCCGGCGCACTTGCCAGGCCGCCAAGCCAGGAAGAAATTGACCGCGAAGTGGCCGAAATTGACGTCTACTTCGCCAGCCAGGTCGCCGAACGCGAAGTGATGGCTGCTGCCAAGCTGGCCGAAGATATCGTGCAGGCGGTGGATATTCGCGAAGCGGTGGCATCACCCGAAACCGTGCTCGATGTGTTCCGTTCAATGCGCGAGCGGTTTACCCCTGACGCCATTCTGGACCATGCGCGCGCCCTGTTCGACGGCAAGGTCATCCGTACCATGATGATCGCCCCCAACGCCGGAGAGGCGAGCGCAGCCGCGCTGGGCAAGGCAATGAAGGCGAATGTTCGCCCGGACAATGCGCAGCCCGCGCCGGTCCGGCATGTGTCCTTTGCCGATCTGCCGCCCATCGGCACGCCGGGCGCGATCGATGTCGAATTGCCTACCGGTGTGCTGGAAGTGGAGGCGATCAAGCTGTCCAACGGGGTCCGCGCGCTGATCTGGCCCAACAATGTCGAACCGGGCCGTGTCAATGTGCGGGTGCGTTTCGGACCGGGTCGCAGGGGCTTTGCTGCTGACGATGCGCCTTATATCGCCCTGGGGCGGATGGCGCTGATCAGCCAGGGGATTGGCCCGCTGGGTCAGGACGAGCTGGACTGGATCTCCACCGGCCGCAAGATGGGCTTCGATTTCTCGATCGATGACACCACTTTCCGGCTTTCGGCTGAAACCCGCGCCGAAGATCTGGCTGACCAGCTGTATCTGTTCGCGGGCAAGATCGGGATGCCGCGCTGGGATGCAGCGCCGGTTGAACGCGCGCGTGCCGCCGCCCAGTTGCAATATGAAAGCTATGCGTCCCAGCCGTCGGGCGTGCTCGGTCGCGATCTGGACTGGCTGCTGTCTGGCAAGGATCCGATCTTTGCCACACCGGACCCGGCGATGCTGGAAAAAACCACTCCGGAAGATTTCCGCCGGGTGTGGGAACCGCTGCTGAAGCAGGGGCCGGTCGAGGTCGAGATTTTCGGCGATTTCGATCGTGCGGCCGGGCTTGCCGCGCTCCAAAAGACCTTCGGCGCGCTGCCCGCTCGCGAACCGATCCCGCAGGATGTGCTGGAGCGAAAGCCATCCTTCCCCCCTGCCAATGCCGAACCGGTTGTCCTGTATCACCGTGGCGATCCCAATCAGGCGGCGGCGGTCATTGCCTGGCCCAGCGGTGGCGGGTCTGAGAACTTGCCGGAATCGCGCCAGCTCGAAATTCTCATCCAGCTGTTCAACAATCGGCTGATGGATGCGATGCGCGAACATGCCGGGGCCAGCTATGCCCCGCAGGTCATATCCGACTGGCCGGTGGACAGCCCGGGCGGCGGGCGGATCCTGGCAATGGCCCAGCTCGAACCGCAGGCGGTCCCGGCCTTCTTCAAGGCGGCGGAACAGATCGCGCAAGATCTGGCCAGCACGCCGCCAAGCGAGGATGAACTGGCCCGCATCACCGAACCGCTCAAGCAGATGGTCAGCCGCGCTTCCACCGGCAATGGCTTCTGGATGGTCAATCTGGAAGGCAGCACGTATGACCCGCGCCGGGTGACCGCGATCCGCAGCCTGCTGTCGGATTACACTCAGACCACCCCTGCGGCGATGCAGGAACTGGCCCGGCGCTACCTCACGGCGCGGTCTGGCTGGCGGCTGGAAATATTGCCGCAACAGAGCGATCTGGCGGGTGGTTCGCGCTGATCATCGAGGTGATCCGGCCCCGCCCGCGAGCCTGCGATCACTCTGAGCGATTTTCCGCGCTGGAAATGGGCGGCCCATGGGGGTAAGGGCGCCCGCTCAAGGAGTATTTGACGTGGCACAGAACTGGAACCCGGGCAGCTGGAAGAACTTCGAGGCGAAGCACCTGCCCAGATATGAAGACCCCGGCCTTCTCGCCGAGACCGAAGCGACGCTGTCGACTTACCCGCCGCTTGTGTTTGCGGGCGAGGCGCGCGCGCTGAAATCGGAACTTGCAGAGGTTTGTGCGGGCAAGGGCTTCCTGTTGCAGGGTGGCGACTGTGCGGAAAGTTTCGCCGAATTCCATCCCAACAACATCCGCGACACGTTCCGCGTGCTGTTGCAGATGGCGGTGGTGCTGACCTTCGCTAGCAAGCAACCGGTGGTGAAAGTGGGGCGCATGGCCGGGCAGTTCGCCAAGCCGCGCAGCGCACCCACTGAAACGCTAGAAGGCAAGGAACTGCCCAGCTATTTCGGCGACATCATCAACGGCATTGATTTCGACGATGTCAGCCGGGTCAACGATCCGCAGCGCATGTTGCGTGCTTATGCGCAGGCGGCGGCCACGCTCAACCTGCTGCGCGCCTTTTCGACCGGAGGCTATGCCAATCTGCGCCAGGTGCATCAGTGGACGCTGGACTTCGTGGGCCGCAGCCCCTGGGCCGAAAAATTCAAGGACATTGCCGACCGCATCGGCGAAGCGCTGGATTTCATGGCCGCCTGCGGCATCGATCCCGAACGTGTCCCGCAATTGCAGGGCACTAGCTTCTTCACCAGCCACGAGGCTCTACTGCTGCAGTACGAACAGGCGCTGACGCGCGAGGATTCGCTGACCGGCAAATGGTACGATTGTTCGGCGCATATGCTGTGGATCGGTGATCGCACCCGCTTCGAAGGATCGGCTCACGTCGAATATCTGCGCGGGGTCGACAATCCGATCGGGATGAAGTGCGGACCGAGCCTGGAACCCGATGCGCTGCTGAAAATGCTGGATACGCTCAACCCCTCGCGTGAGCCGGGACGGATGACGCTGATCAGCCGTTTCGGCCATGACAAGGTGGAAGCGGGCCTGCCGCGGCTGGTGCGCGCGGTGGCGCGTGAAGGCCATCCGGTTGTTTGGTCCTGCGATCCGATGCACGGCAACGTCATCAAGTCGGACAGCGGCTACAAGACCCGCCCGTTCGACCGCATCCTGACCGAAGTGAAGGGCTTCTTCGCGGTACATCGCGCAGAAGGCACGCATGCCGGCGGCATTCACATCGAAATGACCGGCCAGGATGTGACCGAATGCGTCGGCGGCGCGGTGGCGATCACGGACGAGGCTTTGGGCGACCGGTATCACACGCATTGCGATCCGCGTCTTAACGCGGCGCAATCGCTGGAGCTGTCGTTCCTGCTGGCCGAAATGCTCAACCTTGAAGCGGAACAGCGCCAGGCGGCTGCGGCCTGATCGCCGGACGGGTCGATGAATTTCGACCCGTCCTGGCAGTCGCTGGCCAGCAGCCTTCACGCCCTGCCGCAATCGGGGCTCATGATCGGTACTGCGCTGGCGGTGCTGACGGGCATCGCCGGTTCGCTGCTGATCCGCGCCTTTCCTGCGCTGGGGCGCTTGCTGCGTGCGGGCAGCACCCTGATCCTGGCCGCGATTCTGGTGCTGATCGTGGTGCAGCTGTCCCGCTTCGATTCGCGCTTCGGCCGGGCCTTGCCGGAAGCCGGACTGCCGCGGCAGGAGGTGTCGGGTGATGAAACCCGTATTCCCATGGCGCGCGACGGACATTTCTGGATCGATGCGCAGGTCAATGGCACGCCGGTGCGCTTCATGGTCGATACGGGCGCGACGCTGACTGCCGTTTCGCAATCAACCGCCAAGGCTGCGGGGCTGGAACCGCGGTCAGGCGGCCTGCTGGTGCGCCTTACCACTGCCAATGGCACGGTCTTCGCCGAACTGACCAGCATTGGCGAGATTCGCTTTGGCAATGTGCGCGCGGAAGGGCTGGACGCGGTGATCGCACCCAATCTGGGGCCGATGAATGTGATCGGGATGAATTTCCTGTCGCGCCTGCAAGGCTGGCGGGTGGAAGGCCGGACGCTGATCCTGGTTCCCGGCACACGGGCAGCGGAAAATTAGGAAGACTGGCTGGGGCGGCAGGATTCGAACCTGCGCATGCCGGTACCAAAAACCGGTGCCTTACCGCTTGGCTACGCCCCAGCAGACGGCGCCTCTATAGCGGCGCTTCGCCGGAAGGGAAGGGGGCAGGGGCGCTTTGTGTCAGTCCGCCGCCAGCAGCTCGAAATCACTGGCGTTGTGCCGTTCCTTCAGCCCCTCTTCCCGATTGACCAGCAGCCCGCGCTGCACCGCCGGACGCGCGGATATCTCGGCCACCCAGCGGCCGACATGCGTATATTCATGCATGGCAAGAAAGGTTGCGGCATCATTATAGGCTTCGCCCGCATGCAGCACGCGCAGCCAGGGGAAGGCGGCCATGTCGGCAATCGTGAAACTGTCCCCGGCCAGAAAGCGGCTCTCTGCCAGACGCTTGTCGGCCACATCGAAGATCCGCTTGGTCTCCATGGCATAGCGGTTGATCGGGTATTCCCATTTTTCAGGGGCATAGGCGTAGAAATGACCAAATCCGCCGCCAATGAACGGGGCGGTTCCCATCTGCCACATCAGCCATGAATAGACTTCCGCCCGCTCTGCCGCAGGCCGTGGCAGGAAGGCATCGAACTTCTCAGCCAGATACAGCAGGATCGCGCCGCTTTCGAAGACTCGCACCGGTCCGGCTCCGCTGCGATCCACCAGCGCCGGGATTTTGGAATTGGGATTGATCGCAACATAGCCGCTCGAAAACTGGTCGCCCGCCAGAATGTCGATGTACCAGGCGTCATATTCCGCCCCCGCATGGCCCGCCGCCAGCAGTTCTTCCAGCAGGATGGTGACTTTCTGGCCGTTGGGCGTGCCCAGCGAATGGAGCTGGAGCGGGTGGTTGCCGACCGGCAGCACCTTGTCATGGGTGGCGCCCGAAACGGGCCGGTTGACGCTGGCGAAGCGGCCACCGCTGGCCTTGTCCCAGCTCCAGACCTTGGGGGGCGTCCAGGTGGCATCAGTCATGGCGGCGCTCCTTGCTGCAAGTGATGTGCAATTTGGGCTGCGGCGCGGCAAAGCGCAAGGGTGCGCCTGCTCACGCGATGGCCGCGGCAAGTGCGCCTGCAGTAACGGCGGCAAGGCTTGCCATGGCCACCCGCAGGCCGATGGCGCGCCCGCCGACCCAGCCCGCCATCACCGCCTTGGTCAGCGTATTGACGGCAACCGTGACGGCAATCGCGCTCGCCGCAGTGGCCAGCGCGATCTGTTCGCCGCCCATCCGGGCCATGGACAGCGTCACCGCATCGACATCGACAAGACCGGAGACCGCCGCCAGCCCGAGCACCCCTGCCGCGCCTGCCCAGCGGTGCAGCAGCCCGCTGGCCAGCATCAGCACCGCGATCAGCAAGGCGAAGCGGAGTGCGATGCGCAGGTCAAGCGGGCTGGAGAGCACCAGCCGGGGGTGGACGGAAGCGCGCTGGCGAAACAGGAACAGCGCGGCCACTGCCAGCATCGTCCCACCCGCAGCGATCAGGGGCGGGGCCAGCGCGGGCAGCAGTGACGGGTTGAGGAGGCCCGCCACGATGCCGACGCGCGCGAACATCACCACCCCGGACAGAAGAATACCGCCTGCCAGCAGGTGCGGGGCATCGCCATTGTCCCGGCCCATGCGCGCCAGGGTGAGTGTGGTTGCAGTGGATGAAGTCAATCCGCCGGCCATGGCGGCCATGATGATTCCCAGCCGTTCCCCGAACAGGCGGACCAGCACATATCCCCCGAACGAAATGGCCGCGATCATGATCGCCAGCAGCCAGATTTCCGCAGGGTTGATCGTATCCCAGGGGTCGATGTTGCGGTTGGGCAGGATCGGCAGCAGCAGGAAAGTCATGGCCAGCAGGACCAGTGCCGCGCGCAGTTCCTCCCACTTCAGTGCGGCGACCCAGCGGTGCAGCGGCTGGCGCAGCGCCAGCATCAACGTAACCGCCACAGCGCCGCCCACAGCAACGGGCTGTTCGCCCAGCACTGCATAGGCGCCAAGCAGGAATGTGGCGATTCCGGCGATCATGGTGGTTGCGCTGAGATTGCGGATGGATCGCGCTTGCAGCCATTCGAAAGCGCCAAATACGCCGATGAAGCCCAGCACCGCGGCAGCCAGCACAACCTCGCCTGACAGCGGCGTCAGTGCGCCAGCCAGCCCGCCGAGAAAGCCGATCAGGGCAAAGGTACGAAAACCTGCGGCGCGCTGGTGATCTTCGATGGTGCGCGTGCGCCAGCCGCGCTCCAGCCCGATCAGGAGGCCAATGGCCAGAGCCAGGGCAAGGCGAAAGGGAAGGCTGTCCATGGTTCTGCTATGATAGGTTGTAACGAGAGTGTAATACAGAGACTTGCAGCATCGCAGGGCATATTATGGCGTACCGGATTGCGGGGGAAGATCGATCGGTCGAACTGGCCGTGCGCCGCATCGCTCGTGAGCAGATCGGCAAGGCCATCCGCGCGATTGACCGGCGCGACGAAGCGCGGGCGGTGCATGATGTGCGCCGCCGCTGCAAGAAGCTGCGCGCGCTGGTCAGAATGGTGCGTCCGGTATTTCCCGAATATGCGCGCGAAAACGCTGCCTTTCGCGATATCGCGCGGATCATTTCCGGCTCGCGCGATGCAGCCGTCATGCTTGCGACTCACGATCTGCTGGCCACCGAACTCGGGAAGGGCCAAGATCGCCGCATGCTTGGTGCTGTGCGCCGGCGCCTGACCCAGCGGCGCAAGGCGGAAACAGCGCTGGTCGATCCCGCGACCTTTCTTGACCTGTGCCGCGATCAACTGGATGATGCGCGCGATCGGGTGGCGGGCTGGCAACTTGGCGCCGAAGGGTGGAAAGCCATTGGACCGGGGCTGGAGCGCAGCTTCAGGCGATTGCATCGTGATGCCCGCTGCGCGCTGGCTGACAGCAGCCCTGAGAAGTTCCACGCCCTGCGCAAACAGGTCAAGTATCACGGGTTTCACGCCTGCCTGCTCAGTCCGCTCTGGCCTGAAGCGATGGCTCCGCGGCTGGCCGTGGCCGAACAGCTTGGCGAAATGCTGGGGCTGCATCACGATCTGTGGGTATACGAAACCCGGATCGCGGCGGCCCCAGATGATTTCTGTGCCGGGCCTGCGCTGGACGCACTGCTATCGCTGGCGCGGTTGAAGCAGGCGGAACTGGAGGCATTATCGGCCCCGCTGCTTGACCGGCTATTGTCGGAAACGCCCTTTGCCCTAGTCGAACGCTGGGGCGTATTATGTAGCAGCTGGCGGGGCAGGCAGATCAGCTGATCTTGACCACCCAGCCGTGCCGGTCCGCCACCGTGCCGCGCTGAATGCCGACCAGCCGTTCGCGCAATTTCTGCGTCAGCTGGCCGGGGCCGCCCGAACCGATGGTGAATTCGCCATCATGGCCAGCAACCCGGCCGACCGGGGTCACGACCGCCGCCGTACCGCAGGCGAAGCTTTCCACCAGCTTGCCGCTGGTCGCATCGTCACGCCATTGCTGCAGGCTGTAGCGTTCTTCCGAAACCTCCAGCCCTTCTTCGCGGGCGAGGGTGATCAGGCTGTTGCGGGTGATGCCGGGCAGGATCGTGCCGGTCAGCGGCGGGGTAACCAGCCGCCCGTCATCGAACACGAAGAACAGGTTCATGCCGCCCAGTTCCTCGATCCACTTGTGCTCTTCAGCGTCGAGGAAGACGACCTGATCATGCCCGCGTTCGATCGCTTCGGCCTGTGGCACCAGGCTGGCCGCGTAATTGCCGCCGCATTTGGCCGCGCCCGTTCCGCCCGGCGCGGCGCGCGCATAATCGCGGCTGACCCAGATCGACACGGCAGGTGCGCCGGATTTGAAGTAGTTTCCGGCCGGGCTGGCAATGACCAGATATTTATACTGCTTGGCCGGGCGCACGCCCAGAAATGCCTCAGTCGCGATCATGAAGGGGCGCAGATAGAGTGAACCGCCTTCCACGGTGGGGAACCAGTCCCGGTCAGTTTCCGTCAGCAGACGGCAGGATTCGACGAAGGCTTCTTCCGGCAATTCGGGCATGGCCAGGCGCTGTGCCGAGGCGTTGAAGCGTGCGGCATTGGCATCGGGCCGGAACAGCGCCAGCGAACCGTCAGCCTGCTTGTAGGCTTTCAACCCTTCGAAGATTTCCTGCGCATAATGCAGCACCGCGCAGGCGGGATCGAGCGTCAACGGGCCGCGCGGGCCGATCTGCGCATTGTGCCAGCCCTTGCCGTCCGTCCAGTCAATCGAGACCATGTGATCGGAAAACAGCGTTCCGAAGCCGGGGTTGGCCAAAGCTTCGGCGCGCGCCGCCGGGTCTGCCGGGGCGGGGTGAGCGATGCGGGAAAACGAGATGCCGGGTTGGTCGGCCATGCGCTTGTCAAACCTCTTCAGTCCAGAGGCGCGCGGGTAAGGGCAAGTGCGGTTTCGTGCAAGAGGAACTGCGCAAACAGCGGGCGAAAGCGGAAATGAGAAAGGCCGCTCCGGCCCGTACCGGAAGCGGCCTTTCGCATGGTCAGCGGCCAGGAAGTGCCGCTCACGAAGCCTTTATCGTCTGTGAGGAGATTTAACGATAATGCTCCGCGCGGAAACTAACCGACCTCTCTGCTGAACCATGAGACATCGGATCACCTCCTTTCGCGCTGTTGAGCCAAAGTTGCCGTTTTTTGCGGCTCGACCGGCGTTCCACCGATCTTGAGACAGAGTGTGAGTCAAGTTGGCCGACAACACAAGTCTTGCATTGATTTTTTTTGGCGTCAGAATTGAACATTCGGGCCGGTTATCCACACCGGCCCCGTTCTTACCGGCAGTCCTCGATCACGCGGGACAGTTCGACCCAGCTCGGCAGATTGAGCGTGTCCAGTCCGGCAACCTCCACCGCAAAGCGTCCCTTGGAAAAAGCAATGGCGTCCAGCAGCGGATCGCTGGCGGCCACAACGGATGCAGACATCGGCGTGGCCGCGGCGATTGGCCTTGCCCCCATGATCCGTTCGCCCGTTTCCGTGAGAATGCGCATCGGCAATTCCTCAACGCCTTGCCTGGGCAGGGCGCGGGCCAGCGCGATCTGCCTGCGCCCCGCGTCACAGCGTACCATGAACAATGGTGCATCGCCCGGCGCGCGATAGGCCGCTACCGTACCGCTGCCGTCGCGCTGATAGGACCAGTCACCAGCGGTGCGCGGCGCGTCCATCCAGTTTTCGGGCGGCGGAGTTGGCGCGGGTTGGGCAATTGGCGGGGGCGGAGGCGGTGCGGGCGGTGGCGCGGGCGGGCCTTCGCAGGCCGACAGCGTTGCAAATGCGCCGATCATCGTCAGCGCGGCGAGCGGGGCGGAGAGCGGAAAGCTGCGTTTTGCGGTCATGCGCGCAATGATGGCGCGAAGGCGGCGCTGGCTCAAGCGCGATGATGGCGCTATCGCCGGGATAATGGCGAAAAAGCAACGTATCGATCAACTGCTTGTCGCGCGCGGACTGGCGGAAAGCCGCGCCCGCGCTCAGGCGCTGGTGATGGCCGGGCTGGTTTATCTGGGCGATCGCAAGGTCGACAAGCCGGGCCAGCCGGTGGCGGAGGACGCGGCTATCGAGCTGAAGGGCCGCGATCATCCCTGGGTCAGCCGGGGCGGGATCAAGCTGGCTCATGCGCTCGATCATTTCGCGCTGGACCCGGCAGGCGCGGTGGCGATGGATATCGGCAGTTCGACCGGTGGCTTCACTGATGTGCTGTTAAGCAGGGGCGCCGACCATGTCTTCGCGGTCGACAGCGGCACTAATCAGCTTGCCTGGAAACTGCGCCAGGATCCGCGCGTCAGCGTGCTCGAACAGACCAGCGCGCGCATCCTTACCCCCGATCACATCACCCGGCCATGCGGCTGGGTTGTATGCGATGCCTCCTTCATTTCACTGCGCAAGGTGCTGGAAACACCGCTGAATCTGGCTGCCCCGCGATGCCGGCTGGTGGCGCTGATCAAACCGCAGTTCGAAGTGACCCGCGCCGAGGTAGGCAAGGGCGGGGTGGTGCGCGATCCCGCGCTGCATGCGCGCGTCTGCGCCGAGGTGCGGGAATGGCTGGAGGCGGCTGGCTGGCGGATTGACGGGATCGTGGAAAGTCCGATCACCGGCCCGGAAGGCAATGTCGAATTCCTGATTGCGGCGCGGCGCGAAGGGTGATGTGCGCCGTGCGGATCAATCCCGTTATGCAACAGCGGCTGATCGCCAAGTTGCCAGCAGCACCTTCCGCCGCCAATATCCTGGTCCGAATCATGAGGTATTTTCAATGAGCCTACTTGCTTCGCGCAGCCAGTTGCGGGCCAGCTTCGCGCGCTGGGCCTTGCTGCTGGTTCCGGCAGTCCTGCTGGCTGGGTTTCTGTCGGGGACGCTTTCGGGCAGCGGGCCCGGCAATGCCTGGTTTGATTCGCTGGCCAAGCCCGGCATCTATCCGCCGCCCTATCTTTTCGGCGTGGTCTGGACCCTGCTGTACGCGATGATGGGGCTGGCCTTCGCGCTGGTCTGTTCGGCCTGGGGCGCGCGCGGGCGCATGGCCGCGATCGTCGCATTCATCGTGCAACTGGCGCTGAACCTGGCCTGGAGCCCGCTGTTCTTCGGCGCGCATCAGATTACGGCAGCGCTGGTGCTGATCCTATTGCTCGATCTCGCGGTCGCGGTCACGATTGTCCTGTTCTGGCGGATCCGCACGGTGGCGGGACTGCTGCTGGTGCCCTATCTTGCCTGGATATTGTTCGCCAGCGTGCTGACCTGGGAGTTCCTGCAACTCAATCCCGGTGCCGATGGCCGCGAAGTGTCGGGCGCGGTGCAACGGATCAAGCTTTGATCTTGCCAGCGCGCGCCGGGCGTCCCAAATAGACGCCATGCAAAGCGAAAACCCGATCCTGTCCGACTTCGTCAAGGTGCTCAATGGAGCTGCCGGCACTCTGGCGGGGATGACCCGCGAGGCTCGCGATTCCGCGCGCGAACGCATGAAAGAGGCGATGGGCGGCCTCGATTTCGTCAGCCGTGAGGAATTCGACGCGGTCAAGGACATGGCGGCCCGCGCGCGCGAAGAGAACGAACGGCTCGAAGCGCGCATCGCTGCGCTGGAAGCCAAGCTGGGTGGCTGAGCCCGACGCGGGTTTCAGTAAACGTCGATCCGTTGCGGGTTGATACCGCCGGTGAAGGGATGCGTTTCGAAATCCTCGATCCGGACGAGCGTTTCGAACTCGCGCTCGTCTTCCTCGGGGATGGCCAGCACATTGCAGGCCACTGTATGGCCGAAGACATTGCGCGGATTGCCGGCAAAATTCCCCTCGCGGAAAAGGCCGACAAAGCTCCAGTACATGCGATAGCCAAGTCCGTGCACATGCTTCAGCAGCGCCGGTGAAAGGTCGGCCCGGTCAATCTCGAAATAGAGGATGGGCGGGTCGCGGGCGATAAGCTGCTCCGCCCCGCGCAGCAGGGCCAGTTCGTGCCGTTCCACATCGGCCTTGATGGCATGGATGCGGGGCAGTTCGCCAATCATCGAATCCGGCGGGACGATGGTGATGTGTTCGCCTTCGCCCGCACGCTCGCCCAGCGACAGTGCGCCGAAGTTCCAGTCACCCTCGGTCGGCAGGGCTTCCTCCTGCATCTGGTCGTGCCGTTCACCCAGCCCCAGCCGGTAGGCATGCACATTGGTCATCC
>JAURML010000035.1 GCA_030830695.1 Caenibius sp. | reverse complement strand
CATGGCGTGCGGACTCTTGAAGTGGAAGTGAAGGGCCCGGGTTCGGGTCGCGAAAGCGCGCTGCGCGCCCTGCAGGCGGTGGGCTTCACCATCACCTCCATTCGCGACGTCACCCCGATCCCGCATAATGGTGTGAGGCCGTCCAAACGCCGCCGCGTCTGATTTCGAACTTGCCCGGCGGCCCGGTTGCCGCCGCTCCCTCGGATCGGCCGCGGCGTAGTGAAACGTCAGCGGCCGTTGCCGTCAGAATCTTACCTTAGGGGAAATTCATGTCCGTCAACATCAAGAACTGGCAGGAACTCAAGAAGCCCACCAATCTCGAAGTCAAGACTGGTGGTGACAGAAAGCGCAAGGCAACCTTCGTCGCGGAACCGCTTGAGCGGGGCTATGGCCTTACGCTTGGCAACGCGCTGCGCCGCGTGCTGCTGTCCTCGCTTCAGGGTGCGGCCATCACCTCGATCAAGATCGAGAACGTGCTGCATGAGTTCTCCAGCCTTGCCGGCGTGCGTGAGGACGTCACGGATATCGTCCTCAACATCAAGCAGGTCGCGCTGAAGATGGAAGGCGAGGGCGCCAAGCGGCTTCAGCTTTCCGCCACCGGTCCGGCCGAAGTCAAGGCGGGCGATATCGCTGTCACCGGCGACATCGAAGTGCTGAACAAGGATCTGGTGATCTGCCATCTGGACGATGGTGCGACGCTGAACATGGAACTGACCGCAGATATCGGCAAGGGTTATGTCCCTGCGGTGCAGAACCGTCCGGTTGACGCGCCGATCGGCCTGATCCCGGTCGACTCGCTCTATTCGCCGGTTCGCCAGGTCAGCTACAAGGTCGAGAATGCCCGCGTCGGGCAGGAGCTGGACTATGACAAGCTAAGCCTGACAGTGGAAACTGACGGCACGGTGACCCCGGAAGATGCGGTGGCTTATGCCGCGCGCATCCTGCAGGATCAGCTGGCGCTGTTCGTCCATTTCGAGGATGCCATTCCGCAGGGCGGTTCGCCGATGATCGGCGTCGCCGCGCAGCCCGAAGAATCGGATGCCAACCAGCTCAACCGTTACCTGCTCAAGAAGGTGGACGAACTGGAACTGTCCGTGCGTTCGGCCAATTGCCTCAAGAACGACAACATCATCTACATTGGTGATCTGGTCCAGAAGACCGAGGCGGAAATGCTGCGTACGCCGAATTTCGGCCGCAAGTCGCTCAATGAAATCAAGGAAGTGCTGTCCAGCATGGGCCTGCGGCTCGGCATGGACATCCCCGGCTGGCCGCCCGAGAATATCGAGGAAATGGCCAAGAAGCTGGAACAGGAACTGCTGGGTTAAGCCCCGCGACGGGTTTGGGCCGGACCCTTTCATCCGGCCTGCTACGGGCTACCTGACACGGGCCCATAACGAACGAGGAATGAGACA
The DNA here is from genome assembly GCA_030830695.1 of Caenibius sp. GTDB lineage: Bacteria > Pseudomonadota > Alphaproteobacteria > Sphingomonadales > Sphingomonadaceae > JACKKV01. The sequence goes on along the minus strand of JAURML010000035.1, from coordinate 14,673 downwards.
TGCGTCACAAGATTTCGGGGCGGAAGCTCCAGCGCAAGACCGGCCACCGCAACGCGCTGCTGCGCAATATGGCGGCCGCGCTGATCAAGCACGAACAGATCCAGACCACTACGCCCAAGGCGCGCGAACTGCGCCCCTATGTCGAAAAGCTGATCACGCTGGCCAAGCGCGGCGGGTTGTCGAACCGCCGTCTGGTGCATGCCCGCCTGCTTGACGAAGCGCAGGAAAAGAAGCTCTTCGAAGTGCTGGCTGATCGATACAAGGGGCGTGAAGGCGGTTACACCCGCATCATCAAGGCTGGCATCCGTGCGTCTGACGCGGCGCCGGTGGCGATTATCGAACTGGTCGACCGCGATGTCGATGCCAAGGGTCAGGACAGCGGCCCGGTGATGAGCCAGGAAGAGCTGGAAGCGATGGCCTGATCGGGCCGGTTGCAAATTTTCAGCAAGCCATTGAAAGGGCGGTCGCGGATGCTAACTTCTCGGCCGCTTTTTTGTTGGAGTTGCTGACATGCGCCGGTTTGCGCGCCTCATCATCGGCGCTGTCGCCCTGTGGTTTCTGGCGAACCCGGCCCTAGCTGCAACGGAGCCGGTGATGACGCCCTGTCCCGAAACCCGTCGCGAGGAAATCGTCGAGCAGAAGTTCGGTGAAGCCGTGGCCGATCCGTATCGCTGGCTGGAAGGCGATGTTCGCAGTGCGCCCGAAGTGGCGGAATGGGTCAAGCAGCAGAACGCCTGCAGCCGTGCCGTGCTGGATGCGTTGCCCGAGCGTGCATGGTTTGCAGACAAGATTGCAGAGCTGCTGGATTTTGAACGGTTCTCAGTGCCCGAAAAGGCCGGAGACCGCTATTTCTTCGAACGCAATTCCGGCCTTCTCAACCAGAACCAGCTTTATGTGCGCAAGGGGCTGCAAGGCAGGGACCGGCTGCTGGTCGATCCCAATGGCTGGAGCGCGGACGGCACGATTGCGCTTGATGCTTGGAAACCTTCGCCGGACGGGCGTTATGTCCTGCTCAGCACTCAGGAGGACGGGAGCGACTGGCGGCGGCTGGAAGTGATGAACGCGCGGTCGGGCGAGATGCTGCCGGATCGGGTCAAATGGGCCAAGTTCACCAGTCTCGCCTGGATCGGGCGCGAGGGCTTCCTCTATTCCCGCTTTCCCGAGCCGGAGGAGGGACAGGATTTTCAGGCGCTCAATTACAATCAGGCCGTGTGGTTCCACCGGCTGGGTACGGACCAGAGCGAGGACGTGCAGGTTTTCGCCACCCCCGACCATCCTGAGCGCAGCCATTATGCCGAGGTCACGCATGACGGCCGCTGGGCGGTCATCACCAGCGCAGTGGGTACGGACGCGCGCTATGAAGTGCATGTCATCGATCTTGCGCGCCGGGCGAAGGAGGGCTGGCCCGCCCGCCCGCTGGTCACCGGATTCGACAACGCCTGGAACCTGATCGAAGGCAGCAAGGGCGGGTTGTGGTTCGTGACCAACAAGGGCGCGCCCCGTTTTCGGATCACCGCCATTGATCTTGATGCGGCGCAGCCGAAATGGATCGATGTCGTTCAGCAAAGCGATGAAACGATCAACGCCGCTTCGCTGGTGGGTGGGCGGTTGATCGTGTCCTATCTCAAGGATGCGGCATCGCGCGCGCTGATCTTCGATTTCGCGGGCAAGCAGGTCAACGAAATTCGCCTTAATGGGTTGGGTACCGCCGCCGGATTTCGCGGCAAGCCTGACGATCCGGAAACCTTTTTCAGCTTTGCCAGCTTCAACCGGCCGCCGGGAATTTACCGGATGAATCTGGTGACGAACGAAACCGTGCCCTTCATTCTGCCGAAGCTGACCTTCGACCCTGAACGCTATGTGGTCGAACAAAAGTTTTATACGTCAAAGGACGGCACCAGCGTGCCGATGTTCCTGGTGCGCAACCGCGCCGCAGCGGCCCGGGGGCAGGCGCTGCCGACCATGCTTTACGGTTATGGCGGGTTCGACATTTCGCTGACCCCCGGCTTTTCGGCGGTGCGCATGGCGTGGCTGGAGGCGGGCGGGGCCTTTGCCCTCGCCAATATCCGGGGCGGGGGCGAATATGGCAAGGAATGGCATGACGCCGGCCGCAGGGGCAACAAGCAGAACGTGTTCGACGATTTCATCGCCGCCGGGGAATATCTTAAGGCCCAAGGCATCACCACGCTGCACGGACTGGCGATCGAGGGGCGCTCCAACGGCGGATTGCTGATGGGGGCGGTGACCAATCAGCGGCCCGATCTGTTCGACGGGGTCCATGCGGCCGTGGGGGTCATGGACATGTTGCGCTTCGATCGCTGGACGGCGGGGCGCTATTGGGTGGATGATTACGGCTATCCAGACCGGGAGGAAGATTTCCGCATCCTGCGCGCCTATTCACCCTATCACAACCTCAGGCCGGGAACGGCCTATCCCTGGGTGATTGTCACCACCGCCGATACAGACGACCGGGTGGTGCCGGCGCACAGCTTCAAATATGCCGCCGCGTTGCAGGCGGCCGATCCTGCGGGCAAGCCGCATCTGATCCGGGTGGAAACCGCCGCCGGGCACGGCGCGGGCAAACCGACTGACAAGGTCATCGACGAAGGGGCGGATGTGCTGGCCTTTCTGGCGCAGGCCACCGGTTTGACGCCACCGGACGGCAACCAACAGTAACGTTCATGTAAGTTAGCATTTTTCTGAACAATGGCTGTCAGGCGAGTTCAGCCTCGTCTCAGTGCGAATCGCATAGACCCATCCTTATCGCGAGGCATTCCGCCCCGCTCCGAAAAGAGGATGAGTGTGATGAATACTGTAACCAAAGCCCTGGTCGGGACCGTCGCCGCAGGTGCGATGGTCGTCAGTTCGGCAACCCCCGCGTTTGCCCGTCACGGCGATGGCGACGGGATTGGCGCAGGCGAAATTATCGCCGGAGCGATGATTATCGGCGGGATCGCTGCTATGGCGGCTGCCGCTTCAGACAAGGATCACGGCGATCGCTACGATGCCCGTTATGGTTATGGCGATGAATACAGCCGCTACGGCTATCGCGACCGGGATGATTACAATCGTCGCGGCAATCCACGCCAGGCCGTGGACCAGTGCGTCCGTGCGGCTGAACGTTCAGCCAGCCGTTATTCCTATGGCCGGGCCAAGGTCACGGATATTCGCGACATAGATCGCACGCGCGGCGGCTATGTCGTCAAGGGCCGGATCGCGGTGAATGCCAAGAATCACGGCTGGCGCCGCGGTGACAGCAATTACGGGCGCGGCTGGGATGGCGATTATCGCGGCTATGATTCCCGCTATCGCGGTTACGATTCCGGCAGGTTCACTTGCGAGGTGCGCTACGGCCGCGTCGTGGATGTCGACTTCAAGAATATCCGCGGGCTCTGATCGATCGTGCCCCAGGCCCGGGGACTGAGTGGGCGGGCGGTTCAGGCTTACGAAAGCCTGGGCCGCCTAGTCCGTGTCCAGAGGATGCGCGGTGCTGCACCGCGCCTTACGGGGAATTGACCCTATGACCAGATTTCCTTCACGCCTTGCCGCTTCGGCCGCGCTGCTCTCCTCACTTTCGATGATCGCCACCCCCGCCTTCGCGGCGCAGGCACAGGCCACCTCGGGCCGGGCCGGCCCCATTGCCGCTCACGCCGCATGGGAACCGGGACAGGACAACGCCGCGCGTCATCGCGATGACTGGGGCGATTACCGCCGTTATGGCCGCCATCGCCACGGCGGGGTTGATGCGGGCGATGTGATTGCCGGGGTGCTCATCCTCGGCGGGATCGCTGCCATCGCCAGCGCGGCCAGCAAGAACAATCGCGACCGGGATACGCGCGACGAACGCCGCTATCCCGAACCGGATTATCGCGGCCCCGATTATCGTGATGACAATTCGCGCTATCGCAGTGGTAATGATGACAACGCCTATGGCTCTTACGGGCTGGACCGGGCGGTCGATAGCTGCACCCGCGAAGTGGAACGCGATGCCGAAATTGACAGTGTGGACGGTGTCGATCGCAACGCCAGCGGCTGGCTCGTCAACGGCAGGCTGCGCGACGGGCGCAGCTTCAGCTGTTCGATCGATGCGTCGGGCATGGTGCGCGGGCTCGATTACGGTGGGGCTTCCAGCGCATCGCGCGGGCAGCAATGGAATGATGACGATTACGACATGGCGCGCCGCCGCGCCGATGATGGCGCGGATGAAGCTGGCGACGACGATGGCGGTTACGGCTCCAGGCTCTGAACCAGGGGCACTGATGCATGGCGGGCCGGGGGGCGACTCCCGGCCTTACATGTGAATCGGCTTGCCCCGCACCGCCATTGCCGCTTCCTTGATCGCTTCGGAATGCGTCGGATGTGCATGGCAGGTGTAGGCGATATCTTCTGACAGCGCGCCGAATTCCATTGCCTGTGCGGCCTGGGCGATCATCGTCCCGGCGAGGCTGGCGATACACCACACACCCAGCACCACGTCACTGTCCGCATCGGCAATCACTTTCACGAAGCCTTCAGTGTCGCGATTGGTCTTGGCGCGGCTGTTGGCCATCATGGGAAATTTGCCGACCTTGACCTTGTGGCCTGCCGCTTTCGCACCTTCTTCTGTCAGGCCGACGCCCGCGATTTCGGGCATCGTATAAACCACGCTGGGGATTACGGCGTGATTGACGATGCCGATGCCGGTGGCGATATATTCCGCCACGGCGATGCCTTCATCTTCCGCCTTGTGCGCCAGCATCGGGCCGGGAATGACATCGCCAATCGCGCGCACCCCGTCGATTCTGGTGCGGAAGGCGTGATCCGTTTCGATCTGGCCGCGCTGGTTGGTCTCCAGCCCGATTGCTTCCAGTCCCAGTCCTTCGGTGTTCGGCCTGCGTCCGATGGCGACCAGCACGCAATCCGCCTCCAGCGTTTCGCTGGCTCCGCCCGCCGCCGGTTCCAGCGTCAGCACGGCCTTCTTGCCCTTCACGCTGGCACCGGTGACCTTGGTGGACAGTTTCAGTTCCATGCCCTGTTTCTTGAACAGCTTGCCCGCTTCCTTGCGCACTTCGCCATCCATGCCGGGTAACAGCTGATCGAGGAATTCGACCACTGTCACTTCCGCGCCCAGCCTGCGCCAGACCGAACCCAGTTCCAGCCCGATCACCCCGCCGCCGATCACCACCATCTTCTTCGGTACTGCTGACAGCGCCAGCGCACCGGTGGAATCAACGATGATGCCCTTGTCATTATCCACCTCGACGCCCGGCAGCGGCGTGACGGACGAACCGGTGGCGATCACGATTTCACGGGCGGAATGGCGCTTGCCATCGACTTCGACCGTGTGCGCATCGGCAAAGCGCGCCTGGCCCTTGATCCAGGTGACCTTGTTCTTCTTGAACAGGAATTCGATGCCGCCGGTCAGTTCCTTGACCGCCGCCGATTTTTCGCCTTGCAAAGTGGCGACGTCGATTTCGACCTTGCCCGTCTTCACCCCGAATTTGGCCAGCGTACCATGCGCGGCTTCCTCGAACAGTTCCGAGCCATGCAGCAGCGCCTTGGACGGAATGCATCCGACGTTGAGGCAGGTGCCGCCCAGCGTTGCGCGGCTTTCGACGCAGGCCGTCTTCAGCCCCAGCTGCGCGGCGCGGATTGCCGCCACATAGCCGCCGGGGCCGGCACCGATGATGAGGACGTCGTAATCGTAATCAGCCATGAAAGCCTCAATCTTACAAATCGATCAGCAACCGGGTCGGATCCTCGATCGCTTCCTTGATGATCTTCAGCGCCGTCACCGCTTCGCGCCCGTCGATCAGGCGGTGGTCATAGGAGAGCGCGATATACATCATCGGCCGGATCACAATCTGGCCATCGACCACCACCGCGCGATCCTCGATCCGGTGCAGGCCGAGCACCGCACTCTGCGGCGGGTTGATGATCGGGGTGGACATCAGCGATCCGAACACGCCGCCATTGGAAATGGTGAACGTGCCGCCAGCCATGTCTTCCATGGTCAGCGCGCCTTCCTTCGCCTTCTTGCCATAGTCGGCGATCGCCTTTTCGATCCCGGCGAAGGACAGCTTGTCGCAATCGCGCACCACCGGCACGACGAGGCCATTGGGCGCGGAAACCGCGACCGAGATATCGACGTAATCGTGATAGACGATTTCCTCACCGTCGATCTGCGCGTTGACGGCGGGTACATCCTTCAGCGCCAGACACGCGGCCTTGGCGAAAAAGCCCATGAAACCGAGCCGCACATCGTGCTTCCTGGCGAAGAGATCCTTGTACTTGTCACGCGCCGCGATCACCGCTGACATATCGACATCGTTGAAAGTGGTGAGCAGGGCGGCATTGTCCTGCGCACTTTTCAGCCGTTTGGCGATGGTCTGGCGCAGCCGCGTCATCTTCACGCGTTCGACATTGCGCCCGGCGCGCGCGCTGGCGGCCGGGGCGGGGGGCGCGGTGACGGCGGGGGCCGCCGCGCCGCCGCTCTTCTTCGCTTCGGCAGCAGCCAGCACGTCTTCCTTGGTCAGGCGGCCGTCCTTGCCGGTCCCCTTGATGGTCGAGGGGTCAACGCCATGTTCCAGCACTGCACGTCGCACCGCGGGCGACAGCGTCTGCGCGTCCGCGCCTTCTGCGGGCGCTTCGACCGGGGCTTGCGCGGCAGGTGCCGCCTCGGCCTTGGCCGCAGCGGGCTTCGGCGCAGCGGGGGCACTACTGCCTTCTTCGATCGTGGCGATGATCGCGCCCACCTGAACCGTATCGCCAACCGCCACCTTGAGTTCGCCCATCACCCCGGCAACAGGCGCGGGCACTTCGACCGAAACCTTGTCAGTTTCGAGGCTGCAGACCGGTTCGTCTGCCGCCACGGCGTCACCCGGCTGCTTCAGCCATTCGCCGATGGTCGCTTCGGAAACGGATTCGCCGAGAGTGGGGACTTTGACTTCGCTGGACATCGTATCTTCCCTTTTGCGGGCAAACTATCTGGAACGGCGGCGGCGGATTTCGCCGCGCACGGACAGGCCCAGCGCATCGGCAACCAATGCGGCCTGTTCGCTCGCATGGCGGCTGGCAAGGCCCGTGGCGGGCGAAGCGGCGGCATTGCGCCCGGCATAGCGGGGCCGGGCGAGCTTGCACTTCGCGGCGGCCAGCGCCTCTTCGATCAGCGGTTCGACGAAGAACCACGAACCGTTGTTCTTCGGCTCTTCCTGACACCACACCACTTCCTCAAGGCCGGTCATACGCGCCAGGCGCGCGGCCAGCGGTTCGCCGGGGAAGGGATAGAGCTGTTCGAGCCGGACGATCTGGGTATCCTTGATGCCCGCCGCATCGCGCGCTTCGATCAGGTCATAGGCGACCTTGCCCGAACACAGAACCAGCCGCCGCGTCTTTGCATCCGCTGCCGGGTTAGTGTCCGACAGGATGCGCATGAAGTGGCCTTCGCCAATGAAATCCTGGGCCGTGCTTTTCGCCAGCGGATGGCGCAGCAGCGACTTGGGCGTCATGATGATCAGCGGCTTGCGGAAGGGGCGGTGCATCTGCCGGCGCAGCACGTGGAAGTAATTGGCCGGTGTGGTGATGTTGCAGACCTGGATGTTGTCCTGCGCGCAAAGCTGGAGATAGCGTTCCAGTCGGGCGGAGGAATGTTCCGGTCCCTGGCCTTCATAGCCATGCGGCAGCAGCAGGACGAGGCCGTTGGCGCGCAGCCATTTGGCTTCGGACGCGGCGATATACTGATCGATCACGATCTGCGCGCCATTGGCGAAATCGCCGAATTGCGCTTCCCACAGGACCAGCGTCTTCGGATCGGCGCTGGCATAGCCATATTCGAAACCCAGCACGCCATATTCGGACAGCGGGCTGTCATGCACTTCGAACTTGCCATGCGGCACGGTGGCGAGCGGGACATATTTATGCTCGTCCGTCTGGTCGACCCACACGGCGTGCCGCTGGCTGAAGGTGCCGCGCCCTGAATCCTGTCCTGACAGGCGCACGTTGTAGCCTTCTGACAGCAGGCTGCCGTAAGCCAGGGCTTCGCCGGCTGCCCAGTCGAAGCCTTCACCGCTGGTGAACATTTCACGCTTGGCATCCAGAACGCGGGCCAGCGTCTTGTGAATCTTGACAGAATCCGGAACGGTCGTGAGCGTGCGGCCCAGGCTGTCAAACAGCTTCTGTTCGATGCCGGTCGGCACGTTGCGCCGCGCGGTTTCCGGGTCGGCAGGCATGTGCAACCCGGTCCAGCGCCCGGCGAACCAGTCCGCATGATTGGACTTGTAGCTCTTGGCCGCTTCGAATTCGCCTTCCAGTTTGGCGATGAAGTGGCTTTCGGTTTCGCCCGCCCAGTTCCTGTCAATCACCCCTTCTTCGACCAGCCGGTTCGCATAGAGCGCGGAGACGGGCGGGTGCTGACGGATGCGCTGATACATCAGCGGCTGGGTAAAGCCGGGTTCGTCGCCTTCATTATGGCCGAAGCGGCGATAGCACCACATGTCCACCACGATGTCGCGCCCGAAGCTCTGCCGGTAATCGATGGCCAGCTTGCAGGCGAAAGTCACCGCTTCCGGATCGTCGCCATTGACGTGCAGGATCGGCGCCTGGACGCCCTTGGCCACGTCTGACGGATAGGGCGATCCGCGGGAGAATTGGGGGCTGGTGGTGAAACCGATCTGGTTGTTGACGATGAAGTGAATGCAGCCGCCGGTATTGTAGCCGCGCACGCCCGAGAAGCCGAAGCATTCCCACACGATGCCTTGTCCGGCAAAGGCGGCATCGCCATGAATCAGCACTGGCAGCACCTGCTTGTGCTTGCCCTTGCCGATATCGTCGCGGAACGCCTGATAGGCGCGCACCTTGCCCAGGACGATGGGATCGACCGTTTCCAGATGGCTGGGGTTGGGCATCAGGCTCATATGTACCTTGATCCCGTCGAACTCGCGATCCGCCGAGGTGCCGAGGTGATATTTCACGTCGCCCGATCCGCCGACATCTTCGGGGTTGGCGGTGCCGCCCGAAAATTCGTGGAAGATCACGCGGTATGGCTTGGCCATCACATTGGCGAGGATATTGAGCCGCCCGCGGTGTGCCATGCCATAGACGATTTCGCGCACGCCCATCTGGCTGCCATATTTGATGACCGCTTCCAGCGCGGGAATCATCGATTCGCCGCCATCGAGGCCGAAGCGCTTGGTCCCGACATATTTCTTGCCGAGGAATTTTTCATATTGTTCGCCGCGGATTACAGCTGCCAGGATCGCCTTCTTGCCGTTGGCGGTGAAATCGATCGACTTGTCGCCGCCTTCGATGCGATCCTGAATGAAGCGGCGTTCCTCCACATCGGCGATGTGCATGTATTCAAAGCCGACCTTGCCGCAGTAATTGGCGCGCAGGATGCTGACCAGTTCGCGCACCGTGGTCCAGTGAAGGCCCAGATTGCCGCCGACGAACACGGGGCGGTCCTGTGCCGCGCCTGCAAATCCGTGCCATTCGGGGGTAAGGTCGGCAGGCAGTTCGCGCTTGACCAGCCCCAGCGGATCGAGATCGGCGGCCAGATGGCCGCGCACGCGGTAGGTGCGGATCAGCAGCATGGCGCGGATCGAATCCGCCGCCGCCTGTTCCACCGCTGAACCGTCGAGCGCCATGCCCGCCTTGGCCGCAGCCTGCTGGACCGCAAGCTGCATGGCCATGGGGTCAAGCGAGCGGGTGAGATCGTCCTCCGCCCCCGGATCAGTCAGCGGCCAGCGCGGATTGGCCCACGAAGGGCCTTGCTGCACTTCATCCGATCCCCCGCCGGGAGCAAAATCGTGGCTTTCGTTACCCATGGCGATCATCCTTGCCGCCGACGCCAGCGCCGGCCAATTGCAGACCTTGCCGGCGCGCCCGCCGCAACGGGGGAGGCCGGGATTACGCCTTTTCCTTCAGTACTTCGGCCAGCGTTTCACCGAGCAGCGAAGGCGAGGGCGAAACGCGGATTCCCGCATCTTCCATCGCCGCGATCTTGTCTTCCGCGCCGCCCTGGCCACCGGACACGATCGCGCCGGCATGGCCCATGCGGCGGCCCGGAGGGGCAGTGCGGCCCGCGATGAAGCCGACCATCGGCTTGCTGCGGCCGCGCTTCGCCTCATCCTTGATGAACTGGGCGGCTTCTTCTTCGGCACTGCCGCCGATTTCGCCGATCATGATGATCGATCTGGTTGCATCGTCCGCCAGGAACAGTTCCAGCACGTCAATGAAATTGGTGCCGTTCACCGGATCGCCGCCGATGCCGACCGCAGTGGTCTGGCCCAGGCCGACCGCCGTGGTCTGATGCACTGCTTCGTAAGTTAGCGTGCCTGACCGCGAAACGACGCCGACCGAACCCTTCATGAAGATGGAGCCGGGCATGATGCCGATCTTGCATTCATTGGGCGTCAGAACGCCGGGGCAGTTCGGGCCAATGAGGCGGCTCTTGCTGCCCGAAAGCGCGCGCTTCACGCGGACCATGTCGAGCACCGGCACGCCTTCGGTGATGGCGACGATCAGTTCCATCTCGGCATCGATTGCCTCAAGGATGGCATCGGCGCAGCCGGCGGGTGGAACATAGACACAACTGGCGGTGGCGCAGGTGGCGGCCTTTGCTTCGGCGACCGTATCATATTGCGGCAGCCCGATGTGTGTCGTGCCGCCCTTGCCAGGGGTAACGCCGCCCACCATCTGCGTGCCGTAATCAAGCGCGGCCTGCGTGTGGAAGCTGCCGGTCTTGCCGGTCATCCCCTGAGTGATGACCTTGGTGTTCTTGTTGACGAGAATGCTCATGAATGCTCCCTTTTGCGCAATGCCGGTGCCACCCGGCATCTTCTAGCCGCGCCTGGCCCCGGCCTGCGCCGGGGCCTGAATTTTCAGCCCAGATTGCCGTCGATGCCCTTGCAGGCCACCAGCAGTTCCTTGACCGCGTCGACACTGACCTGGAGGCCGGCTTTGTCAGCGTCGTCCAGTTCGATCTCGATCACCTGTTCCACGCCGCCTGCGCCGATCATCACCGGCACGCCGACATAAAGGTCATCGACGCCATACTGGCCATCGACATAGGCCGCACAGGGCAGGATGCGTTTCTGATCGTTGAGATAGGCTTCGGCCATGGCGATGCCGCTGGCGGCCGGGGCATAGAAGGCCGAGCCGGTCTTGAGCAGGCCGACGATTTCGCCGCCGCCGCTGCGGGTGCGCTGCACGATCGCGTCGATCTTTTCCTGCGTGGAGAGGCCCATCTTGATCAGGTCGGGCACCGGAATGCCGTTGACGGTGGAATAGCGCACCACCGGCACCATGGTATCACCATGGCCGCCCAGCACGAAAGTGTTCACGTCGCGGATCGAGACGCCGAATTCCCAGGCGAGGAAAGTGGAGAAGCGCGCCGAATCGAGCACTCCGGCCATGCCCACCACCTTGTTATGCGGCAGGCCCGAATATTCGCGCAGCGCCCAGACCATCGCATCGAGCGGGTTGGTGATGCAGATCACGAAAGCGTTGGGGGCGTTGGCCTTGATGCCTTCGCCCACGGCCTTCATGACGTTGAGGTTGATGCCCAGCAGGTCGTCGCGGCTCATGCCCGGCTTGCGCGGCACGCCGGCGGTGACGATGATCACATCCGCGCCTGCGATGTCCTTGTAATCATTGGTGCCGGTGATCTGCGCATCGAAGCCTTCAACCGGGCCGCACTGCGACAGGTCGAGCGCCTTGCCCTGCGGGATGCCTTCGGCCACGTCGAACAGGACGATGTCGCCCAGTTCCTTCTGCGCGGCGAGGTGGGCCAGTGTGCCGCCGATATTGCCGGCGCCGATAAGGGCAATCTTCTTGCGAGCCATGGTTCGGTGTATTCCTTCGCTTCACGCGGGAGCAGGGTAGGCGAGTGCCACAGCGCAACCCCGCATCCCGCAGCAGGATAGCGCCAGATAGGCGGGCCGTAAGCCCGCGCACGCACGAATGCAACCCTTGAAAAACACTGAATCGACCTGTATTTTAATAACGCTTCGCAACAGCGATAATTGGTGCTGCGCGACCAGAAGCGATCAACCCGCAACCCTTCGAAGCGGATCCTCTTCGCGTTCCTGCGCCAGCAGCATCGCCGCCAGATGGTCAGGAACCGCGCGGCTGAAATAGTAACCCTGACCCAAGGTACAACCCGCTTCCTTCACCGCCTGCACCTGCTCGATCGTTTCGAGCCCTTCGGCCACGATCTCCATTTCGAGGGTTGAACCCATTTCGGCCACGGCGCGAATGATGGCGTCGCTTTTCCTGCCGACATTGGGACCGGAGACGAAGCTGCGGTCGACCTTGATCTTCTTGAAGGGGAATTTGTTGATATAGCCGAGCGAGGAATAGCCGGTGCCGAAATCGTCCAGCGCAAAGCGGATGCCCTTGGCCGAAAGCTCTTCAATAAAGCGGCCGGTATTGTCATTGTCTTCCAGGAACAGACTTTCGGTCACTTCCAGTTCAAGCCGGCGGGGATCGAGATTGGCTTCCTTCAGCGCATTGAGTATGCCCAGCGTGATGATGACGCCGGTTTCTTCGGCCACGGGAATGAATTCGTCGGGCCGCATCTCGCCCTTCACCGGGTGGAACCAGCGCACCAGCGCTTCGAAGGTGCGGTATGCGCTCACACGATCCTTTCGTTGGCGGCGGATGCAGCCATATCGCGGCATTTACCCGATAATTCGGCGGTCCGCAGCCGCCGCGTACGCGCCGTGCCATAGCGGAACAGCGCCGTCGCCGGGGTAAACGGGGATGGCTAGCGAAAGGTTAAGATCGCCACTGGCAGATGCCCTTGCGCAATGCTGCGCTGCCGCATAAAAGGCGCGCCACGTCACGGGTTGTCCGGGCCGGATCGTTCCGGTGCGGGCCGAAGAGGGAAGCGGGTGAGGGGGATGCCCCCAAACCCCGCGCTGCCCCCGCAACTGTGACCGGGGAGGCGCGCTTCCAAAGGCCACTGGGAAACCGGGAAGGCGGATGGCGTGCTGACGATCCGGGAGCCAGGAGACCTGCCCATGACGGTCGTTCCGCAGCCGGGCGGGGTGTACCGGAATGCAGCGAGACGCGCGCGAGCCTGCGCGTTCTCCCGCCATGAACGGCGTTCGTTCATGACTGGAGAATCTATGCGTAAATATCTGTTCCTTATCGGTTGTTCCTGCGTCTGTGCGCAACCCGCGCTGGCTGATGACAATGCTGCGGGCGAGGCGGACATCATTGTTACCGCAACCGGCCTGCCGCAATCGATCGATCGCACCGGACAGGCGGTGACGGTGATCGGGCGCGCGGAGATCAAGCAGGTGCAGGGTGCGGACATCACCCGGGTCCTGCGGCGCCTGCCTGGCACTACTTTCACCCGCACCGGGCCGCTGGGCAGCCTGACGCTGCTTGGCGTGCGCGGCGCGCCTGCTGGTCAGACGCTGGTGCTGATTGATGGCGTGCGCGCCAATGATCCGGCCAGCGCCAATGCCGAATTCGACCTGTCGCAACTGGCGGCTGGCACGATCGAGAGCATCGAATTGTTGCGTGGCCCCAATTCGGTGGTCTGGGGGAGTCAGGCGATGGGCGGGGTGATGAACATTACCACCCGGATCGAGAACGGCTATTCTGCCAGTCTTGAATATGGCGGGGCGCAGCGGGTCACCGCCACGGGCGCGGCGGGTTATGCTGACGAGCGGCTGGAAGCCGGGCTGTCAGGCAGCTTCGTGGACGGGCAGGGGCATTCCGCCGCCGCATCGGGGACGGAGGATGACGGCTTCCGCCAGTATAATATCGGCGGACGGGCGCGCTATCGGCTGAGCGATGCGCTCAGCCTGGTTGCCGATGCGCGCTATGCACGCGGCAAGGTGGAGCTGGACGGTTTCCCCCCGCCTGATTTTGTTTTCGCCGATGCCGATGTGTCGGAACGGCTTACCACCTGGTCGGGCCGGATCGGTGCGATGTATGAAAGCGATGCACTGACGCTTAGCGCCGGATACGCACTGGCTGACACGAAGCGGGTGGGGGACGATCCCTTCTTCCCCTACGCGCTTGACGGGCGGTCGGAACGGGCGGAACTGTTCGGGCGGGTCAGCCTGCCGGCAGGGTTCGCGCTGGATTTCGGGGCGGATCACGAATGGTCGCGCTTTGCCAATGCGCCCGATGCGGGCAAGGCCAATACCACCAGCGGGCATGCCCTGCTCGGCTATTATGGGGATCGCCTGCAACTGGCGGCGGGGCTGCTTTATGACGATCATTCGCGTTTTGGCGGGGAATGGACCTTCGGCGCCAATGGCGCTTTCGAATTCGCGCCCGGCTGGCGCGTGCGCGCTGCCTATGGCGAAGGGTTCAAGGCGCCCACACTCTATCAACTGCTGTCGCAATACGGCAATCCGGCGCTCGCGCCCGAACGCAGCACGGGTTACGAGGCGGGCATTTCCCATGGACGCCGGGGCGAACCGGTGTTTCTCGCGCTCACGGCCTATCGCCGGGATTCCAGCAATCTGATCGACTTCTTCAGTTGCTGGAGCGGGACCGATCCGCTGTGCGCCACTAACCCCTTCGGGTTCTATTACAATGTCGGCAAGGGCCGTGCGCAGGGCGCGGAATTCGAGGCGGGGCTGGAACTCCAACCCGGCCTGACGACCAGCTTTGCCTATAGCTACACGGATACGGAAAACCGCACGCCGGGCGATCCCGACCGGGGCAACCGCT
>JAURML010000034.1 GCA_030830695.1 Caenibius sp. | reverse complement strand
CGCGCGGTCACATCGTCGCGCACGAAAATGCTTTCCGTCACCTCGATTTCAAGGCGGCCCGGTCCCAGCCCCGACATGGCCAGAGCCTTGACCACGCTGGCAGCAAAATTCGGCGACAGCAGCTGTTCGCCCGAAACATTGACCGCCACCTTGATCCCGCCCGGCCAGCGCACCGCCTCGCGGCAGGCTTCGTGCAGCACCCAGTCGCCGATGTCGACGATCAGGCGCGTGTCCTCTGCCAGCGGGATGAATTTCGCCGGGCTGACAAAGCCATGTTCGGGACTGTTCCAGCGCAGCAGCGCCTCAAAACTGACCACGGTTTCGTTGTTGGCGTCCACGACCGGCTGATAGTTCAGCAGAAGTTCGTTGCGTTCCAGCGCGTGACGCAGCGAGAATTCGAGCTTGCGGCGCTCTTCCGCGTCGGCATGAAGCGACGGTTCGAATTCGAAATGCACCCCACCGCCTTCATCCTTGGCGCGATAGAGCGCAAGGTCGGCGTTGCGCATCAGCGTTTCGACCGTCTGGCCATCGCGCGGTCCAATCGCCGAACCGACGCTGGAACCGACATAAAGCATGTGATGATCGACCTCATACGGCCGGGACAGCAGGTCAATCACTGCCCGGGCGACATCCGAGACCCGCTGCGTGTCGGACGCATCGCGAATGACGATGGCGAATTCGTCACCGCCCAGCCGACCGCACAGCTCATTATCGCTCATCAGGCTCTTGAGCCGTTCAGAGACCATGGCCAGCAGCTTGTCACCGACCTGGTGCCCCAGCGAATCGTTCACCGCCTTGAACCGGTCGAGATCGATCATCAGGAAGGCGCAGCGCGTGCGCCATTGTTCCGAATAACGCATGGCATCGCCCAGCGCTTCCATCAGCATCATGCGGTTGGGCAGGCCGGTGAGCGTATCGTAACGGGCGAGATAGGCGATTTTTTCGGAGGATTCGCGCTGCTCGGTGACATCCGAACCGACCCCGCGGAAACCGGAAAACTTGCCGGTATCGTCAAGCTTTGGGGTGCCTGAAAGCTCCCACCAGCGATCCTTCTTGCCGATATTGACCTTCACGATCAGGTTGGAAAAGCTTTCCCGCCGCTTCAGCCGCTCCGCCAGATCATGCAGGCTGGGCGGAAACTGGCCGGTTTCCCATGCCTCACCGGCGATGAGCTGGATGAAGGGCGTTCCCTCGACCTCCTCGGTATCGCGGCCAAGCGCAAAGGCGAAACACGGGCTGGCCGAACGAACCCGGCGCGAGGTGTCGATCTGCCACAGCCAGTCCGCTTCGCTTTCCTCGAATTCGCGCAGCAACAGCGACACGACTTCGCTCTTTTCGGCAACCCCTGCCTCTGCCACCCTTGCGGTGAGATAAGTGCGCGCGCCATGCACCGTGCCAAGAACGGCAATGGCGATGAAAGCCGCAACGACGATCGCAACGTCATAAACCCCGCCGAAGGCGAAGCCCAGAATCGCGGCAACGCCGGTTATGATTGTGAACAGGATGCAGGCGAGCGGCGCTGACGCGGTCCACAGCGCCCCCGCTGCAATCAGCATGGAGAAGGTGGCCCACAAGCCAAGCTGGTGAGCCGGGCCACCGCAGGGCATGAAGAACAACAGAGGCAGCGCCCAGCACAATGCGCTGACCAGCGAAACGCACGTATGCTGCTGGATTTCTTTCTTGCCAATCGTGCGCCGTTCGGCATCCGCCAACCCGCTCTCAGCCTTGTAGACCTGCGCTTTCGCGGCGGCGAGCATGACCGCCCAGCCGATCAGCAGGTAGAAGGGTATAATGCCGTAAAACAGCTTCATGATGAAGATCGCGGCGATGGCCTGGGCGATCATCCGCCCCTTCACGACCCTTGCCAGGTAGGCGTATTGCAGTCCGCGCAGCCGCGCCCAGTCCGCCGATGCCGGCTGGACAAGCCCCAGCAACGCCCGCCAGGGCAGGGACGTCGGCAATACGGGCAGATCTGATCGTTGCTCGCTCACCCCCGTCGCATAGCGCGGCAAAGGTTGCCAATTCGTCAAAAACGACCGGGATTTCAGCTATTCAACGGTTACCGATTTGGCAAGGTTGCGCGGCTGATCGACATCCGTACCTTTCGCGCAGGCCGTGTGATAAGCCAGAAGTTGCACAGGCACGGCGTAAACCAGCGGCGCGATCAGCGGGTGCACTTTGGGCATCTCGATCGTCGCGAGGCACCCCTCACCCGCCTCGGCCAGACCTTCTGCATCGGAAATCAGCACGATCCGGCCGCCGCGCGCGCGCACTTCCTGCATGTTCGACACGGTCTTTTCAAACAGCGGACCGGATGGTGCCAGAACGACCACGGGCACAGTTTCGTCAATCAGCGCGATCGGGCCATGCTTCATTTCGCCAGAGGCATAGCCTTCGGCATGGATGTAGCTAATTTCCTTCAATTTCAACGCGCCTTCCAGCGCCAGCGGATAATCCTGACCACGCCCCAGATAGAGCACGTCGCGCGCCGGGGCAATGAGATGCGCCATAGCCGCGATTTCCTCGTCATGAGCGAGCGCCGCATTAAGCGCGGCTGGCGCCTCGATCAGGTGATCGACCACTTCGGCTTCTTCGCTGGCACTCATCCGCCCGCGCCGCACCGCCAGATGCGCCGCCAGCGCTGCCAGCACCGCCAGCTGGCAGGTAAAGGCCTTGGTGGATGCAACGCCGATTTCCGGCCCGGCATGCGTAGGCAGCAGCAGATCAGCCTCGCGCGCCATCGAACTGGTGGGGACATTGACCACAACCGCGATCGTCTGTCCTTCAGCCTTGCAATGCCGCAGCGCAGCCAGCGTATCCGCCGTCTCCCCGCTTTGCGAGATGAACAGCGCCAGCCCGCCCGGCTCCAGCACCGGTTCGCGATAGCGAAACTCGCTCGCCACATCGATATCCACCGGCAGGCGGGCAAATTGTTCAAACCAGTATTTGGCGACCATCCCGGCGTAATAGCTGGTCCCGCACGCGACGATCGTCACCCGGTTGATGGCCGACAGGTCGAAATCGATCTGTGGCAGGGCCACCTTGCGTTCGAGCTGGCGAACGTAGGAATGCAGCGTCTGGGCGACCACGGTAGGCTGTTCGAAAATCTCCTTCTGCATGAAATGGCGGTAATTGCCCTTTTCAATGGCCGCGGCCGATGCGCCGGAGGTGGTCACCTCGCGCTGCACGGGCTGATTGTCGCAATCATGGATGGCCGCACCGTCGCGCGTAACCACGACCCAGTCACCCTCGTCCAGATAGGCGATCTTCTGCGTAAGCGGGGCCAGCGCGAGTGCGTCCGAACCCAGATAGGTCTCCCCGTCACCAAACCCGACCACCAGCGGCGATCCCAGCCGCGCCCCGATCAGCATGCCGGGGTAGCTGCGAAAGGCGATGGCCAGCGCGAAGGCACCGCGCAACCGGGGCAGCACGATCCGCACCGCTTCCTCGGGAGATTTTCCGGCCTCCACCTGTTCGGACACCAGATGCGCCACCACTTCGCTGTCCGTTTCGCTTTCGAACACGCGCCCGCGCGCCTGCAACTCCTCACGCAGGCTCTTGAAATTCTCGATGATGCCGTTGTGGACCAGCGCCACCTCGCCCGTGGCATGCGGATGCGCGTTGTTTGCGGTGGGCGCCCCATGCGTGGCCCAGCGCGTATGCGCGATGCCCACCGTGCCAGGCGCCGGATCGCCCTCCAGCACCCGGACCAGATTGAGCAGTTTGCCTTCCGCACGCCGCCGTTCCAGCCGCCCGTCATGCAACGTGCAGATCCCGGCACTGTCATAGCCGCGATATTCCATGCGACGCAGGCCATCGACCAGCCGCTCCGCGACTTCTTCCTTACCAACAATGCCGATGATGCCACACATATCAGATCTGCTTCCCTTGGCCGGTATGCTTAGCGCCTATGCCGGCAAGTGGTTGGGATTTCATATAAATCGCAATTTCAGCCGCAAGAAAAAATGACCAGTCAGGAAATCAGCGGCCCTTCTTCTCCGCCTTCTTTTTCTTCATCGCATCATGGAAACGATCCGCCCAGCCTTCCTTGACCAGTTGCGGCGCGCGCACCATGCGCAGCTCGCCCGCGCCGACATCGCGCGAAACCGCGCTGCCCGCCGCCACAATCGCATCCGCGCCGATCGTCACCGGCGCGATCAGCGCGCTGTTGGAGCCGATAAAGGCCCGTTCGCCGATCACCGTCCGGTGCTTGAAATAACCGTCGTAATTGCAGGTGATGGTGCCCGCGCCGATATTCGCGCCTGCACCCACCTGCGCATCGCCCAGGTAGGTGAGGTGATTGGCCTTGGCCCCCGGCCCCAGCACGGCCTGCTTCATTTCAACGAAATTGCCGACCTTGGCTTTGTCTTCCAGCACCGCGCCGGGCCGCAGTCGGGCGAAGGGGCCGACCGAGCAACCCGGGCCGATCCGCGCGCCCTCGATATGGCAGAAGGCATGAATCGCCGCGCCATCGGCCACCGCCACTCCCGGCCCGAACACCACGTTGGGTTCCACCGTCACATCGCGTCCCAGCACGGTATCATGCGCGAACCAGACCGTTTCGGGCGCGATCAGCGATGCCCCATCTGCCATGGCCTGCGCGCGGCGGCGATCCTGCCATGCGCGTTCCATCGCCGCCAGTTCGGCGCGGCTGTTGATCCCGGCGACTTCAAACGGATCGGCGTCGACCACCGCCGCATGGCGCCCGTCAGCCAGTGCAATATTAACGATATCGGGCAGGTAATATTCGCCCGCTGCATTGTCATTGCCGACCCTTGCCAGCAGCGCGAACAGGTCCGCCGCGCGCACCGCCATCAGACCGGAATTGCAGCGGCCGCAGGCCCGCTCAGCCTCGCTCGCATCCTTGTGCTCGACCATCTTCACGATCCGGTCGCCTTCGGTCAGCACGCGGCCATAGGCCAGCGGATCATCGGGCTGGAGAGTCAGTACCACGGCAGCAGGCGCGTCCGCCGCGTTCAGCCGGTCCAGCATCGCGCGCATGGTTTCGCTGCGCACGAAGGGCACATCGCCATAGAGAATCAGCACATCGCCGGTGAAGCCAGCCAGCGCCGCTTCGGCCTGCTGCACCGCATGGCCGGTGCCCAGCTGCGGGTTCTGCACGGCCAGCGCCGCGCTCCCGTCCAGCGCCGCCTCGATTTGCTCCGCCTTGTCCCCCACCACGACGACCTTGTGCGCCGGGGCCAGCGCATTCACGCTGTCCAGCAGGTGCAGCAACATCGGACGACAGGCAATCGGGTGCAGCACCTTGTGCGTGTCACTTTTCATGCGGGTTCCCTTGCCCGCGGCGAGGATGATGGCGGCGATCTCTCTCATGGTTTGCGGCCATGCCATCAAACTGTTGCAGTTTCCACACCAAGCAGGCAGTGGCGGGCGCGATGGCGAAATTTCCCTTTTCGATTGTCGGGTTCGATCTGGATGGAACGCTGGTCGATTCGTCGCGCGATCTCGGCCTCGCGCTCAATCATGCGCTGGAACTTGCGGGTAAGCCCCCTGTCCCGCTGAGCGAGGTTGCGCCGCTGATCGGCGGCGGCGCGGGGCGGATGCTGCGCCGTGCCCTGCAGGATGACACAAGCGTCGATGAACAGGCCTTTCAGGCAATCTACCGTGAATTGCTGAACTATTATGAAGTCAATATTGCCGTGCACACCCGCCCCTATCCAGGGTGCGAGGCGATGCTGGACGGGCTGGCGGCGCTGGACGTGCACCTTGCCGTCGTTACGAACAAGTTCGAACGCTTCGCGCATCAGTTGCTGGGCGAGCTCGGCATGCTCGACCGCTTTGCCACGGTCATCGGCGGGGACACGCTGGGCCCGGGCCGCAACAAGCCGTCGGCCGATCCGGTTCTGGAGATGATCGCACGTTGCGGCGGTGGCAAAGCAGCTTTCGTAGGCGACACGACCGTCGATGTGGGGGCCGCGCGCGCGGCAGGCATTCCGGTGATCGCAGTGAGCTTTGGCTTCAACGACCGTGTGCCCGGTGCGCTGGGCGCGGATGCGGTGATCGATCATTTCGATGAATTGCAGGCAAGACTGGCCAGCATCAGCTGAGCGGTTCTGCGGCGCGCCTCCCTAATCCCCGACCGCCTTGACCAGCCTCCGTTCCAGCGGGGCGAGTACGCCCACCAGCTCGTGTCCGCGTTTCAGCACCTGCCCCGCTTCGCCAAACAGCGCCCACATGCCCTGCCGGTTGCGCAGGGCCGGGCGTTTTTCAATGCGGATCTGGGGATATTCGGCGGTGCGCCGGAAGGCCGCGAAGCTGGCCGCATCCCTGCCGAAATCCATCGCATAGTCACGCCATTCGCCAGCCGCCACCATTCGCCCGTACAGATCGAGAATGCGCAGCAGCTCCGTCCGTTCGAACCCGATTTGCGCGTTGTGACGGGCGGGAAAATCAACGATGTTTGCGGAAAAGCTGGAAGAGCCCTTCTCCGCCGTCATCAGTTGGCTGTCCCGCTGCGCTTCTGCCCTTTACCCGCGCTCACCACGCCAGAAGCGTTGCGCAACGCCTCAACCTCCGTCTTCAGCGCGGCCAGTTGCTGCTCCAGATCCTCGATCCGGCTGGTGCCCGGTTCGCAAGGTTCCTTGCAGGGTGTTCCATAGGGGACAAATTCCTTGAGCCAGGTTTCGGCCGGAACAAGGGTTGAGCGGGCCTTGAGGCCGACCATCGTCGCCCCTTCCGGCACATCGTCAGTGACCACTGCATTGGCCCCGATCCGCGCCCGCGCGCCGATTTCGATCGGGCCGAGAATCTGCGCGCCGGAGCCCACAATCACATCGTCACGCAAGGTCGGGTGGCGCTTGCCCGGAACACCATTGGCAGGATTGGTCCCGCCCAGCGTAACGCAGGGATAAATGGTGACATTGTTCCCGATCTGCGCGGTTTCGCCAATCGTCACAAAGCCGTGGTCAACGAACAGATGCTTGCCGATGGTGGCGCCCGGATGAATGTCGATCGTGGTCAGGGCACGCGACAGATGATTGAAGAAGCGGGCGATGAAAAAGAGCCCGCCACAGTAAAACCAGTGCGCGATGCGATGCAGGCCAAGCGCGAGCACGCCTGGATAAAGCAGAATTTCCCAACGCGAACGGGGCGCAGGATCGCGCGCCCTGATCGAGTCCAGATATGCAATGAGACCTTTGAACAGCATGATGAAGATTTTCGCACCAATCCCTTGGCAAGGCAAGCTTATAGCAGCCGGGGCTGCGCCGCACCCGAAACCGATTCCAGCGCATCGCGCCAGATCGAAAGCGTGGCTGGCTGCTTGCGCTCCAGGCTGATGCGATCGATAGCCTCCACGACCTGCTCAATCGCAGCATAGCTGCGCTCGACCCGCGGAGCGAGATAGGCCAGCGCGCCTTCGGCCAGCGCGAGGCCGCGCTCAATCGCCAGGCTTTCGATCAGTTCCGCCACCATGGCATCGTCAGGTGCGCCGATCTCCAGATGCAGCGCCGCACCGAGGCGGGAGCGCAGATCGGGCAACGCAATGTCCCATCCGCCTTCGCTCACCGTAAGGAGCAAGGGCCTGCCTTCTTCCTGGGCGCGATTCCAGCGATAGAACAGCTCCGTCTCGTCCATCCGGTCCGCATCGTCCAGGCTGTCACCGAGATTTTGCTGCGCAAACCAGCGTGCGATCAGTGACTTGCCCGCACGCGGGGGGGCACACATGATCGCCGTGCGAAACGGCCAGGTTGCAGGCGCCTGCAGCGCTTCCAGCGCCTGGCGGTTGGACGGGCCGATGACAATCCGGGACGGACGTCCAGCGCCCGCCTGGCCAAACGGCAGCGCGAACTGGCTCATGGCTAGCGCCGGATGCTCAGCGCATTGTTGCCGACGACCACCTGCCAGCCGCGCCCGCGCAATGCCGCCGCCAGTTCCTCAATCCCGCCAGCGAAGGTAACCTTCATCACCGAAGTACCGCCGATCGCGATGCTGCTGGTCGCCGCGCCCTGCACGCCAGCGGTGCTGCGCACAATCGCCAGGGCGCTGTCCACAGCCGAAGCGTCAGGCGATGCGAATTGCACAGTGTAAGTCGAGGCGGCAACGGAGACTGGCGGCGGTGTGGCCGCGCCGGGCAAGGATGCAGCGGGGTCAAGCAGCGCATCGGCCGCATCCGCGTTGCGACCGGCAGCGAGCAGCGCCGCCAGTACCGGATCGATCTGCGCATTCTGGGCGACCAGCGTGGGATCGGGTTTCAGCAAGCCGCGATTGAGCGCACCAGTGTAGATGGAATCGAAACGGGCCAGCGCCTTCTGATACATCGCAGGCAGGTCATTTTCGCTGTCAGCGCGCAGGGTGAAGCTTTCGAGGAAGCGGTTGTCAGGGCCATAGCGTGCGGTGAAGGTGCCCTTAACCGGACCACCCGGCCATTGCCGCTCCACCCGCGCGATGGCCATCAGCACGTCGGCCGCGCCGAATTCGTCCAGTGTGTTGCGCCACCAGGCGCGGCTGCGCCGTTCGGTCTGACCGAATGTCAACAGCAGCGAATCGCCCCCCGCGCCCGAGGGCCGGACGTAATCGATGGCACTGGCTCCTGCCTGATATTCAGCCCAGGCCCGCTGCCAGGGGTTGCGCACCTCAAACACGGTCTGCGTGCCGCCGGAATAGAGAACGGGCACCAGCAGCATCGGCGCTGAATGTTCAACCGGGCCGCCCGCGCCCAGCAAGCCGCCGGCCCGACTGCGGTCAAAGATCACGCCGAGCGTCGCTACATAGCGGCGCGGCCCGATCTGTTCATGCTCGATCACGATGGCCGAGACCATGCTTTCCAGCTGCGAATCGCTGACCTTGGGGCCTTTCAGCTTTTCCCAGCCCAGCCGCTGCGCCAGTTTCCAACCGCTTTCGCGCGCTTCATCGGCATTCTTGCCCGATACATCCACCCTGATCCCGCCGATCTGGATATCGCCGGAACTGGCCACGGCCGCGATGCCGCGTTCTCCCTCGACCTGCGCCAGCAGCACGCCGCGCGCCAGAACGGCAAGCAACAGCGCCGCCGCGACAAGCGCGACTCCCAGCCAGAACTGGCGGCGGGGAGCGGGAAAGGGGGTGAGGAGCATCTGGGCCATGGGGAAAACTGGCCGCCTTTTGCCCAAACAGGCTTGGATTTCCAAGCAAGAAAGCGTTAGGCGCGCGATATGAGCGATGAGACTTCCTACAGTTACGAAAAAGCCGGCGTCTCGATCGCCGCTGGCAATGCGCTGGTCAAGGCCATCGGACCGCTGGTCAAGGCCACCGCCCGGCCCGGCGCGGATGCCGAACTGGGCGGCTTTGGCGGCTTCTTCGATCCGCGCGCGGCGGGCTACACCGATCCCCTGCTGGTGGCCGCGAATGACGGTGTCGGCACCAAGGTCAAGCTGGCGATCGATCATGATCGGCACGATGCGATCGGGATCGATCTGGTCGCGATGTGCGTCAACGATCTTATCGTCCAGGGTGCAGAACCCCTGTTCTTCCTCGATTACTTTGCGACCGGCAAGCTGGACAACGGCGTGACCGAGCGGGTTATTGCGGGAATCGCGGATGGCTGCCGCATCGCGGGCTGCGCGCTGATCGGCGGGGAAACCGCGGAAATGCCGGGCATGTACGCGGCGGGCGACTATGATCTGGCCGGTTTCTGCGTGGGCGCGGTTGAGCGGGGTGAGCAATTGACGGGCGAGCGGGTGGCACCCGGCCACATCCTTGTGGGGCTGCCCAGTTCGGGCCTCCATTCCAACGGCTATTCGCTGGTGCGGCGGCTGGCGGCGGACAAGGGCTGGAAGCTGGACCGGCCCGCCCTGTTCGACCAGGAACGGCTGCTGATTGACGTGCTGATCGAACCGACGCGCATTTACGTGAAAACGCTGCTGCCGCTGGTCCGGGCCGGGCTGATTGACGCCATGGCGCATATCACCGGTGGCGGGCTGCTGGAAAACATCCCTCGCGTCTTGCCGCAAGGCTGCCATGCGGTGGTCGATACCGGCAGCTGGGAACAGTCGCGGCTGATGGCTTTTCTCCAGGCGCAGGGAAATATCGAACCGGCGGAAATGGCGCGCACCTTCAATTGCGGCGTGGGCATGGTGCTGGCGGTCGCACCGGACGGGCTGAGCAGTTTATTGTCCGATCTGGAGAAAGCAGGAGAAGTCGCGTACCAGATCGGTGAAATTATCGCCGGTGACAAGGGTTGTACCGTGCGCGGCAGCGCCGGGCCATGGTCCGCACGCGATGACTGGAACGCCACGCATCATGGCTGACAAGGCGCGGCTGGCCGTCCTGATTTCGGGCACGGGCACGAATATGGCGGCACTCCTCTATGCCGCCAGAGCTGCGGACTGCCCGTTCGAACTCGCACTGGTGGCCAGCAACAATCCCGATGCGGCGGGGCTGAAACTGGCCGAGGCGGAAGGCGTGCCCGTGTTCGCGCAAGGCCACCGCGGCATGACCCGCGAGGATCACGACCAGCTGATGCATGAAGCGCTGGTGCTGTCCGGCGCCCATTTCGTCGCGCTGGCCGGCTACATGCGCATCCTGACGCCAGGCTTCGTCAGCAAATGGCAAGGCCGGATGGTCAATATCCACCCGTCCCTGCTGCCGAAATACAAGGGACTACACACGCATCAGCGCGCGCTGGACGCAGGCGACAGCCATGGTGGCTGTTCGGTCCACCTTGTCACACCGGAACTGGATGATGGCCCGGTGCTGGGCCAGACGCAGGTAGCGATCCTGCCCGGCGACACGGCGGACACGCTGGCCGCCCGGGTGCTGATTGCTGAACACCAGCTCTATTCCCGCTGTATTGCACGGCTGGTGCTCGGCGAAGCAACGGAAAGTGCAGAGGTTTCGATCGGCAGCTGATCGGGCGATCCGGATCAGCCCTTGCGCCCGACGCCCGGGATCACCGCACCCACGCGCCTTTGATAGCTGACATAGACTTCGCCAAAGGCCGCCATTAGATCGCGTTCCTCGTGGCGCAGACCGATCCAGATATAAACGCTGAAGCCCGCCGCCAGCAGCAGGTGACTGCCGGTCATGTCCGGCGTTGCCCACAGGCCCAGCAACAAGCTGGTATAGATCGGGTGGCGCACGAATTTATAGAGGAACGGCTCTTTGAAGTGGGGGGCGGTTTCCTGCGCGCCGCGCATGGAACGCCAGCCCTGAGCCAGTCCGAAAAGTTCGAAATGGTTGATAAGGAACGTCGCCAGGAACAGCATCGCCCAGCCCAGCCCGAAAATGGCCCAGATCGCACCACGCACCGCCGGATTGTCCACTGACCAGACCGTGCCGCCGATCGGATGCCAGAAGGCGAACAGGGCAAGCAAGACGAGCGCCGTCGCCAGGCAATATCCGGCGCGTTCGACAGGCGCGGGGACGATCCGCGTCCAGCCTGCCTTGAAACCGGGCCGGGCCATGACGGAATGCTGAATTCCGGGGACAGTATACTCAATCCCGTTAAAGCTACCCGCCCCCGCCAACGAAAAAGGCCGCCCGGTGGGCGGCCTTTGACGTAACGCAGCGGCAACGGGGCTATCAGCCGACGATTTCTTCCGGCTTGAAGAAGAAGGCGATCTCGATCGCCGCATTCTCGTCACTGTCGCTGCCATGGACCGAATTGGCTTCGATCGATTCAGCGAAGCTCTTGCGGATGGTACCTTCCGCTGCGTCGGCCGGGTTGGTCGCGCCCATCACGTCGCGGTTGCGTTTCACCGCGTCCTCGCCTTCCAGCACCTGGACCACCACCGGGCCGCTGGTCATGAAGTCGCACAATTCGCCGTAAAACGGGCGTTCCTTGTGCACCGCATAGAAGCCTTCGGCCTGTTCGCGGGTCATGTGAATGCGCTTGGATGCGACGACGCGCAGCCCGGCGTTTTCCAGCATGCTGGTGACCGCGCCGGTCAGATTGCGGCGGGTGGCATCGGGCTTGATGATCGAAAAAGTGCGGGTGACCGCCATGGGGATATTCCTTGCGAAGCGTGTTTATGATTGCGCGCGGGCCACTAGCCCGGATCATGCTGCGCTGCAAGGTGGCTGATCATGGCCCTTCACGCCATTTCCCGCCGTCCTGTTTCCAGAACCGGCGCTCCACCCCATCCCGCTGGCCCAGCTGCCGCCAGCAGTTGCGCGCGCCCTCAAGGCCGGTCGCGTCAAACAGCAGGAAGGCGCGTTCAAACCCCGCAGCTTCATCGCGCCACGCCCCGTCAGCAAGCGCAATGTACCGCGCGCCGTTCAGAGCCTCCGCCTTGCTCGAAAGGAGTATTGGCTGGCGATCAGCGTGTGCGGCATCAGCCCGACCGTTGGCGAGGAAGGCTTCGGGCGCGCGTTCCCACAGGGCATCGCCGATCAGGCCAAGCTGGGCATCATCCCCGCTCACCACCAGCAGCCGTTCGCCCGCATTGCGGGTGGCACGCGCGATCAGCGGAACGACCAGTTCTGCCGGGTCGCGAGAAAGCTGATAGAAATCGACCCGCATGACGGGCCTCAGCCCTCCAACGTCGTGCGCACGAACCGGTCGAGCAGGCGAACGCCATATCCGGTCGCGCCCTTGTCCCAGGTTGCGCCGGGCTTGTCCGCCCAGACCATGCCCGCAATGTCGAGATGCGCCCAGGGCGTGCCGTTTTCAATGAAACGCTG
>JAURML010000033.1 GCA_030830695.1 Caenibius sp. | reverse complement strand
CTGCTCGATTCGCTGCTTGGCGGAGCGGACGAACTGGTCACCGCGGCGGAAAAGCGCGTCACTCAGGCCGGCAGCGCTGCGCAGCTCGCCTATGGTGATGGCGCGGCGGCAGTACGCACGGGGGCAGAGGGCGCTGCCCGGCTGATCGGACATGCCTCGATCAGCCATGATCTGGTTGACCGCTACGTCTCGCGCGATCAGCCCTATCCCTATGTGTACGAAGAACGCTTCATCCGCGACATCGCCGTGGCGGAGATGTTCATCCCCGCGATTCGCGCAGCGTGTGAAGCGGCCGGCATCGAAGGCAGCGCGATCGCGCAGGCGGCCTGCGCTGAACCGGCGGGCGGATGCTGGCGCGCGGCGGCAAAGAAGCTGGGCATCGCGGCTCCCAATCACTGCGAACGGCTGTCCGACGAAGCGGGCGATCTTGGCGCGGCGCATGCGCTGTACGGGCTGGGTCTTGCCTTTGCCGAAGCGAAGCCGGGCGACATCGTCCTGCTCGCCGGGTTCGGCAGCGGGGTCGATGTGCTGCTGTTCGAAGTGACGGGCGCGGTGCCGGGCGCTGCGGCGATGGCCGAAGGCCTGGCCGAAGGGCGCTTGCTGGGCGATTTTCTGCGTTTTCTCAACCTGTCAGGTTCAGTCGATCTTGATTGGGGGATGCGCGCCGAATTCGGCTTGAAGGCGCAGGCTTCGATGATGGAGAGGGTCGGGCGCGACATCACCGGATTTATCGGCGGGCGGGACAGCCACGGCAATGTGCAGTTTCCCAAGAGCGCGATCCCTGTCAATCCTGCCGCCAGCGGCCCTGAAGCCTATGAGGATGTGCGACTGGCCGAAGATCAGGCGCGGATCGTTTCAGTGACCGCTGACCGGCTGACCTATCATCCCGATCCGCCGCTCGATTACGGGCTGGTGCAGTTCGACAATGGCGCGCGCCTGCTGATGGAGATGGTCAATCGTCCGGACAATGGCTTTGCTGTCGGTGACCGGGTGATGATGCGCCCGCGCATCAAGTCGCAGAACCGCGCGCTCGGTTTCCGCACCTATTTCTGGAAGGCCGCCCCGCTTTCGCGGCCTGTGCTGGGAGACAATTGATGGCCAGCGGAATCAAGGACAAGGTCGCCATCATCGGCATGGGCTGCACGCGCTTTGGCGAACGCTGGGAAGCGAGCGCCGAAGACCTGATGGTCGAGGCTTTCAGCGAAGCGCTGGCTGATGCGGGGGTGGAACGCGAGCAGATTGACGCGATCTGGGTCGGCAACGCGCTTGACGACATCAACGTCGGCAACAGTTCGCTGCCGGCTGCGCATGCGCTGCGGCTCGGGCAGATTCCGGTCACGCGCGTCGAAAACATGTGCGCCACCGGGACCGAGGCCTTGCGCGGCGCGACTTATGCGGTGGCGGCGGGCGCGGCAGATATTGCGCTGGCCATCGGGGTCGAGAAGCTGAAGGACACCGGCTATGGCGGTCTGCCGCTCAAGACCAAGGGCCTGCTGAACGACCTGTGGATGCCCTATGGCTCGGCGCCGGGCAATTTCGCCCAGCTCGCCGGGGCCTATTGCGCCAAATACGGCGTTGACCCTGCCGATCTGAAGCGCGCGATGGCTCATGTTTCGTGGAAGAGCCACCAGAACGGCGCGAAATCGCCCAAGGCGCATCTGCGCGCCGCAATTGACATGGACAAGATCCTGAATGCGCCGCTGATCGCCGATCCGCTGGGGCTGTTCGATTGCTGCGGCGTGTCGGATGGCGCGGCGGCGGCTATCGTCACTACGCCGGAGATTGCCCGCGAACTGGGCATCGGCAACCCGGTGACGATCAAGGCAATCCAGCTGGCCGGTAGCAATGGCAGCGAGATGCAGTTTGGCGAATGGGACGGGGCATCGCTGATCAACACGCAGATTGCGGCCCGGCGCGCCTATGCGGAAGCAGGCATTTCCGATCCGCGCGCGGATCTGTTCATGACTGAAGTGCATGATTGCTTCTCCGTCACCGAACTGGCGGTGATGGAAGATCTGGGCCTGTCCGATCCGGGCCGTGCGCCGATGGACATTCTGGACGGGCGCTATGACGCTGATGGCGCCATTCCCTGCCAGCTCGACGGCGGGCTCAAATGTTTTGGCCATCCGGTGGGGGCCTCGGGCCTGCGCATGGCCTATGAAGTGTACAATCAGCTGCTTGAACGCGCCGGGGAACGCCAGCGCGCCAATGTGAAGTTCGGTTTGACTCACAATCTGGGCGGTGCGCCTTACAACAACATCGCGGCGGTTTCGATTCTGGGCCGCAAGGACTGACGGAGAGAGAGTTCCATGGCAGGTTTGTATTTCGACGAATTCAGCGAAGGCCAGGTCTTCAGGCATGAGGTGCGCCGCACCGTGCTGGACATGGACAATATGCTTTATTCCTCGCTCACGTATAATCCGGCAGCGATTCACATCGATCACGCCTATTGCGAGACGACGGAATTCGGCAAGCCGCTGATGAATTCCATGTTCACGCTGGGGCTGGTGATCGGCCTTTCGGTGCAGGACACGACCTTTGGCACTACCATCGGCAATCTCGGCATGACGGAAACGACGTTCCCCAGGCCGGTGTTTGCGGGCGACACCATCCGCAGCGAAACGAAAGTGCTGGCGCTACGCGAAAGCAAGTCGCGCCCGACCCAGGGCATCGTGACGTTCGAACACCTCGGCTACAATCAGCGTGACGAAGTGGTTTGCCGCACCGTGCGCAACGCGCTGATGATGAAGAAGCCCGCGTCATGAGGATGCGTTCGCTTCTGTTCGTTCCGGGGGATTCGGAAAAGAAGTTCGCCAAGGCGCGCGAAGCGGGCGCGGATGTTCTGATCCTTGATCTTGAGGATTCGGTCGCCCCGTCAATGAAGGACGAGGCGCGCCAGATCGTCACCGGCTGGCTCGACCAGGCGGCGGATGTGGACGCCGCTTTGTTTGTGCGCGTCAACCCCCTCGACACCGGGCTGACGCTGGCCGATCTGGCCGCCGTGGTCCGCCCGGGGCTGGCCGGGCTGCTGATCCCCAAGGTCAATGGCGCGCATGATATCGAGCGGATCGGCCATTATCTGGACGCGCTGGAGGAAAAGGCAGGAATTGCAGCAGGCACGGTGAGGATCGCCGTGGTCGCCACCGAAACCCCGGCGGCGATGTTCGCGCTGGGCAGCTATCAGCAGGCAGGCGCGCGGCTGGTCGGTCTGACCTGGGGCGCGGAAGATCTGGGCGCGGCGATCGGCATCACTGACAACAAGGAACCGGACGGAAGCTGGACCTTCCCCTATCAGGTGGCGCGGGCGCAGTGCCTCTTCGCCGCCGCCGCCGCCGGGGTCGCGCCGCTTGATACGCTTTACGCCAACTTCAAGGATCCCGAGGGGCTGGAAGTCGATTGCCGGCGTGCGCGACGTGACGGCTTCACGGGCCGGGTTGCGATTCACCCCGCGCAGGTCGAAACGATCAACCGCTGCTTTTCGCCATCCGAAGAAGAAGTGGCCTTTGCCCGCCGCGTGGTCGATCTGTTCGCCGCCAATCCGGGAGTCGGCACGCTGGGGCTGGATGGGAAGATGCTGGATATCCCGCATCTCAAGGCTGCCGAAAAGGTTCTGGCTTCAGCCGGAGAGTAACGGACGGGCGCGACGCCCGGAGCATTCTGGCGGGGCTGTCCGCCTGACGCATCAATGACGAGGATTGTTGAGATGGAAATCGAACTGAGCGACATCCACAAGGAAATTCAGGACAATGTTGGCAAGATCGTCGACAGTTTCAACGATGAATACTGGTCCAACCTCGACCAGACCGGCGAATTTCCGCACGCATTCCATCGCGCCATGGCGGATGCGGGCTGGCTGGGCATCACGATGCCCGAAGAACTGGGCGGCACCGGCCTTGGCGTGACCGAAGCCGCGATCATGATGAATCGCGTGAGCCAGGGTCCTGGCGGCTATTCGGCGGCATCCACCATTCATATGAACCTGTTCGGTCCGCATGCTGTGGTGGTGTTCGGCACGCCGGAACAGAAGGAACGCATGCTGACCCCGCTGATCAAGGGCGAGGACAAGGCCTGCTTCGGTGTGACGGAACCCGATGCCGGGCTGGACACCACCAGCATTTCCACTTTCGCGACCAAGGTCGATGGCGGTTATCGCATCACCGGGCGCAAGATCTGGACCTCCTCCGGGCAGGTTGCGAACAAGATCGTGATCCTGGCACGCACGACCCCCAAGGATCAGTGCAAGCGTCCGACTGACGGGATGAGCTTCTTCTACACCGACCTCGACCATGATCAGATCGAAGTGCGCCGCATCCCCAAGATGGGCCGCAACGCGGTGGATTCCAACGCGACCTTCATTGACGATTATTTCGTGCCCGACTGCGATCTGATCGGCGAGGAGGGCAAGGGCTTCTATTACATCCTGCACAGTCTCAACCCGGAACGTATCCTCGTAGCGTCCGAAGCGATCGGCCTGGGTCAGGGGGCGCTGAAGCGCGCGGCGCAATATGCGGTGGATCGCAAGGTTTTCGGTCGCCAGATCGGCATGAACCAGGGCATCCAGCACCCGCTGGCCGAAAACTGGATGTATCTGGAATCCGCCTTCTGGACCGTCATGCGCTCGGCATATCTCTATGATGCGGGCAAGCCCTGCGGGGCAGAGGCGAACGCGGGCAAGTTCCTGGGCGCGCGCGCGGCCTTCGAGGCCTGCACCCGCGCGGTGATGACGCATGGCGGCATGGGTTATTCGCGCGAATATCAGGTGGAACGCCTGTTCCGCGAAAGCATCCTGCTGCGCATCGCGCCGGTCACCGAACAGATGATCTGCAATTTCATTGCCGAGAAGGTGCTCGACCTTCCCAAGAGCTACTGAGGACAAGGCCATGGGTATGATGGATGGCAAGGCGGTGCTGGTGACTGGCGCCGGGCGCGGGGTCGGGCGCGGGATCGCACTGGCGATGGCGCAGGCGGGGGCCGCAGTGGTGGTCAACGATCTGGGCGTGTCGCTGACCGGCGAAGGCAGCGAAGGCGCCTCCCCGGCCGAACAGGTGGTGGAAGAAATCCGCAGCATGGGCGGCAGGGCCGTGGCCAATCACGATTCCGTTGCTGAATGGGAAGGCGGCATTGCGATGGTCAAGGCGGCCATTGACAATTTCGGCCGGATTGACGGGGTGGTGAACAACGCGGGCAATTTGCGCGACGTGATGTTCCACAAGATGGGGCCGGATGATTTCGACGCCGTGATCGCCGTCCACCTCAAGGGCAGTTTCAACACCAGCCGCGCCGCCGCGCCCTATTTCAAGGAACAGGGTTCCGGCGCCTATGTCCACATGACCTCGTCCAGCGGGCTGGTCGGCAATTTCGGCCAGGCGAATTACGCTGCGGCCAAGCTGGGCATCGTCGGCCTGTCCAAGTCCATTGCGCTTGACATGCAGCGCTTCGGCGTCCGTTCCAACGCGGTCGCACCCTGGGCCTGGACGCGGATGATCGATTCGATCCCCACCGAAACGCCCGAACAGCAGAAGCGGGTGGAAGGGCTGAAAAAGCTGGACGCCAACAAGATCGGTCCCTTCTGCGTGGCGCTGTGCAGTGACAAGGCGGCGCACGTCACCGGCCAGATCTTCGGCGTGCGCAACAACGAGATCTACCTGTTCAGCCAGCCGCGCCCGATTCGCACCGCGCATAATGGCGATGGCTGGACGCCTGAGACAATCGTCGAGCGCGCGTTCGACCAGTTCAAGAACGATTTCTATCCGCTGCATCGTTCGGGTGACTGGTTCACCTGGGAGCCTTGCTGAGTCCATGGCGATCCAGTCCGAAGCCCTGCTCGCTCATGATTTCGGCGAGACCCGGCAGGCATGGGAGGCGCGCGATGCGATTCTCTATGCGCTGGGTGTCGGCCTTGCCCGTGATCCGCTGGACGAAGGCGATCTCGAATTCATGGACGAAACCGCACTCAAGGTGCTGCCGACCTATGCGGTGACGCTGGCCTCGCCCGGCATGTGGATGCGCGATCCGAAATTCGGGATCGACTTCACCAAGCTCGTGCACATGGCGCAGGCCGCCTGGTTCGAAAACCCGCTGCCCGCCAGTGGCGAGATAGTCGGGACCGCGCGCGTTCATACGCTGGCCGACCGTGGCGAGGGCAAGGGTGCGGTGATGGTGGTGGAACGAGAGATCAGGGACGCAGGCGATGGCCGGTCCTACTGCCGCCTGCACCAGACCCTGCTGCTGCGCGGCGACGGCGGCTTTGGCGGAGAGCCGCCCGCGCGGGAGGCAGGTTTTGATTTTTCGGCTGAGCCCGCTGCCAGCGCAGCGTTCGAGACATCGCCGCGTGCGGCGCTGATCTATCGCCTGTCGGGCGACTGGAACCCGCTGCATTTGCAGCCTGACTTCGCGAAGAAAGCCGGGTTCGACCGGCCGATCCTGCAAGGGCTGGCGAGCTATGGCATTGCCGGGGCTGCGGTGTCGCGCGCGCTGGGCCGCGATCCGGCGGATGTCGGGCATCTTTCCTGCCGCTTTGCCGGGGTGGTGATGCCGGGTGACCGGTTGGAATTCAAGATCTGGAGAGATGGCTCACGCGCCCATTTCCAGGCCTTCGTCGGGGACCGCAAGGTGCTGGACGGGGGTATTGCCGAATGGAGAAGCACATAATGACTGACCGCAGCAAGCTGGCGCAGAAGCTCAAGGCCAATCTGCGCCTGCCGGTGATGGCGGGCCCGATGTTTATCGCCTCCACCGCCGATCTGGTGATCGAACAGTGCCGGGCGGGAATCATCGGCTCCATGCCCGCGCTCAATCCGCGCACGACGGAACAGCTCGACGCCGACATCGCCCGCATCAAGCAGAACGTCGGCGATGTGCCCTATGCGATCAATCTGGTTGCGCACAAGACGAACTCGCGACTTGATGCCGATCTGGACGTGGTGCTTAAGCACAAGGTGCCGATCGTGGTGCTGGCGCTGGCCGCCAATCCCGATCTCGTGCGCCAGTTGCAGGCCAACGGCAGCCTGGTTTTCCAGGATGTCATCAAGGACCGCCATGCCCGCAAATGCGCGGAAATGGGCGTTGACGGGATTATCGCGGTGGGCGCGGGCGCGGGCGGGCACACGGGCGACCGTTCGCCTTTCGCCCTTTGCCAGGAAATCCGCGAGTGGTGGGACGGATTGCTGCTACTGTCCGGCGCCATCGCCAATGGCCGTGCGGTGCTGGCTGCCGAAGTGCTCGGCGCGGACTTCGCATATATCGGCTCGCCCTTCCTCGCCAGCGCGGAAGCGAACACCCAGCCCGCCTTCAAGCAGATGATCGCCGATTGTGCCGCCGATGACATCGTGGTGACCAACTGCTTCACCGGGGTGAATGCCAATTTCCTGCGCCCCTCGATCCTTGAACACGGGCTGGACCCGGCTACGCTGATCCGGCCCGAAGGCAAGGCGATCAACATTGATGGCGGCGGTGACAACGCCAAGGCGTGGAAGGATATCTGGAGCGCGGGCCATGGCATCGGCGCGATCAAGCGGGCCGAACCGGCGAAGGATTATATCGATCGCCTCGCCGCAGAATATGCTAGTGTTCGCGCGGAATTCGGCATGAATTGAGGCATGCATCGCGCATGTCGGTAAGGGAGAGAAACCGTATGGGCACGAATCTTCGTCAGGCACTATATGTTGTCGTTGCCTTCGGATCGCTGATCTGGGCCTGGACTCACGGTTTCGCCTGGATTGCAGGGGGCGGCAATATCCTCAATCTCCCGTCCTTCTTCATCGACGCCTATCAGTCCGGCAGCGCCGCCGCTTTCCTGACCGTCGACATCCTCACCGCCTGGGGCGTGTTCATCGCGTGGGTCATCACTGACGCGAGGCGCATCGGCCTTGGCACCGGCTGGGGCGTGGGCTTTGCGCTGCTCTCAGGCCTGGGAACCTGTTTTGCCTTCCCGCTCTATCTGGTGAAGCGCGAACGCTTTCTGGATGCGAAGTCGGCGTTGTCAACTTAACCCCCGCTGGTCGCGCAAACCCTGAAACTGGCACATTCATGCGTCAGTGGCGGACGCGGCGAGCCACTTTTCCATGGCGGAAGATCGAAATCGTCGCATGGTCTTTCGTGAGATGAGATGTCGCTCGATATTGAAGTTATTGTAGATCGCTGAGT
>JAURML010000032.1 GCA_030830695.1 Caenibius sp. | reverse complement strand
TGGCCATCCTCTCTCTGACCCAAATTATGCCACTTTCTTCAATGCGCTGTCTTCCGCGTCAAGGAATTCGCGCAGCAGCGCAAGAAATTGCGCCTGATGGCTGAACATCAGCAGGTGCCCGGCGCCTTCGATGGCCTCCAGCCGACTGTCGGGAATGAGATCGGCCAGCAGGCGCGAGTTGGCGGGCGGGACGATCTGGTCCTCGCTTCCGGCCATCACCAGCGTCGGCAGGTCGAGCAGGGGCAGCGCCGGGGTGCTGAACCAGCCGGAAATTGCGCCCAACTGATAGATATAACCACGTGTCGACGGGGTTCGTAACCGTTCCTGAAACCTGCGACCGAGAACTTTGAGGTCGGCATCGGCCAGCCCGGCAAGGGAGGTGCCGCGCATCATTCCCGCAAATTGCTGCGGGTCCAGCACCCGGGCGAGGATGTTGAGCCGCGCATCGAGGAAGGGCAGACCCGGTCCGATCGTGGCAAGCGCGAGACGGCGCACCGATTTGCGGTGCTGGAGTGCAAATTGCTGAGCAATCACGCCGCCCCAGCTGATGCCGAGAATGTCCGCTTGCGCGATTGCTTCATTATCCAGCAGTTCGGCCGCCCAGCGGGCTGCCTGCCATGCTGCGTAAGGCACCAGCGGGGCGGGCGAGCCGCCAATGCCGGGCATGTCGAACATCACAACAGGGCGTTCGGCGGCCAGCGATTGCACCAGCGGCTCCATTACCTCCATGTTGATGCCGATCCCGTTAAAGATCAGCAGCGGCAGCGCGCGGGTGTCATTTTCGAAGCCCCAACCACCCATCCGCAGCTTGCGCGTGCCCAGCCGCACGGTCCGGTATGGTGTTTCTTCCTGCACGGGCGACGTCATTCCCGTTTCCCCGGAATTCTGCGGGAAAGGAGGGTGTTGGCGGCGAAAGAAGCGGGCAAATGCAATTCCAGATCGGGTTAGCAGGCGGGACGGCGACATTGCCGTGCCAGCGCCGCCAGTTCAAGCCATTCCCGACACAGCTTCGCAATCGTCTTTGCGCCCCTGCGATTAACCCTTTTTCAAAACCGCATCAGTAAATTAGCCGGATGGTCGGGCTTCGGAAGAAACAGTCGTCAGAAACTGGCGATGGCGGCGCAGCGGGGCGTAAGGTCGCGCGCGCAGCCGCGTCCGGCGCAACGACCGAAAGACAGACTGGGCGCGCGACTGGCGCAGGTTCCCGACCCGTCACGCCGAACCGATTATATGAACCGCCCGGTCATCTCGCCCAACTGGTATCTGACCGGGCCGGTCATTCTTGTGGCCGCCTTGCTGGGGATGGTCGGAACCCTCTCGTTTCCGCCACTGGCCAGTGCCTCTGCCATCGTTGCAGCCGCCGCGCTGAGCTTTGCGTCGCTCTGGCTGGCCCGGTTCGAGACCGAGCAGGGCGAAGGCCGGTTCCGCAAGTTTCTGACGATCGGCCTGCTGCAATCGGTGCCCATGGCCCTCTTCGGCGGAGCGATGGCGCTGTGGGCGGAAGCGGGGAAGGCCGAATGGTCAGTTGCGATTGCCGCGCTGATTACTGTTTCCGCGATTGTCGGGGTGATCCAGGCTGCGCGGCGGCATATGCTGCTGGTGGTCGAGCTGCCCTGCTGGGCCGCGGTGGTGATCGTCGAAGGCAGTCTGCCCGGGATCGTGGCGCTGTTGGTGGCGACCCCCTTCGCCTGGATCGTCAGCCGCCGCCAGATCGAGGTGCTGCGCGCACAGGAGGAAGAGGCGGAAGAGAGGGAGCGCGCCCGCTCGCGTGCGCATGACATCCTGCGCGACGCCGAAAACACGGGCCAGATCTGGTTCTGGGAAGTGGATCGGCGCGGCAATCTGACCTATATTTCCGCCCCGGTCGCCAATGCGCTCGGGCGATCGCGCCGCCATCTGCTGGGCCGGCCTTTCATGGAACTGTTCAATCTTTCGGAAGAGAGCGGGGAGGGCGAGCGGACCCTTACCTTTCATTTGTCTGCCCGATCCGCCTTTGTCGAACTGGCGGTGCGCGCGGCGGTAAAGGATGAACGGTGGTGGTCGATCACTGGCGGACCGGTCTATGACGGCTTCGACAATTTCGCCGGTTTCAGGGGTTCCGGGCACGATCTGACCGAAAAGAAGCGCTCGCAGGAACAGGCATCGCGCCTGGCGCATTACGATTCTCTCACCGGCCTCGCCAATCGGCTGCAAATGTCGCAGATGCTCGAAAGGCTGCTGGCCGCGCCGCTCGAGATGCATCGCGAATGCTGCGTCTTCCTGCTCGACCTGGACCGCTTCAAGCAGGTGAACGACACAATGGGCCACCCGGCGGGCGATGCACTGCTGCAGCAGGTCGCGCAGCGGCTGGATCGCGCGATCGGCAGCAATGGCCAGGTCGGCCGGCTTGGTGGCGACGAATTCCAGGTAATCATTCCCGGTCACAAGGAGCGGGGCGATCTCGCCCAGCTGGCGAAGGAAGTAATCGCATCGCTCTCGCAGCCCTATTCCATCGAAGGCCATCGGGTGGTCATCGGCGTGTCCATCGGGATCGCGCTGGCACCGCATGATGGCGCCACCAGCGAAGAACTGATCCGCAATGCCGACCTTGCCCTGTACGCGGCGAAGGATGGTGGGCGGGACCGTTATCATTTCTATGCCGACGATCTGCACAAGGATGCCGAGGAACGGCGGCAGATGGAGCAGGATATTCGCGACGCCATGCACAATGGCACGCTGGAGCTGCATTATCAGCCGGTGATTCACACGGCGACGGAACGGATCGCAGGGTTCGAGGCGTTGCTGCGCTGGAACCATCCGGTCAAGGGAGCAATATCACCATCGTCATTTGTTCATGTCGCGGAGGATTCGGGGCTGATTTCGGCGATCGGGGAATGGGCCTTGCGTACCGCCTGCCACGATTTGGCAAGCTGGCCGGAAGAGGTGCGGGTGGCGGTCAATGTTTCGCCGCTGCAATTCGCCAATCCACAGCTGCCGGCAATCGTGACCAGCGCCATCGCTCAGGCGGGCATCGCGCCTGACCGGCTGGAGCTGGAAATCACCGAAAGCGTTTTTCTGGATGACCATGCGAACACTGACGCCATGTTTGCCGCACTCAAGCGGGTGGGCGTGCGCCTCGCACTGGACGATTTCGGCACCGGCTATTCCTCGCTTGGCTATCTGCGCAATGCGCCGTTCGACAAG
>JAURML010000031.1 GCA_030830695.1 Caenibius sp. | reverse complement strand
GGCACGATCGAGCGTCGCTCGCTGGTCCATGTCGGTGGCGGACCAGAATATCGCAAGCGCTGCGAACAGGTGGCCTATTGCGATTACGAGGGGTTTGAACTGGCCTGACGGCAACAAGCCGCAGAAGTTTTGGGAGCATGGGGGCCTCGCGCCGTCTCACTGCGAGACGGCGGCACGGCAAGAGTTGACGCCGCAATGCTTCAGCCATGCGCGCCGAATTCATTGGCGATGGCGGTCGAAATCCGCAGTGACAGCCGATAGGCCCGTTCGATCGGATCGACGAATTCGCGCTGAATCTGCCCATAACCCTGCTCTGCATCGTCCGGGTAATCAGCCGCCTCTGCCAGCGAAAAATCGCCAATCTTGGGGAAGTGTGTAGGGAAGGCGCGCCGCAGCTGTGCCAATGCCTCTTCTATGCGGAAGGTGAAGACCATTTCGAGCACATCATCGCGGCTGATGTCATTGGCGCGGCTGAAACTGGGCACGGAGACGGCGCGCAGGAACATGAACTGGAACAGGGCGATGCGCAGCGCCTGCAACACGCCGATCACGCGGCGAACGTGTTCGCGTTCGGGCATGGGGGCATCCTCGGGCAAATGGCCGAGCAGGCGGTGCAGCTTCAGCCCGTCAACTCTCAGCCGCGAGGCAAGGCGGCGGAACACGCCATTGCGATCATCCTTGGTGAGATATTCGGCCAGCGCCTGGCTGGCGTCGGAGAGATGCGTTTCGGTGCCGCGATAGGGGCGGCTCGCCCAATAGGCCGAATTGAATAATTCGCCAAACGCGGCCACCGTCTTGATGCTGGCCAGCGCGTTGGCCGCGCGCACCAGCCGGATCAGTTGCCGCCCGCGCTCGCTCTCAGTCAGCAGCGCAGCCAGTTCCTCGTAATTGCCTTCCGCTGCCGTGCCGACCCCGGCGATGACATTCACCGGATAGCCCAGCTGTTGCAGGATCGCGTTGTGCGGGATTGCGCGGATCTGGCGCAGGCTCATCTCCCGGTGAGCGGCAAGGTCGGACTGGCGGCGTGACTTGCGGCTGCCGGTTTCATTGAGCAGGCCCAGGCCAAAGGCAGTGATTGCCCGCGAATAGGTGCGGCTTTCCAGATGCGAACGCTGATGGTCGCGTATGGCGCGATAGAAATCGAGGCTGATATCCGTGCGCCGGTAGAACGGGTCAGTCGGCGCGTCGGGATCGGTATGCGCAGGCTGGCTTTCCACGATCCGCGCGAGCGTGGCGAGCGCCAGTTCGGGCGTCGCGAAGAACAGATAGCCGTCACCGCCCTGGAAGCTGACTTCAGGTTCCAGCCGGATGCCGGCGCGTACGAAGCGCCGCCGGGCCCAGGGGCTTAGCGGCCAGCCGAGCCGGTCCTCGAAACTTTGCGGATGCGCCCCGCGCCCCATGCTTTCGCCGTGCGTATTGAAGATCAGCGCGGCAACGTCAGTCAAGCTACTCATGGTCATGGCTTCGGCCATGCGGCCCTGCAGCCGTTCAATCGCGAGGGCGGCGGGGATCTGGCCGACGAAACGCCCAGCGTCGGAAAAGCCCGTCTGCACGCAGACGCGCCCGCGCCGCCGCGCATAATCGCGATAGACCTCTTCCGCCAGCAGCGACTCCAGGAAGCGTCCGCCATGTTCCAGCGCGCTTTCGGTTTCGAACAGCGGTGAAATGTCTACCTTGTCCTCGATCCCGAACAGGCGCGCGAAATAAAGCGCGGACAGCACTGTGGTCGGGTCTTCGCATTCGGCGATCAGCATGCGGATCGGGGCGTCGCCATCGATATGGTGCAGGATTTGCGCCATGGCGATGAACTGGCGAATGGCAGTGCTGCTTTCGATTGCCAGCGCGCCGAAGTTGACGCGCAGGGGGCGAACCTCGGCAATCAGCTTGCGCAGGCGGCCGATGGCTGACCGGCTCGACAGGTCGAGCAGATGACCAGAATCGATGCGGCGCCGGATCGCATTCTGCAATTGGCTGGAATTGACGCGGAAGTGAATCCAGCCGCTCCCCAGCCCATCCGCACGCATGGCGGAGGCAAGAGTTTTCAATGCGATAGCGCGAGAAACGGGAGCGCTCTGCGCCTCTTCCTCCAGTGCCGCGATGTGCGGGGCAAGCGAGAGCAGCTTGGCAGGGTGATCTTCGGACAGGCGGTTTGCGGCTGTCGAAAGTGCTTCTGGCGTCGACAGGTCTGCGGCAAAATCGGCGGCACGTTCGAGCGACCAGCCGTGCGCCGCGCGCAGTCCGTCCAGCAGAGGATGCGCCGGGTCGATCGCCTCCAGCGTCTCGACATAGCGGCCCAGCCGCTCTGCCTTTTCAGCAAGGCGAAAACCGATTGAAACGTGCCATTTGATGTCAGTCCGCCCGTCCATGTCATAACCGACCCAGCTGGCGAAGCGGAAGGGCAGTGGCGCCAGGTCGCGCCAGCGGTCTGGCCAGCTGACGCTTGCCTGTTCGAGCAGGCGAGTGACAATCCGGTCGCGAGCGGCAGCGGCGCGGGTGATGGCCGTGATGGCCTGGTCGTGTTCGGCTGCAAGCGTGATGTTGGGGCGTTCCGCGCTGGCCTGGCAAGCACGATCATCGGTGGCCCCATCGTGTGACGCATCATCGGCAATGGCGGAAGCTTGTTCCGGGGTCAGCAGAAAAGTCGGGTGGGCTGTGAACACTGCGTGCAATTGCGGGTGGTTCCAGCGCGCCTGGCATTCCTCGAAGCTTGCGCCCACCAGCGCATCGAGGCGAGCGAGGTTGGTTTCGGGTGCAAGCGGGGCCACGAGTTGACGTAGCCGGTCCGCGCGGCTGTGCAGCGCATCGCATTCCGCCTCGGCAATCAGTCGTTCGATATCGCCCAGATCAAGCTCGCCTGCCTCCAGCGCGCGGGAAATGTCGTGCGAAAGCTGGAATACCGGGTTGAACAGCGGGGTTTCCTGCGTGCGGATGTGAAGCCTGCGCAGTCTTTCGAGCAGATCGCCGACCGTTTTCATGCTCTTGTCCTATTCATGCCAGCTGCGCCCGTCACGTTCCGTCAGGGCGATAGCCGCACTCGGCCCCCATGTTCCGGCGCTGTATGCCTTCGGTTTCAGCCCTTCCTTGTCCCATCCGGCGCGGATTGCGTCGATCCACTGCCATTGCGCCTCCACCTCGTCACGGCGGACGAACAGCGTCTGGTTCCCCTCGATCAGGTCGAGCATCAGCCGTTCGTATGCGATGCGGCGATGCTCGCCGGTAAAGGCGTCGGGCATGGCGATGTCCAGTGGCACTTCGCGCAGCGCGATCCCGTCGCGATCAAGGCCCGGCAGCTTGGTCATCATCGACAAAGTGATGTTTTCTTCCGGCTGAATACCGATCAACAGGCGATTGGGCTTCAGCCGCGCGCTGGCCCGGTCAAAGATCGAATGAGGAATGCAGCGGAACTGGATCAGTATTTCGGTGGTCCGCTCGGGCAGGCGCTTGCCCGTGCGCAGGTAGAACGGCACCCCGGCCCAGCGCCAATTGTCGATATGAGCCTTGATCGCCACGAAGGTTTCAGTGTCACTGTCGTGGCCCAATTCTTCGTCATAGCCGGGCACTACGCCAACATTGACCGCCCCTGCACGATACTGACCAGTCACCGTTTCGCCTGCCGCGACGGGGCGCAAGGCGCGCAGCACCTTGACCTTCTCATCACGCACGGACGTGGGATCGTAATTCACCGGTGGTTCCATGGCGACGAGAGCCAGCAATTGCAGCATGTGGTTCTGGACCATGTCGCGCAGCGCACCAGCCCCGTCATAGAAATCGATCCGGCTTTCCAGACCGACCGTTTCGGCAACGGTAATCTGCACATGGTCGATATAGGCTGCGTTCCAGATCGGCTCGAACAGCATGTTGGCGAAACGCAGCGCCAGCAGGTTCTGGACCGTTTCCTTGCCCAGATAATGATCGATCCGGAAAATCCGATTTTCCGGGAACGCGCTCGCCACCGCATCGTTGATCCGGCATGAACTGGCCAGATCGGTGCCAAGCGGCTTTTCCAGCCCGATGCGCACATTGTTGCCCGTCAGCCCGCCCTGGCGCAGGCCCTCGATCGTGGGGCCGAACAGGCCGGGTGCGGTGGACAGGAAGATCGCCAGCCCGCGTTCGGGCGTGCCGAGCTTGGCGGCCAGCGCATCAAATCCTTCAAGTGTGGTTGCGTCAAGTGGCTGGTAATGGAGGCGGTTCAGGAAGGTCGCGATGCCGCCCTTGCGGTTTTCCGGCAGGTAATGTTCCAGCGCGTCGCGAGCCATGTTGCGAAAGCCCGCGTCGTCAAGATCGGACCGCGCGGTGCCCAGAATCTGCAGTTTGGGATCAACCAGCCCGTCAGCATCCAGCGCACAGAGCGAAGGCAGCAACATGCGCCGGGAAAGGTCGCCGGTCGCCCCGAACAGCAACAGCCGGTCAGCTGTGAAGCTCACGGCAGGGTGCCCCGTGACCGGAACGAGAGGCGATCAATCTGCATGTCAATCCGCTGCATAGCATGTGCTGCAACGCAATAAACCCGTTTGCGCGGGAGCGGCCCGCAATATGAGCAAATTGCAGGATGCCTGACCCTATTCGCCCACGATATGGGCGGC
>JAURML010000030.1 GCA_030830695.1 Caenibius sp. | reverse complement strand
GCCCAGTCGCGATCCACGCCTTCGTCATGGCTGGTGGAGGTGCGCAGTTTGAGCGGCCAGTCGGGCCAGGTCAGTGCCTTGTTTTCCTTTTCAGGTGGCCTGGGCATGATTTCCAGCTGAGTGACGCTGGCCGCGCCCTGCCGGTTGGACGTGCCCACGCAGTCAGAACCGGTATCGCCGCCGCCGATCACCACTACATGCTTGCCAGCGGCGCTGAGCGTGCCATTGGGGGCCGCGGTTTTCTCGTCATCGCCTGCATTGCGCTTGTTCTGCTGCATCAGGAAATTCATGGCGTAATGCACGCCGGGAAGATGTGCGCCCGGAATCTGCAGCGGGCGCGGGTTTTCCGCCCCGCCCGACAGCACGACCGCATCGTAATTTTCCTTGAGCGACTTGAACGAGATGTCGACGCCGACTTCGGTTGAGGTGCGGAAGGTCACGCCTTCGGCCTCCATCTGCTTCACGCGCCGGTCAATCAGCTGCTTTTCCATCTTGAAGTCAGGAATGCCATAGCGCAGCAGGCCGCCGATCCGGTCGTTCTTCTCGAACAGCGTCACCGAATGGCCGGCCCGTGCCAGCTGCTGCGCACAGGCCATGCCGGCGGGGCCGGAACCCACCACCGCCACG
Source organism: Caenibius sp. (assembly GCA_030830695.1). Lineage (GTDB taxonomy): Bacteria > Pseudomonadota > Alphaproteobacteria > Sphingomonadales > Sphingomonadaceae > JACKKV01. The sequence goes on along the minus strand of JAURML010000030.1, from coordinate 5,212 downwards.
CTCTTGCCGCTGCGCCGGGTCGGCACCTGCGGTTCGATCCAGCCTTCCTTCCAGCCGCGATCGACTATCGCGCATTCGATCGACTTGATCGTTACCGGCTGGTCGACGATGTTGAGCGTGCAGCTCGCCTCGCAGGGGGCGGGGCAGATGCGACCCGTGAATTCGGGGAAATTGTTGGTCGAATGCAGGACCTCCAGCGCGTCGCGCGATTCCCCCTCATAGACCAGATGATTCCAGTCAGGGATGATGTTGTTCACCGGGCAGCCGTTATGGCAGTACGGAATACCGCAATTCATGCAGCGCGCGGCCTGCGTGGTCAGTTCCCCTTCGGGCAGGGGAATCACGAATTCCCTGTAATTCTTCAGACGTTCCCTGGGATCGGCATAGGTCCGATCGTGGCGTTCATATTCGAGGAAGCCGGTTTCCTTGCCCATGTTCTGTACCTGATCCTTATTCCGCAGCCACGCTGGCTGCTTCGTTGCGCTCCGCTTCGAGCTGCTTGAGCGCACGCCGGTAATCGCGCGGCATCACTTTCACGAATTTGCCCAGTGCATTGTCCCAGTCGTCCAGCAGTTCGGCGGCCCGGGCAGAGCCGGTGTGCAGCTTGTGGCGTTCAACCAGAATCTTCAGCCGTTCGGCATCGTGATAGAGCGGGTCGCCCATGCCGTAATCATTGACACTGCTCGGCCGCTGATGCGGGCGACCGGTGCCTTCTTCGTCGTGCGGGGCGGGGGCGATCCGTTCCAGATCGACCTGGGCCAGATTGCACAGCTGTTCGAAGCTGCCGTCCTCGTCATAGACATAGGCGATGCCGCCCGACATGCCCGCGGCAAAATTGCGTCCGGTCTTGCCCAGCACACAGACGACGCCGCCGGTCATATATTCGCAGCCATGATCGCCCGTGCCTTCGACCACCGCGATGGCGCCCGAATTGCGCACGGCAAACCGTTCGCCGGCGACGCCGTTGAAATAGGCTTCGCCCGCGATGGCGCCGTAAAGCACTGTATTGCCCACGATGATATTCTCGGTCGGGTCGCGCTGCACGCCCTCCGGCTGGCGAACGATCACTCGCCCGCCCGAAAGCCCCTTGCCGACATAGTCATTGGCATCGCCCACCAGATCGAGCGTTACCCCATGCGCCAGCCAGGCAGCGAAGCTTTGGCCCGCCACGCCGGTGAAATTGACGCGCAGCTGTTCGGGCTTCAACCCCGCGTGGCCATGCTTTTCGGCGATCCGCCCTGACAGCATTGCGCCCACCGTACGGTTGACGTTGCGAATAGTGCGATCAAGCAACATCGCTTCGCCGTTTTCGATAGCCGGGCGGGAGGCTTCGATCAGTTCATTGTCCAGCGCACCGGCCAGCCCGTGATCCTGCACGTCGGTGTTCAGGAGCGGCTTGCCTTCGGCCAGGTCGACCTTGTGCAGCAGGCGGGACAGGTCCACGCCTTGCGCCTTCCAGTGGCTGATTGCCTGTTTCACCTCCAGCCGGTCCACCCGGCCGATCATTTCGCTGACCGTGCGGAAGCCCATTTCGGCCATGATCGCGCGCAGTTCTTCGGCAACGAAGAAGAAATAGTTGATGACGTGTTCCGGCGCGCCCGTGAACCGCTTGCGCAGCACGGGATCCTGAGTGGCCACGCCCACCGGGCAGGTGTTGAGATGGCACTTGCGCATCATGATGCAGCCTGCCGCGATCAGCGGTGCAGTGGCGAAGCCGAATTCGTCCGCGCCCAGCAGCGCGCCGATGGCGACGTCCCGGCCCGTGCGCAATCCGCCGTCGACCTGCACGACGATCCGGCTGCGCAGATCATTCAGCAGCAGGGTCTGCTGCGTTTCGGCCAGGCCGATTTCCCACGGCGAACCGGCATGCGTGAGGCTGGTCAGCGGGGATGCGCCGGTCCCGCCTTCATAGCCCGAGATGGTGACATGATCGGCCCGCGCCTTGGAGACGCCGGCGGCGACCGTGCCCACGCCCACTTCGGAGACGAGCTTCACCGAAATACGGGCTTCGGGCTGCACATTCTTCAGATCGTGAATCAGCTGGGCCAGATCCTCGATCGAATAGATGTCGTGGTGCGGCGGGGGCGAAATCAGGCCCACACCCGGCGTTGAATGGCGGGTCTTGCCGATGATCTTGTCGACCTTGTGGCCGGGCAGCTGTCCGCCTTCGCCGGGTTTCGCACCCTGCGCCATCTTGATCTGGATATCGTCGGAATTGACCAGATATTCCGTGGTCACGCCAAAGCGGCCGCTGGCCACCTGCTTGATCCGCGAACGCATGGAATCGCCATTGTCCAGTGGCTTGAAGCGAGCCGGGTCTTCCCCGCCTTCGCCGGTGTTGGAGCGGCCGCCGATCCGGTTCATGGCCAGCGCCAGCGTGGTATGCGCTTCCCAGCTGATCGAGCCGTAACTCATCGCGCCGGTGGCGAAACGCTTCACGATTTCGCTCGCGGGTTCGACCTCCGCAATGTCCAGTGGCTTGTCCGCCTTCTTCAGTTCCATCAGCCCGCGGATCGTGAGCAGCCGTTCGGACTGTTCGTTGATGGATTGGGCGAATTCTTCGTAATTGCGGTGATTGTTCCCGCGCACCGCATGCTGGAGCTGCGCGATATTCGCGGCCGTCCAGGCGTGATCTTCGCCGCGGATGCGGTACTGGTACATCCCGCCGACATCCAGCATCCTGCGATAGATGGGATTGTCGCCATAAGCGGCGGCGTGGCGACGCACCGTTTCTTCGGCCACTTCGGCCAGCCCGACGCCCTCGATCGTGGTCGCAGTGCCGGTGAAATAACTTTCCACGAATTCGCTGTTGAGGCCGACGGCGTCGAAAATCTGGGCGCCACAATAGGACTGGTAGGTGGAAATGCCCATCTTGGACATGACCTTGAGAATGCCCTTGCCCACCGCCTTGATGTAGTTCTTCTGAACCTCTTCACGGGTCAGCGGGAGTTCCTTCTCGACGCGGATCTGTTCCAGCGTCTCGAAGGCGACATAGGGGTTGATCGCTTCGGCGCCATAGCCGGCCAGCGCACAGAAATGCTGCACTTCGCGCGCTTCGCCGGTTTCGACGACCAGCCCGGTCTGCATGCGCAGCCCCTGGCGCACCAGGTGATGATGCACCGCTGCCGTCGCCAGCAGCGCGGGCATGGGGATCCGGTCCGGCCCCTGGGCGCGGTCGGACAGGATCAGGATATTCTTGTCGGCCAGCACGGCTTCGGTCGCCGCGTGGCACAGTTCCTTGATCGCACCGGCCAGCCCGCCAGCGCCGCTGGCTGCGTCCCAGGTCATGTCCAGCGTGCCGGTACGGAATGCCTTGTCCAGCGCCTTTTCGACGCGGCGGATCTTGGCCACATTTTGGTCCGTCAGGATCGGCTGCGCGACTTCCAGCCGCTTGTGCGAACCTGCATCGTGTCCGAACAGGTTGGGGCGCGGGCCGATCATTGATAGCAGGCTCATCACCAGTTCTTCGCGGATCGGGTCGATCGGCGGATTGGTGACCTGCGCGAAATTCTGCTTGAAATAGTCGTAAAGCAGCCGGGGGCGGGCGGAAAGGACCGCAATCGGCGTATCCGTGCCCATCGATCCGATCGGGTCGTCACCGCTTTGCGCCATCGGTTCGAGGAACTTGGAAACGTCTTCCTGCGTATAACCGAAGGCCTGCTGGCGATCGAGCAGGGTGGTGGTTTCCTCCGGAATGTCGCCTTCCTGCAGTTCGACCGTGTCGAGATCTTCCAGCTTGTATTGCGATTGATCGAGCCAGTCCGCGTAAGGCTCCGCCTTGCTCAGTTCCGACTTCAGTTCCTCATCCTCGATGATGCGGCCCTGCTGGAGGTCGATCAGCAGCATCTTGCCCGGCTGCAGGCGCCATTTGCGGATGATGTCTTCTTCCGCAAACGGCAGGACGCCGCTTTCGGAGGCGAGGCAGACCAGATCGTCCTTAGTCACGCAGTAGCGCGCGGGGCGCAGCCCGTTGCGGTCCAGCGTGGCGCCGATCTGGCGGCCATCGGTAAAGGCGACGGCGGCGGGGCCATCCCAAGGTTCCATCAGCGCGGCGTGATGTTCGTAGAAAGCGCGCCGGTCCGGATCCATCAGCGGATTCTTGGCCCAGGCTTCCGGGATCAGCATCATCATCGCGTGAGTGAGGCTGTATCCGCCCGCCAGCAGCAGTTCGAAGGCGTTATCGAGGCAGGCCGTGTCAGACTGCCCATGCGGGATCAGCGGCCACATCTTGTCCAGATCCGGCCCGAGCAGGTCGGATTCCAGCGTCCGCCGCCGGGCATTCATCCAGTTCACATTGCCGCGAACCGTGTTGATTTCCCCGTTATGCGCCATGAAGCGGTAAGGGTGCGCGAGCCGCCAGCTGGGGAAGGTGTTGGTGGAAAAACGCTGATGCACGAGGCCCAGCGCGGTCTGGCAATCGGGATTGCGCAGATCGTCGTAGAAACTGTCCACCTGATTGGCGAGCAGCAGCCCCTTGTACACGATCGTGCGACTGGAGAAGCTGGGCATGTAGAGTTCCGCCAGGCCCGGCATGTTCAGTTCCACCGCCTGTTCGTCGAGCGGATTTTGCGTCTGCTTGCGGATGGCCAGCAGCTTGCGCTCGAACGCGTCCTGATCTGCGCAATTTTCCCCGCGCGCGACGAAGCACTGGCGGATTACCGGCATGGATTCGATCACCGCCTTGCCAAGGCCGTCAAGCGATACCGGCACGTCGCGCCAGCCGATCAGCTTCTGGCCTTCCTTGCGGATGACCTTTTCAAACAGGTTGACGGCAATCTCGCGGGCGTCCGCGTCGCGCGGGAGGAAGCACATCGCCACGGCATAATCACCCGGCCGGGGCAGGGAATGCCCCGCGCCACCGGCCCAGTTGCGAAAAAGCAGATCGGGAAGCTGGAGCAGGATGCCGGCGCCGTCACCCATCAGCGGGTCCGCGCCCACCGCGCCGCGATGGTCGATATTGGCGAGAATCTGCAGCGCCTGTTTCACGATCGAATGGCTTTTTTCGCCTTTGATATGAGCGACAAAGCCCACACCGCATGCGTCATGCTCATTGCGCGGATCGTAAAAGCCCTGGGGCGCTGGGTAACCCATCAATATTCCTATCCTGTCAAAGGTCCGGCATTCTGCACCCCATGCAGGCAGCCGAACGGTTTGCGCGAATCGTCAACCACCAGGTACGGCGAAAGAGCGCGAAACTTCCCCATGGCGACAG
>JAURML010000029.1 GCA_030830695.1 Caenibius sp. | reverse complement strand
GATGAATGGCACCCGCGCGGTGACGATCAACGGGCAGGGCGGCAAGGGTCAGCTTTCCAGCGCGGCCTATTCCGGCGATCTGGACAGCTATATCAGGGGTGTGTTCAATGCGCTGGCGGGAGAGGGGCAGTCACTTGCACCTTCAAGCATCACAAAGACGACTGTAAACGGCATACCGGCGGCTTACGGCACTGCACGGGTCAACAGCGGCAATGGCCAGGTCGATGTGGTGGTTTTCGCCTACGAGTTTTCGAACTCACGCGCGTTTCACTTTGCCACCATCGCACCCGCAGGGCAGGTTGCAGTGTTCAATGCGATGTTCAATTCGCTGCGCCGCATCAGCAGCAGCGAAGCGGCGGCGATCGTTCCCCGGCGGATTGATGTGGTTACCGTAAAAAGCGGCGACACAGTGGCGAGCCTGGCCAGGCGGATGGCGTACAGCGATGCGCAGGAAGCGCGCTTCCGCGTGCTGAACGGACTTGGCGCCAATGATGGGGTACAGGTCGGCCAGAAGGTCAAGCTTGTCGTAAAATAGCCGGGCGCGCGGCTACGTCTGACCCGGACATAAAAGAAGAGGCGGCAGGTTGCCCTGCCGCCTCTCCTTGTTTGCGTCAGACGCTTTCGACTTAGAGCTTGCCGCTCACAGTCGAGAAGGTGCTCGACAGGTTCGTGCCCAGCGTGGTCATCGCCGAGATGGCGGCAACAGCGATAAGGGCGGCGATCAGGCCATATTCGATGGCAGTCGCACCAGCTTCGTCACGAAGGATCTTGTTGAAGAATTTCATTGGTAGTCTCCTGGTTCAGTCTTCGGTACCCGGCCCATTCCAAAGGAGAGGCAAACTCGATTTACGTTCAATAGATTGACAAATCCCTAATCGCTCAGCCCCCCATTACTGCATTCACAGCGGCTTCCACACGCGCCCACATCGAGATCGTGCTTCCGGCGACGCTTTGTAGTGCCCCCATGATGGTCAGAGCGATCAGGGATAGGATCAGACCATATTCGACGGCAGTCGCACCGGCATTATCGCCGAGCATCCGCAAAAGAATTTTGGTAGGTAACACCAGCTTTTCTCGCCAATACAGTTCCGATAGAGTGGCTTTTGCCTGAGAAATTCCTAACAAATAGTTTCCACGCGGAGCCGTTCTGGAAAATTTCCCGACATTCATGCTGGTGGTTGCGGCGCTGATTCGCGGCCATTCCGGGCGGTTTCTGCTCCAGCGCAGGCCACCCGGAAAGGATCATGCAGGTTTGTGGGAGTTCCCCGGCGGCAAGGTCGAACCGGGAGAATCGCCCAGAAATGCGTTGATTCGCGAGCTGGAGGAGGAACTGGGCCTGCGTTGCGATGGCGCCGCAATCGTGCCGCTGGCATTTGCCGATCGCGCCGTAGCGGGCAATGAGCGCGCGATTGCCATTCTTCTTTACAGTCTCGATGCAGCAGGCGCAGCCGTCACCGCGCTCGAAGGCGGGGAACTGGGCTGGTTCACGCTGGACGAGATGAACAAACTGCCGATGCCGCCACTTGACGTGGATTTGCTTGCGAGCGTTTGCAGGGCAGAACAGGGCGCATAGGGGATTGCCAAGCGCAACGCCTGCTCCTATGTGCCCCTCCACCGCGCGCCCGTAGCTCAGCTGGATAGAGCATCAGACTACGAATCTGAGGGTCGGACGTTCGAATCGTTCCGGGCGCGCCAATTTTTTTCCGTAAATCCTTGGATTATCCCTCACCGGTTACTAGGTGTGAAACCGGGCGCGTCTGACAGGCGAAAGCAAGGGATCGATTTCGATGAGCAACAAGGTCGAAGTTCCCGCAGAGGTTCAGGAGGCTATCCGCACGCTGATCCGCTGGGCCGGGGACGATCCGTCCCGCGAAGGGCTGATCGATACGCCCGCCCGCGTGGCGCGCGCCTGGAAGGAATATTGCGTCGGCTATGACGCTGACCCCGCTGTCCACCTCAGCCGCGTATTCGAGGAAGTGGGCGGCTATGACGAGATCGTGCTGCTGAAGGATATTCCCTTTCAGAGCCATTGCGAACACCATATGGCCCCGATCATCGGCAAGGCTGCAATTGCCTATCTGCCGAACGAGCGGGTGGTGGGCATATCCAAGCTTGCGCGTGTGCTGCATGGCTTTGCCCGCAGGCTGCAGATTCAGGAACGGCTGACGGCTGAGGTCGCCCAGTGCATCTGGGACAATCTGCAACCGCGCGGGGTGGCGGTGGTGATCGATGCCAGTCACGCCTGCATGACCGCGCGCGGGGTGCGCACGCCGGGTGTGTCCATGGTCACCAGCCGGATGGTGGGGACGTTCCTGGAGGATCAGCGTAGCCGCAAGGAAGTGCTGAGCCTGATGGGCTTCTGACCGCAGGCCCCAACGAAAAAGGGCGCCCGCAGGCGCCCTTTCCACTTATGTCAGCAGGTTCAGAGCTGGCCGAGCATATGTTCGGCGGAACTCACCTCGAACGCACCGCCTTCTTCCAGGTTGAGCTGCTCGACCTTGCCGTCATTGACCACCATCGACCAGCGCGAGCCGCGCAGGCCAAGGCCAAAGCCGCTGCCGTCCATGGTCAGGCCCAGTGCTTTGGCGAATTCGCCATTGCCGTCTGCCAGCATGGTTACATCGGTAGACCCGTCACGCGCGCCCCACGCGCTCATCACAAAGGGATCGTTGACCGCGGTGCAAGCGATTTCATCGACCCCCTTGGCCTTCAATGCGGCCGCCTTGTCGACAAAGCCCGGCAGATGTTTGGCCGAACAGGTCGGAGTGAACGCGCCGGGGACCGAAAACAGGGCGACTTTGCGACCGGCGAAATATTCGCCCGACTGCACTTTCTCGGGGCCGTCCGCGGCCGATTTGATGAGCGTTACATCGGGCAGTTTGTCGCCAACGGAAATGGTCATGTCTCAAGTCCTTTCTTGCGCGCGGAGTGCGGCCTGCGGCTGCTGACATAATAGTGCGAATGGTTATCACGCAACAGGCAAAGCGGCATCGTGGTTAAAATCGTTCAACCCTGGATGTTGAAGAAAACGCAAACGGACAAACGCATTGTGCCGCAAGGGAGCGCAGCGCGAAGGGCATTGAAATGGGGATTTTTCGGTATGTTGCAACCGGCCTGGCGGCCGTCACGGCCTTGAGCGCGCCAGTTCAGGCCAGCGCGGCGAGCTCGGATTTGCAGCGGGCCGAAAAACTGCAACAGCTTGATGTTTTGCTGATGGTCAGTTCTCTGCGCTGTCGGCAGGCCGGTAGCGATTTCACAACCGCATATGACCATTTCAGCGAAGTCTATGCCACCGAGTTAAGTGAGGCGCGAAGCGTGCTCGAGGCGGACTATGCCCGCCGGTTCGGTACGAACTCGGTGAGTTTCGCGGTCGATCGCCTCAATACGCGCGTCGCCAGCACTTATGGCGAAGGCCACCCCGCATTCGATTGCGCCGAACTGGGCGAGGCGACCCGCGCGCTTGCTTCGCACAGTGTGCCAGGCGGGCTTGACGATGCTGCGGACCACCTGCTCACCACTGAGCTGGCTTTGGTGGATCTGGCCGGAGATTACTGAGCGCGCCCGAATGCGCGGGGGATGGTTTGCCTTGGCGACAAGCAACGTCTAAGGGCGGCGCCGTTAAGGCGTCGTTTCCGTTTGTGCGCCTTCATTCCATTGACGTGCCGGGAGTATCGACGTGGCCACTGCCTCTGCCCAGAATGCCAGCCAGGATTATGTTATCAAGGATATCGCGCTCGCCGATTATGGCCGGGCCGAAATCGCGATAGCCGAAACGGAAATGCCCGGCCTGATGGCCCTGCGTGCCGAATTTGGCGCGGCCAGGCCGCTCAAGGGCGCGCGCATCACCGGCTCGCTGCATATGACGATCCAGACCGCCGTGCTGATCGAAACGCTGGTGGCGCTGGGCGCCGAAGTGCGCTGGGCGACCTGCAATATCTTTTCGACGCAGGATCACGCGGCTGCCGCGATTGCAGCGCAGGGCATCCCCGTGTTCGCGATCAAGGGCGAAAGCCTGGCCGAATACTGGGATTATGTGGGGCGGATCTTCGACTGGGGCGATGCCACCTGCAATATGATCCTGGACGACGGCGGCGATGCCACCATGTTTGCCCTGTGGGGGGCAAGGCTTGAGGCGGGCGAATCCCTGCCCGAACCAGCCAATGCGGAAGAGATTGAATTCCAGCGCGCACTGAAAGCCTTCATCAAGGCGCGTCCCGGTTATCTGAGTGAAACCGTCAAGGCGATACATGGCGTTTCGGAAGAAACCACCACTGGCGTGACCCGGCTGTACCAGCTGGCCAAGCAGGGCAAGCTGCCATTCCCCGCCATCAATGTGAATGACAGCGTGACCAAGTCGAAATTCGACAATCTCTATGGCTGCAAGGAATCGCTGGTCGATGCCATCCGCCGGGCAACCGATGTGATGCTGGCCGGCAAGGTCGCCTGCGTGGCGGGCTTTGGCGATGTCGGCAAGGGGTCCGCCGCATCGCTGCGCCAGGGCGGCGCGCGCGTGCTGGTGACCGAGATCGATCCGATCTGTGCGCTGCAGGCCGCGATGGAAGGCTATGAAGTGGTGACGATGGAGGATGCGGTCGCCCGCGCTGACATTTTCGTGACCGCGACGGGCAATGAGGATGTCATCACCGCCGAACATATGAAGGCGATGAAGAACATGGCCATTGTCTGCAACATCGGCCATTTCGATTCCGAAATCCAGATTTCCGCGCTGGACAATTATGCCTGGCAGGAAATTAAGCCGGGAACGGATCTGGTGAGCTTTCCCGATGGCAAGCAGATCATCATCCTTGCCAAGGGCCGCCTGGTGAATCTGGGCTGCGCGACCGGCCATCCCAGCTTCGTCATGTCATCCAGCTTCACCAATCAGGTGCTGGCGCAGATCGAACTCTTCACCAAGGGCGATGAGTATGAACGCAAGGTCTATGTGCTGCCCAAGCATCTGGACGAAAAGGTCGCCGCGCTGCACCTTGAGAAGCTGGGCGTGAAGCTGACGAAATTGAGCCGCGAACAGGCCGATTATATCGGCGTTCCGGTTGAAGGCCCGTTCAAGCCCGACCATTACCGTTATTGATCGGGCGCGGCCGGTGCGGTGGACGGGGGCGGTGATGCGCCCGCCAACGGGCACAGCGGCCGAACGCCCATTGTAATCCGCACGGCGGGCGCATAGCGATGGCCGCATGATCTTGTCCGAAACCGCGCTGGTTCTGATCGGCCTGCTCATGGCCGCATGGACGCTGTGCGCGGGCTGGCTGATTGTCGGCGCGCGCGAGCGGTCCCGCAAGGCCGAAACGAGCCGCAAGGCGCTGCGCCGCCTGTCGCGCATGGTTGACGAGGCACCTGCGCTACCGATGCTGGTGCGCGCCGATGGCAAGCTGGAAGCACCGCCCCGGCTGGCCTTGTGGCTCGGGCTGGACGCGATGCCGGGTTACCTGTCAGAACTGGACGGCGGTGATCGCGGGCTGGACGCTGCACAACTGAGCGAACTGACCGAGGCGGTGCGACGCACTCAGAAAACCGCCACGCCATTCCGGCTGGCGATCACCCCGCGCAATTCGCGCCGCAGCCTGGCGATGCGGGGCCACCTGGCCGATCCGCTGGTGTCGCCGGGCGGAGCGGCACTGGTCTGGGTGTTCGATTTCAGTGAAAGCGAGAGCGAGCTGAATGCGCTGCGCAGCGATGCGGCGCGGGCGCGATCCGATTTCGCCGCGCTGGTCGGCTTGATCGAAGCCGCGCCCCTGCCGATGTGGTTCAGGGGGCCGGATGCGAAGCTACGGCTGGTCAACAGCGCCTATGTGGCCGCAGTCGGCGCTGACAGTGCGGATGCGGTCATTGCCGAACAGCGTGAACTGGTGGAGCGGATTGACGGGCTGACGGCGGCGCAAGTCGCGGATCAGGCACGCAGCAGGAACCTGCCGATCGAACGTATTGTCGCCGCGACCATCGAGGGGCAGCGAAGAGCGCTGCGCGTGAGTGACCTCCCGCTTGGCGAAGAAGGGGTGGCCGGTTACGCCTTCGACATTGAGGAAATCGAGGAACAGGCCCGCGCCCTGCGCGCTTTCCGCGAAGCGCAACGTTCGATGCTTGACCAGCTGTCGGTGGGTGTCGCTCAATTCGATGCGAAACATCGCCTCGCCTTTGCCAACCAGCCATTCCACCGGATTTTTGCGCTGGGGACTGCGGCGATGGTCGATCCGCCGTCCTTCGAGCAATGGCTGGCCTCCACGCGCGATCTGAGCCGTCTGCCCGAAGTCAGGGATTTTCCGGAGTGGCGGCGCGAACGGGCAGAATGGTTCAACGCCGATGCGCCGCAGGAAGCAGCCTGGCCGCTGCGTGATGGCACGCATTTGCGGATCGTGGCGCAGCCCATGCCCGATGGCGGGCTGGTGCTGGTGGCGGAAGACCAGACCGAACAACTCGCCCTGTCCGCCATGCGCGACACGCTGCTGCGCACACGCACCGCGACCTTTGATTCACTGTTCGAATCGATTGCGGTCTTTTCCCCCGATGGGCGCCTGCAATTGTGGAATCGCCGCTTCGTGGCCGACTGGGGCCTGGAGCCGGAATATCTCGACAATCATCCGCGCATCGAAGCATTGCTGGAACGAATTGCCGAACGGCTGGTACGGCCCGCACAGGCTAGGGCCGTGGGCGATGTGGTGCGGGCGGCCACGCTGGAACGCACTCAGCGCGGCGGGCGCACTGCGCTCAGCGACGGGCGGACGCTGGAATTTGCGGGCGTCCCCCTGCCGGATGGTAACGGGTTGCTGACCGTCCTCGACATCACGGATTCGCAGAAAGCGGAGGATGCGCTGCGCGAACGCAATATTGCGCTGGAAGAAGCGGATGCGGTCAAGACCCGCTTCCTGGCTAATATGAGCTATGAGTTCAGGACACCGCTGACTTCCATCGGCGGTTTTGCGGAATTGCTGCAGAGCGGGGTCGCTGGCGAACTGTCCGAGCAGGGCCGTGACTATGTGGATGCCATTCTTTCGTCAGTCGAGCGTCTGGGCGAACAGATCGAAACCGTTCTTGAACTCAGTCAGAGTGAGGCAGGCCTGCTCCCCCTCGCGCGTGAGGAACTGGAAGTGCTCCCATTTGTGACGCGGCTGGTGCGAGACCGGGAAGAGAAGGTCCGCGCGGGCGAACTCGCGCTCGATCTGCGGGGCAACCCTTCGTCCGGTGTGATCATGGCCGACAAGCGTCGGCTGGGCCGCGCCATCGGTCATATTCTGGACAACGCCATTGCCGCTACCGCCCCTGGCGGGCGCATTCTGGTGGAGGTTGCGCGCAATAAGGCAGGACTGCGCATCGTCATATCGGATAATGGTCACGGTATGAACCAGGACGAGGCCGCGCGCGCGCTTGATGGATACCGGATGGCCGCTGATGGCAGCGGAGTGGAGCGCAGGCAGGGGCTTGGCCTCCCGCTGGCCCGCCAACTGATCGAGGCGCATGGCGGCAAACTTGCTCTGGCATCGCAAAAAGGAATGGGCACGACGGTGACCGTGCTGCTGCCGTGACGCAGGTCGATCTGCCTGATCTTGCCGCGATGGCGCGTTTCGGTGCCGATATCGCCGCGCAATTGCGCCCCGGCGATGTGATTGCGCTGTCGGGCGGGCTGGGCGCGGGCAAGACCACCCTGGCCCGCGCGATCATTGCCGCGCTGGGGCATGGCGGTGAGGTGCCGTCGCCCAGCTTCGCGATTATCGAGCTGTATGACGGGCCGGAGATGCGCGTGCCGCTGGTCCATGCCGATTTTTACCGGCTCGAACACCCGGAAGAAGCGCAGGAACTGGGGCTTGACGACTATCGCGACGGCGCGGCGCTGATCGCCGAATGGCCAGAGAACGCGGGCGGGTTCGCGCATGATCCGGCCTGCCTTGCGATCAGTCTGGAATATGGTGGAGAAGGGCGGATCGCCATTGTCGAAGGCGGGCGCGATTGGCTAGAACGCATGCCATGACCACAGGCTTGCCGGATGGCATTGATACCTTCCTTGACGCATCGGGGTGGGCCGGTTCGGTGATCGAACCGCTGCCTGGCGATGCGTCCTTTCGCCGTTATTTCCGGCTGCGCCGCAATGGCGCATCGGCCATGCTGATGGATGCGCCGCCGCCGCAGGAAGATACCGGACCGTTTCTGCATGTCGGGCAGTGGTTGCGCGCGCATCATCTGCGTGCGCCTGAAATCTATGCGCAGGACAGCGGACGCGGACTGGTGCTGATGGAGGATTTCGGTGACGCGCGCATGCGTGATCATCTCGACCTTGTGCCGGGTGACGAAGCAGGCGCCTATCGCGCGGCGATTGACGCGCTGGTCAGCCTTCATGCGCTGCCGCCCGGCCCGTTTGAGCCATATGATATGGCTGTCTATCAGCGCGAGGCGGCATTGTTCTGCGAATGGTTCTGCCCCGCGGCGGGAATTTCCGCGGATGCCGTAAGGTATGCTGCGGCGTGGGATGCCGCGCTGGCCCCGATGTTGCCCCGCCAGCAGCCCGGCGTTACGGTGCTGCGCGATTACCATGCCGAAAACATCATGCTGCTGGCCGATGGCGGGCAGGGGTTGATCGATTTTCAGGACGCGCTGGTCGGGCACCGGGCCTATGACCTGGTGTCGCTGCTGCAGGATGCGCGGCGCGATGTGCCGCCTGCGCTGGAACGTGCGATGCTCGATTACTATGCTGCGGCGGCAGGGGGCGGCGAGGAGTTCGAGGCTGACTATGCTCGCCTCGGCGCGCAGCGCAACGCCAAGATCGTCGGCATATTTGCGCGGCTGTGGAAGCGCGACGGCAAGCCGCGCTATCTGGCCATGATCCCCCGCGTATGGGAAGCGCTGGAGCGCGATCTGGAGCATCCTGCGCTGGCCCCGGTGGCGGCGTGGTTCGACGCCAATGTGCCGGCCGATATCCGCGCGCACAGGGGCGGGGGGCTGGGTTGAACACACTGGCTTCCGATACGGCGATGGTGATGGCGGCGGGGCTGGGCAAGCGGATGCGCCCGCTGACCGCGAGCAGGCCCAAGCCGATGGTGCGCGTTGCCGGAAAGCCCTTGATCGATCACACGCTTGATCGCCTGGCCGAGGCGGGAATCGCCAATGCGGTGGTCAACGTCCATTATCTGCCGGATTCGCTGATCGCGCATGTCGGGGCGCGCAAGGTGCCGCGCTGCATTGTCTCGGACGAACGTGACCTGCTGCTGGAGACCGGCGGGGGCATGGTGAAGGCGCAGCCGTTGCTGCCCGATCCGTTTTTCTGTCTGAACAGTGACAATGTCTGGCTGGACGGGCCGGTGAATGCCTTTGCGCAGCTTTCGCGGACCTGGGATCCTGTGGCAATGGATGCATTGCTGCTGCTCGTGCCACACGCCGGGGCGCGGCATTATCGCGGCAAGGGCGATTTCCACCTCGATCAACTAGGGCGCATTTCCCGGCGACGGGGAGAGCGGGTGGCCCCGTTCATTTACACCGGCATCCAGATCGTTTCCCATCGCCTGCTGCGCGATCCGCCCGACGGCCCGTTTTCAACCAATGCCCTGTGGAGCCGTGCGATTGAGGAAGGGCGCCTCTATGGCACCAGTTTCAGCGGTCGCTGGTTCGAGGTCGGCGATCCGGCATCAATCGCGCCCACCGAAGCCGCGCTGACCAGTGACTGAGCGCCACCGGCCCGGCGTCTATTCCATTGCCGCACATAGCGGCTTTGCCGATGCGCTGGTGGCCGGTTTGCTGTCGCGCTACCGCGATCCCGATCTCGGCCTCGCGCGGCTGACCCTGCTGCTGCCTAGCCGCCGCGCGGCGCGCACGGTCAGCGAGGCGTTCATCCGCCTCGCGGGTGACGGGCTGCTGCTGCCCCGTATGGCGGTGGTGGGTGATCTGGATCTGGACGAAACACTGGGGCCGTTGCTTGACCCGATGGGGGCGGGGGCGGAAATTGCCCCTGCTGCCGATCCCACGCGACGCTGGCTGCGGCTGGCAGAACACATTCGCGACGAAATGGGCGGCAATGCACCGCATGGTGCTGCGCTGTTGCGCCTCGCCCGCGAACAGGCGGACACGATGGACCGCCTGCTGGTGGAGGATATCGGGCCGGAGGAATTGCTGAGCGAACGGGTCGTCGATCTGCTGGGCGACCTTTCGGGCCATTGGCAGGATGGGTTGCGCCTGTTCGCCCGGGTGCAGGCGCGTTGGCTGGCCGAATTGCAGGAACGAGGGGAACTGGATGCGTCGGCGCGGCGCAACCGTCTGTTCGATCATGCTGCGCGGCGCTGGAAGCTTGCTCCGCCACAAACGCCCATGGTGGCAGCGGGCGTAACCAGTGCAGCCCCGTCGCTCGCCCGCCTGCTGCGGGTGATTGCGGAAATGCCGGGCGGTGCGGTGATCCTGCCGGATCTCGACCTTGCTATGAAGGACGCAGTCTGGGCGGAGCTGGGCTGCGCAGGGGCGCCTGCGGAAGTGGGCGGGCCACCTTTTGCGAGAGGCGATGCGGTCACACATCCCCAGTATCATCTCAAGCTGCTGCTCAATCGCATGGGCATTGCTCGCACCGAGGTCCAGCCCTGGCACAGGGCCGGGCTGGCGGCGGCGCAGCCCGAACGCAGCCGCGCGATTTCCAATCTCTTCCTGCCACCGCAAGCCAGCGCCTGCTGGGTCGATTTGCCGTCAGCGCAAAGGCGCCTGTCCAATATGCGCCTGATGGAAAGCGCCAACCCCGAAGAAGAGGCGCAGGCTATCGCGCTGCTGGTGCGCGAGGCGTTGGAACAGCCGGAACGGCGAGTGGCCGTGATCACACCGGATCGCGGGCTGGCGGGGCGGATCGTCGCTCATCTGCGACGCTGGCATATCGAGGCGGACGATACGGCGGGCCAGGCCTTGCCGCATACGCCCGCCGGGCGGCTGTTCCTGATTTTCGCCGAGGTGATGGCCGAAGCTGCGGCGCCGGTGGCGCTGATGGCGCTGCTGGAACATCCCTTCGCAGGCGGCGGTGAAGGGCGGGCCGAGTGGCTGGACCATGCCCGCGCGCTGGAACTTCGCCTGCGCGGCCCGCGCCCGCAACCGGGGCTGGACGCACTGGATCCCCTGATTGCGGAAATGGCCAGGCTGCGGCCTGCGATCGCGGCATGGTGGGCCGGGTTGCGCCGTCTGCTTGACCCGCTGATGGCGCAGGGAAGCGAAGCGGAGGCAGGGCTTTCGCAACTTCTCGATACGCTGGTCAGTGCGGCACAGGGGCTGTGCGGGGATGCGCTGTGGGCGCGCGAGGATGGCCGGGCGCTGGCCGCCCTGGTCGAGGATATCCGCGCGCAGGCCGAGGCGGTCGGAACCCGGCTTGACCCGCGCGAATTGCCCGCCGTCCTGCGCGATGCGATGGAGCGGGTGGCGGTGCGCCCGGCCTGGGGCGCTCATCCGCGCGTTGCCATATATGGCTTGCTCGAATCGCGCATGACGCGCGCCGACCTAATGATTTGCGCGGCGCTGAATGAGGGGAGCTGGCCTGCTGCACCGGCCCCGGATCCCCTGCTGGCGCCCGAGGTGCTGCGGGCGTTGGGGGTGCCGGGCGCGGATTTTCGGATCGGTCTGGCCGCGCACGATCTGGCCGGAGCGATGGGTGCGCCCGAAGTGGTGCTAAGCCGTGCGCAGCGCGACGCGCAGGGGCCGGCCATTCCGTCGCGCTTCCTGCTGAGGGTGCGCGCGCTGCTGGGCGCCGATCTGCTCGCTCGCCACCTTGACCAGCAAGCGGTTGTGTATGCCCGCGCGCTCGATCATGCTCAGCCAGCCCCGGTCTACAGACAGCCGGAGCCGTGCCCGTCAGCTGCGCAGCGCAGGGTGGACATCAGCGTGACCGCGCTCGACCGGCTGCGCAGCGATCCTTACCAGTTCTATGCTCAGGCCATCCTGCGGCTGCGTGCGCTCGATCCTCTGGATGCGGAACCCTCTGCAGCATGGAAGGGTACTGCGGTTCACGAGATCTTGCGCAGGTGGCACACACAGGGCGGAATGCTGCGCGGTATAGCCCTGCAAACACTGCAGGAAATGAACGCACACCCGCTGATGCGCAGCCTCTGGCGGCCGCGCCTGCTGAAAGGGCTGGAGTGGGTAGAATTGCAAATTGGCGGCCAGGACGGGCGCAGGCCGATTGTTTCCGAATTATCGGGGGAGATGCGCATACGCGGCATTCGCATTCACGGGCGGGTGGACCGTATCGATGCGCTACCGGGCGGCGAGCTTGCCATCGTTGATTACAAGACAGGCAGCCCGCCCAGCGGGCGAGAGGTGGAATCGGGCTATGCGCTGCAGCTTGGCACGCTGGGGCTGATGGCCCGGGCCGATGCCTTCGCCGGGGTGAAGGGCGAACCGACCCGGTTCGAATACTGGTCACTCGGCAAAAGCAGAGTGAGTGAAACCGGTTTTGGCTATGTGTCTGAGCCGGTCAGGGAAGGGCAGAAGAAGTCCGGCATTCCGCGCGATGACTTCCTTTCTGTTGCGCAGCATTTTCTGGACGATGCGCTGGATCGCTGGATCCTGGGCACCGAACCTTTCACCGCCCGCCTCAATCCAGATGTTGCAGGCTATGC
This sequence comes from Caenibius sp., assembly GCA_030830695.1. Classification (GTDB taxonomy): domain Bacteria; phylum Pseudomonadota; class Alphaproteobacteria; order Sphingomonadales; family Sphingomonadaceae; genus JACKKV01. The sequence continues at coordinate 4,536 of JAURML010000029.1, read as the reverse complement.
CGATTATGACCAGCTGATGCGGCTGGACGAATGGATGGGCCGTCAGGGTGCATCAGGTGAAGCAGAGGGCCCGGCATGAGCGGCAAGGTCCATCCACTTCACGGATCGCAGCGCGATGCAGTGCATCCCGAATATACGGTGTGGCTTTCCGCCTCCGCCGGAACGGGAAAGACACAGGTGCTTTCCGCGCGCGTTCTGCGGCTGCTGCTGCAGTCCGAGGTTGCCCCATCGCAATTGCTTTGCCTTACTTTCACCAAGGCGGGCGCAGCCGAAATGGCGGTGCGCGTTAACGAGGTGCTGGCCGACTGGGTGCGTCTGCCCGATGCGGCGCTGGCGCGGGATCTGCACGCGATTGGCGCGCCGGTGGATGCGGACACGCTGGCGCGGGCGCGGACCCTGTTCGCCCGCGTGCTGGACTGCCCGGGCGGCGGGCTGCGGATCGATACGATTCATGCCTTTTCACAGTGGCTGCTCGCGGCCTTTCCGGATGAAGCGGGGCTTGTGCCCGGCAGCCGGGCGATGGAGGATCGCGATCGCGCGCTGCTCGCCCGCACGGTGCTGGCCGAACTGCTGGTGGACGCCGAAGCCCGCAACGATGAGCAGTTGCTCGGCGCGCTGGAACTGCTCAGCCTGCGCATGGGGCCCGATGCGGTGCAGGACTGGATGTTGCGCTGTGCCGACGCGCATGACGCATGGTTTGGGCCGGGTGCCTGGCAACCGCCGCTCAGGCCGCGCGTCGACCAGTTGCTCGGACTGGCTGCGGATGCGGAGCTGGCGCAGGCCGCCGCCTTGTGCGCGGACGATGAGTTCGATGTCGAATCCTTGCGCCACTGCCTGCGGACCTTGTCGGAATGGGACAGCAAGACCGGCCGGGACGGGGCGCAAGTCATATCGGACTGGCTGGCGCGCGATCCCGCGGGAAGGCTCGAATCGCTTGGCAGCTTCTACGGGACGCTGCTCACTCTGGATGGCAGGCCCAGGCAACTCGACAATCTTCTCAAGCGCGACCCGGACTATGACGATTGCGCTGCCCGCGTGGTTGTCAGCATCGGGCGGGTGCAGGAATTCAAAAGCCTGCTGGCGCTGGCGGAATACCTGACCCCTGCGCTGACGCTCGGGCGGAGTTTTGCGCTTGCATGGGACGAGGCGAAGCAGCGCGAAGGCCTGATCGACTTCGGTGACCAGATCAGGCGCGCCGCCGACCTGCTCAACCGTGCGGGCATGGCGGAGTGGATCCGGTACAAGCTGGACCGGCAATTCGACCACATCCTTGTCGACGAAGCGCAGGATACCAATGCCGCCCAATGGGATATCATCGATGCGCTAACCGGCGATTTCTTCGCAGGCGAAGGGCAGCGGGACGGCAAGCTGCGCACGCTGTTCGTGGTGGGCGATTACAAGCAGGCGATCTTTCGGTTCCAGGGCACCAGCCCCGAAAATTTCGAGGCCGCGCGCCAGCGGGTCAAACGGGCGATGGCCGGGGCATTGGATAATGCGCGCCAGGCACGCGGGGCAAACGCGCCGCGCCCACTGCGGGAACTAGGCCTTGGCCGTAGCTTTCGCACCTCGCAGCCTGTGCTGGATTTCGTGGACCGGGCAATTGCCAGTGTGGGCGAGGAGAGTTTTGGCCTCAGCGGCGGGCACGAACCACATATCGGGGAAGACCGTCCGGGCTATGTCGCCCTGTGGCCGCCGATCGGCGCCGCGAATGAGGATGCGGGCGATGACGTGGACGAGGGGGAGGAAGGCTGGCTTTCCCGCCCTGACCGGCTGCTTGCGGATCGCATCGCCTGGCAGGTCCAGCAATGGATTCGCGATGGATTTCCGCTTGTGAAGGGCGGTGCGCGGCGCGCCGGACCTGGCGATGTGATGGTGCTGGTGCGCAAGCGCAAGGAACTGGCGGGGTTGATCGTCGCACGGCTTTACGCGCGCGGCGTGCCGGTGGCGGGGGTAGATCGCCTGAGGCTGGGTGCGCCGCTGGCGGTCAAGGATCTGATGGCCGCGCTGCGCTTTGCCGCGCAGCCATTTGACGATCTCAATCTGGCCAATCTGCTGGTCTCCCCGCTGGTGGGTTGGAGCCAGGAACAGTTGCTGGAGCATGGCTGGCGCGAAAAGGGCATCGGCCTGTGGCCCCATCTGCGCGCTTCCGCGCAGGGCGAAGTGCAGGCCACGCTCGCGCGGCTCGGGCAATTCCTCGCGCTGGCGGACTATGAACCGCCGCAGGCTTTGCTGCACTGGATTCTGGTCGGCCCCTGGCAGGGAAGAAAGGCACTGGTATCCCGCCTCGGTCAGGAGGCGAATGATCCGATCGACGAACTGCTCAATGCCGCGCATGCCTATGCTTCGGCTCATAGCCCAAGCCTGCAGGGCTTCATTCAATGGTTCGACGCGGGTGAGGGGGATGTGAAGCGCGAGGCGGGGGCGGGCGAGGGTCTGGTGCGGGTGTTGACCGTGCATGGTTCCAAGGGTTTGCAAGCCCCGATCGTGATTCTTGCCGATGCGACGGGCAATCCCGCAAACGCGCGCAGCAGCGGGCTGGTGCTGGATGATGGCGGTGGCGAAAATTCAGCAGCGGGGATCAGGCATCGCCGCTGCATTCCTATTCCCGATCTGGCCGCCGCAGACCGGGCGGGCGTGGTGGCAGAGACGCATGCCCGCGCGCAGCGCGAGGAGATGGAAGAACATTGGCGGCTGCTCTATGTTGCCATGACCCGCGCGGAAGAGGCACTGTTCATTGGCGGATCGCTTGGCAGCCGCGACCGGGGAGAACCCGCCAAAGGCAGCTGGTATGCTGCCCTTGCCCCCTTGTTCGAACATGAACCGGTTGCGGACGGCATCTGGGGCAGCCGCAAGGAATGGGGTGAGCTGGCCCCGCTGCCTCCGGTGCGCGCGGACGAAGCGCCGCCCGCAATGCCGGTGGACTTGCCGGTCTGGGCAGTGTCCCCGATCGGGCCGGAACCGCGACCGCCGCGTCCGCTCGCTCCATCCTCTGCGGGGGAAGATCAGTCCGCAGACCCGCCGCTCCCGCCGCAGCTGCGGGCCCAGGCGGCTCGGCGCGGGGTCTTGATTCATGCGCTGCTGGAACGCATGCCCCAACTGCCGGTTGCGGAGCGGGCGACGTCTGGTGCCGCCTGGCTTGCCCGCCATGGGGCAGAACTCAACGAGGCGATACGGCAGGAGATGTTGGACGCGGCGCTTGGCGTGCTGGCCGACCCACGCTGGCGCGATCTGTTCGGGCCTGACGCGCTGGCCGAGGTGCCCTTTGCGGCAAAGGTCGGCGGACAGGTCATCGCCGGGACAGTCGACCGGCTGCTGGTCACGCCGGAACGGTTGCTGGTGGTCGATTTCAAGACCGCGCGTCGTCCGCCTGAACGGATTGGAGAAATTCCCGGTTCCATTGTCAGGCAAATGGCGGCCTATGTCGCCGCGCTGGAGGTGATTTATCCGGGCAGGCAAATCGATGCCGCGCTGCTTTATACGCATGCTCCGGCGCTGTTCGCCTTGCCCTCCGCCTTGCTGGACCCGCACAAGCAGGCCTTGCTGGACTGACAGCAATCTTATCGATGCACACCCGTTGCCATTGCGCGCAGGCTGCCTAGATTAAGGCATATCACAAGGAGTCTCACCATGCCGACCAAAGCCGTCACTGATGCCAGCTTCGCTGAAGATGTTCTCAATTCCGACAAGCCGGTGCTGGTCGATTTCTGGGCGGACTGGTGCGGTCCGTGCAAGATGATCGGCCCTGCGCTGGAAGAAATCAGTGACGAACTGGCTGACAAGGTCACCATTGCCAAGATGGACATCATGGAAAACACCAATGTTCCGGGCCAGATCGGCGTTCAGTCAATTCCGCTGATGGTGCTGTTCAAGGGTGGCAAGCCGGTCGCCCAAAAACTGGGCGCTGCACCCAAGAGCCAGCTCAAGGGCTGGCTGGAAAGCGAACTTTAAAGCATTTCCATCCGCGCGGCGAGTTCGTCCCACAGGGCCGGGCTGGCCGCGCCGATCAGCCCCTGTCGGGCATGATCGTCCACCCGATAGGCGCTGCCATCGGGCCGCGCCGCCCTGCCGCCCGCTTCGTTCAGCCACAGGATGCCAGCGGCATGGTCCCAGGGCAGGGTGCGTTCAAAGATCGACAGATCATTCTCGCCCAGCGCAAGACGCGGATATTGTTCGGCAGCGCAGCGCGGAATGTCCACCACCCGGTAATGAGGGGCGATGTGGCGCTTCACGCTCTCGCGCCGTTCCGGATCCATGAATAGCAGCGAGATGGCAGCGACAGGCGGGCTTCCGCCTGTGGTTTGTGCAATTACCCGTTCCCCGTTCATGAAGGCGCCCATGCCGCGTTGAGCATGGCAGAACCGCCCGCTCAGCGGATCGTACAGCCAGCCTGCCGCTGCTTCGCCCCCGTCAGCAAGTGCCACGATGATGCCGAACGGGAGCTGCCCATGTGCGAAATTATGCGTGCCGTCGAGCGGGTCAATGATCCAGCACGCGCCCGTGAGGCGATCCAGCACGGCAGGATCGGCATGCGCCGCT
>JAURML010000200.1 GCA_030830695.1 Caenibius sp. | reverse complement strand
TGATGATCGCGGGCAGTGACAGCCTGACCGTCTCAAGCCCGCCGTCGACTTCGCGCTTCACCGTCACGCTGTCTCCATCCAGCGTCACCTCATTGGCGAAGGTGCCTTGCGGGCGGCCCATCAGCGCGGCCAGCATCTGGCCGGTCTGGTTGGAATCGTCGTCAATCGCCTGCTTGCCCAGAATAACCAGTCCGGGGCCTTCGGCTTCGGCCACGGCCTTCAGGATCTTGGCGACCGCCAGCGGTTCCACCTCATCGTCGGTCTGGACCAGGATCGCCCGGTCCGCACCCATGGCCAGCGCCGTGCGCAGCGTTTCCTGCGCCTTGGCCGGGCCGATGGAGACGGCGATCACTTCTTCCGCCGTGCCCGCTTCCTTCAGTCGAATCGCTTCTTCCACCGCGATTTCGTCAAACGGGTTCATGCTCATTTTGACATTGGCGAGATCAACGCCGCTGCCGTCGGCCTTGACCCGCGGTTTGACGTTGTAATCGATCACCCGCTTCACCGGGACGAGTACCTTCATGGCTTCAACTCCAGAATAGTAAACTTGTGTATGTTTTTCCTCTAGCGCCAAACCTCACCCTTTTGCAAGCCCCGCCGCGAGGCAGGGCCTGCCACGGGCGGTCAGGCCGCCTTCTTCACTTCACTCACGATCTTCTGAGCGGCATCGCCCAGATCATTGGCCGATACGATGGGCAGGCCCGAATTGTTCAGAATTTCCTTGCCCTGTTCCACATTGGTGCCTTCCAGCCGCACGACCAGCGGGACGGAGAGATTGACGTCCTTGGCCGCCGCCACGATCCCGTCAGCGATCACGTCGCACTTCATGATGCCGCCGAAGATGTTGACGAGGATGCCTTCCACCGCCGGATCGGACAGGATGATCTTGAAGGCTTCGGTGACCTTTTCCTTGGTCGCGCCGCCACCAACGTCGAGGAAATTGGCCGGGAAAGCGCCGTTGAGCTTGATGATGTCCATCGTCGCCATGGCCAGGCCCGCGCCATTCACCATGCAGCCGATGTTGCCGTCGAGCTTGATGTAGGCAAGATCATATTTGCTGGCTTCGACTTCGGCCGGATCCTCTTCGGTTTCGTCGCGCATCGCTTCCACATCGGGGTGGCGGTAAAGTGCGTTCGAATCGAGGCTCATCTTGGTGTCGAGCACCAGCAGATTGCCATCTTCGGTTTCGACAAGCGGATTGATTTCGAGCATGGCGCAATCGAGATCCATGAAGGCGGTGTAAAGCTGGGCTGCCAGCTTCTGCGCCTGCTTGTTGAGATCGCCCTTCAGCTTCAGCGCGAAAGCCACCGCACGGCCATGATGCGGCATGAAGCCCTGCGCCGGATCGATGGTGATGGTGGTGATCTTTTCGGGCGACGAATGCGCCACTTCCTCAATATCCATGCCGCCTTCGGTGGACACGATCATCGCGACCCGGCCGCTGGCCCGGTCAACCAGCATGGAAAGGTAATATTCGCGGGCGATATCAACGCCATCGGTTACATAGAGGCGGTTGACCTGCTTGCCCGCATCGCCGGTCTGGACGGTCACCAGCATGTTGCCGAGCATTTCGCGGGCATTCGCTTCAACCTCTTCGACCGACTTGGCCAGCCGCACGCCGCCCTTGGCATCCGCCGCCAGTTCCTTGAACTTGCCCTTGCCGCGCCCGCCCGCGTGAATCTGGGCCTTCACCACATAGAGCGGCCCCGGCAGCTGCTTTGCCCCGGCGACGGCTTCTTCCACCGTCAGCGCGGCATGGCCGGCGGGAATGCCGATCCCGTAGCGGGAGAGAAGTTCCTTGGCTTGGTATTCGTGCAAATTCATCGGATGACTTTCCTTGTACGAAAGAGGCGCGACGGGCTGCCTGCCCCTAAGCACAGCTTGGCCCACTTGAAAAGTGCTGGAACTTGGTCAAGCTGCCGGATTGGCCATGTTTGACCCCATACGCCTCGAATCGATCGTCCGCGCGGCGGGGCGGATGGCCATGGCGCGCTGGCCGGGCGCGGGCTTTGCGGTCGAAAGCTGGCAGAAAAGCCCCGGGAACCCTGTGTGCGCCGCCGATCTCGAAGTTGATGCCTTTCTCAAGCAGGAACTGGGCGCGCTGCTGCCCGGATCGGGCTGGCTATCGGAAGAGACGGCCGCCGATACCGCGCGTCTTGAGCGCGAGTTCGTGTGGCTGGTCGATCCAATCGATGGCACGCGCGATTTCCTGAAAGGCAGGGCGGGCTGGGGCGTTTCGGTTGCGCTGGTCGAACAGGGCAGGCCGGTGGCGGGCCTGCTGAGCGCGCCAGCGCGCGAGGAAATGTGGAGCGCTTATGCCGGTCGCGGCGCAACCCGCAACGGGCGGGCCATTCGCGCCAGCCAGCGCCGCCAGATGCCCGGCGCGCGCATTCCACTGCTCGACGCGGCGGCACCGTTCCTCGATCTGGAACGGGTGAACCGGCCCAATGCGATCGCCCTCAGGGTGGCGATGGTGGCGGCGGACGAAGCGGATGTGGTCAGCTCGGTGCGCTGGGGCCATGAATGGGACATCGCGGCGGCAAGCCTGATTGCGGAGGAGGCCGGTGCGCGCGTCACCGATGTGCATGGCGCGTCGCTTTCGTTCAACAAGCACGATCCGCGCAGTTTCGGCATCATCGCCTGCGCGCCGCCCCTGCATGGCGAGACGCAGGAGCGGCTGGCGCGTTATATGGAAGAGCGCGCCGCAACCAGCCGCGACGGGTCATCATGAGCCGGAGATGGCTGGAAAAAAGCCGTCCATCACGCATCAGGCTCGCGGGCGGTGTCACACCCGTCTTTTGCTTCGTCTTTCCGTATCTTTCTGCTAGCAAAATCGCATCGTGGCACCTTTTCCCTGGTCTGATCTGCTGATTATTGCCGGACTGATCCTGCTCAACGGGATCTTTTCCATGTCCGAACTTGCGATTGTGTCTGCGCGCCCGGCGCAATTGCGCCTGTCGGCCCAGCGCGGCAGCGGGGCGGCGCGCACCGCGCTGGCGCTGGCGGCCGATCCGGGCAAGTTCCTTTCCACCGTGCAGATCGGTATCACGCTGGTCGGCATCATCGCCGGCGCCTATTCCGGGACCACGCTGGGCGGCCCGGTCGGAGACCGGCTGCGCCTGATCGGGGTGCCCGCCGAATTCGCTGACGATTCGGGCTTCGCGCTGGTGATCATCGCCACCACCTATTTCAGTCTGGTGGTCGGGGAACTGGTGCCCAAGCAGCTGGCACTGCGCGCGGCGGTGCAGATTGCGCTGGTCATGGCCCGGCCGATGGCGCTGATTGCGCGCATTGCCGCCCCCTTCGTGTGGGTGCTGGACCGCTCGTCCGTGATGCTGATCCGCCTGCTGGCCGGGCGCATGTCGGGTGAGGACGGGCTGACCGCGGAAGAATTGCAGATGATCTTCGCCGAGGCGACCCGCTCGGGCGCGATCGAGGAGGGCGAACGCGCCATCCTGTCAGGGGTGATGCGCCTGGCCGGACGCCCGGTGCGCGAAGTGATGACCCCGCGCACGGAGCTGGACTGGCTGGAACGCGGCGCCAGCACCGCCGAAATGCGCGCGCGGATCGAACAATCGCCGCATTCGCTGTTGCCGGTCGCCGAAGAATCGCCCGATCACATTCACGGCGTGGTCAAGGTGCGCGAATTGCTCGCCGCGATGCTGGACGGGGGCGATCCCGATCTTGGCGCAATGCTGCGCGAACCGGCCATCGTGCCTGACCGGATCGATGCGGTGGATGCGCTGCGCATCCTGCAGCAGTCGGATGTGGCGATGGCCATGGTGCATGACGAATATGGCCATCTCGAAGGGATCGTCACCCCCAATGACCTGCTGACCGCAATGGCCGGGCAATTCGCGGGCCATCAGGACGAAGGCGATGAACCGTTGCTGGTAGAGCGGGAGGATGGATCGCTGCTGGTTTCGGGCGCCCTGCCCGCAGACATGCTGGCGGAACGGTTTGCGCTGGAACTGCCGGACAATCGCGAATTCGCAACCGCTGCCGGCTTCGTGCTGTGGGAACTGAAGAAACTGCCGCTCGAAGGGGAGCATTTCAGCACGCAGGGCTGGCGCTTCGAGGTGGCCGACATGGACGGGCGCAGGATCGACAAACTGCTGGTCAGCGCGCTGGCGCCGGACCCTGACGAAGGCGATGACGGCTGAACGCAAAAGGGCCGCCCGCAGGCGGCCCTTGCTGTGCGCGGCGCGGGGGTCGCCCCGCTCAAATCCGCAGAATCAGCCGGGAATGATCGCTCGTGCGACCGGGCCATCGCCCTGTGGCGCGGACAGGATGTCCTGCGTAGCCATGCCCTTGGCCACGGCATGAGTGTTCTCATCGCCCACGGTGGAACGAATGCCGGGCGCGGCATCGCCAGCTTTTTCAAGCAGGCTGGTCTCACTGCCGCTGCGCGGAGCGGGGCCGCCGAACAGCGCTTCCAGCGCTTTCTGGCTGGCCGATCCTTCAATCGGGCGCGGCGCGCCGGGTTCCGGCGGGGCAAGGTGGAAATCGGGCGGCACCACCAGCGGGGCCTGGCGCTGCACGGCCATTTCATCGGGCCGGTCGCGGTTGAAAATCCCGCTGCCGCCGCAGGCAGAAAGCGCAAGCGATGCAGTGGTCAACAGAAGGAAGGCGTGGCTCTTGCGCATGTTTCAGGTCTCCGCGGGGCTTTGCTCTGCGTCATCAGGGTTCGGATCGCGATCCGGTTCGGGCTGCTTTTCGCGCAGGAAGAAGGATCGGGCAAGGATAATCACGACCCCGATGGTGATCGCGGCATCGGCCAGGTTGAAAATCAGGAAGGGGCGGAAGCTGCCGATGTGGAAGTCGGCATAATCGACCACGAAGCCATAGAGATAGCGATCGCGGATATTGCCCAGCGCCCCGCCCAGCACCAGCGCCAGCGCCCCGATATCGGCCATTGCCCGTTCCCGCAGCAGCCATACCAGCACCACCAGCGCGATCAGCGCGGTAAAGGCGACCAGCAGCCAGCGCATCTCCATCGAGGTGGCGGTGAGCATGCCCAGCGAGACGCCGAAATTCTGCGTGAAGCGCAGGTCGAAGAAGGGCAGCAGCTCGATCGTCTCGACCTCGCGCAGGCGCAGCGGACCAAGCAGGAAGGCCTTGAGCAGCTGGTCCGCCAGGAAAATGGTGGCGGCCAGCAGCAATCCGATCAGCCGGTTGGGGGCGATCAGCCTCACGCCGCGCTCTCCACTTGCGCCAGCGCTTCCTCGCAGCGGCCGCACAAGGCGCCATCTTCGGTCACTTCGGGCAGATGCCGCCAGCAGCGGCCGCATTTGTGATGCGTGGTGCGGGTGATTTCCATATCCCCGCTATCGCTGCATTTGACTGTCGAGGTGATGAACAGTTCGGTCAGCGCGGCATTGGCGAAGCCGGGCGGGATGGCGCTGGCAGGCACGCTCACCATCGCTTCCAGCCCGGACCGGATGGCCTTGTCGCGGCGCAGCGGCTCGATCGCCTCGTTCACCCGGTCGCGCAGCGCGCGCAGCGCATCCCAGCGGGACAGATCGACGCTGGCGGCGGGGATTTCCGGCCATTCCAGCAGATGCACGCTGTCACTGTCGGGATAGCGGCTCTGCCATACTTCCTCGGCGGTATAGACCAGCACCGGGGCGGCGTAGCGGACCAATGCATGGAACAGCGTGTCCAGCACGGTGCGATAGGCGCGGCGGCGCGGATCGGCGGGCGCATCACAATAGAGGCAGTCCTTGCGGATATCGAAATAGAAGGCCGAAAGATCCTCGTTGCAGAAATCGGTCAGGGCGCGGACATAGGCGTTGAAATCGAATTCATCGGTCGCGCGGCGCAATTCGCCGTCCAGCCCCGCCAGCAGGGTGAGCATATAGTGCTCCAGCTCGGGCATGTCGGCCACCGGCAGTGCCTCGGCAGCCCCATACCCGTCCAGCGCGCCCAGCAGGTAACGGAAGGTGTTGCGCAGCTTGCGATACTGGTCTGCGACTCCTTTCAGGATTTCAGGGCCGATCCGGTGGTCTTCGGTATAATCAACCGAAAGCGCCCACAGGCGGATGATGTCCGCGCCGTAATCGCGCATCACGTCCAGCGGGCTGATGGTGTTGCCCAGTGACTTGGACATCTTCATGCCCTTGGCGTCCATGGTGAAGCCGTGAGTCAGCACCGCCTTGTAAGGCGCGCGGCCGCGGGTGCCGCAGCTTTCCAGCAAGCTGGACTGGAACCAGCCGCGATGCTGGTCCGACCCTTCCAGATAGAGATCGGCGGGCGGGCCAGTGTAACCTGCGGGACGGGAGAGTTCGGGCCAGCGCCCGCTTTCCAGCACGAAGGCGTGAGTGGACCCGGAATCGAACCAGACGTCGAGAATGTCCGAAACCCGTTCGTAATCATCAAGGTCATAATCGGGGCCGAGCAGCGCAGCGGCGTTTTCCTCGTCCCAGGCATCCACCCCGCCTGCGCGGATCGCAGCAACGATGCGCGCGTTGACGGCGGGATCGACCAGATATTCGCCGCTCTTGCGGTCGACGAACAGGGTGATCGGCACGCCCCAGGCGCGCTGGCGGGAAAGCACCCAGTCCGGCCTGCCTTCCACCATCGATCCGATGCGGTTGCGCCCCTTGGCGGGCACGAATCGGGTGTCCGCGATGGCTTTCGTGGCGCGCTCGCGCAAAGTCGAATGATCGGGGCTGACAAAGGGCGCGACGGCGCTTCCCAGCGCATTGCCGGGCGCGACCGGAAAATCGCTCACGTCGATGGGCTTGTCCATCGGCACGAACCATTGCGGCGTGCAGCGGAAGATCACCTTGGCCTTGGACCGCCAGGAATGGGGGTAGGAATGCTGGTAATCGGCGGATGCGGCCAGCAGTCCGCCTGCTTCGCGTAAGGCAGAACAGATCGGCCCGTCCGGCGCGTTGAACCTGGGGTTGATGACGCTGCCTTCGCCGCCCAGCCACGCCCAGTCGGCGCGATACTTCCCGTCGCCTTCCACCGCGAAGACGGGGGCGATGCCGTGCTCCTTGCAGAGCATGAAGTCGTCCTCGCCATGGTCGGGCGCCATGTGGACAAGGCCGGTGCCGGACTCGGTGGTGACGAAGTCGCCGGGCAGGAACGGGCGGGGCGCTGCGAAGAAGCCGCCGAGATGGTGCATCGGGTGACGGGCGATGGTTCCGGCGAACTTGGAGCCTTTGAGGTGTGCCTTTTCTTCGAGGTAAGCTGTGATTTTTACGGCGGCCTGAGTCGACTTATCTTCGAGGAAGCGATTAAGGCGCTTGCGGAATTCGTCTTTCAAACTCGGGCTCAAGAGCACAGTCTTTCCATCCAAAGACTGCATCAGGAGATTGCGCCTTTGCTCCAGCATTAGATTTCCGTCACCGGAATCCGAAACAACCAGCGCAAGTTTGTAAGCGCAATACTCAACCTCAGGCCCATAGGCCAAAGCCTGATTGACCGGGATCGTCCAGGGCGTGGTCGTCCAGATCACCGCAAAAGCGCCGACCAGTTCGGGCACGTTCGGGCATTCCACAATCTCGAACGCAACGTCGATCTGGGTCGAGGTGATGTCCTCATACTCAACTTCGGCTTCGGCCAGCGCGGTCTTTTCCACCGGGCTCCACATCACCGGCTTGGCCCCGCGATAGAGCTGGCCGCTTTCGGCAAATTTCAGCAGTTCGGCCACGATGGTCGCTTCCGCTTCGAAATCCATGGTGAGGTAGGGCTGGTCCCACTTGCCCAGCACGCCGAGCCGTTTGAGCTGCTCACGCTGCGTATCGACCCAGTGCTGTGCATAGGCGCGGCATTCGGCGCGGAATTCGCGGGGCGGCACCTCGTCCTTGTTGCGTTTCTTCTTGCGATATTCTTCCTCCACCTTCCATTCGATGGGCAGGCCGTGGCAATCCCAGCCGGGCACGTAGGGCGCGTCCTTGCCCAGCAGGGTCTGGGTGCGGCAGACCATGTCCTTCAGGATATGGTTTAGCGCGTGGCCGATGTGCATGTCGCCATTGGCGTAAGGCGGGCCGTCATGCAGGATGAACTGTTCGCGCCCTTTGCGCGCCTTGCGCAGGCGGCGGTAAAGATCCATCTCCTGCCAGCGCGCCAGGATGCCCGGCCCCTTGGCGGGAAGCCCGGCCTTCATGGGGAAATCGGTCTTCGGCAGGAAGACAGTGTCCTTGTAATCGCGTTCTTCGCTCATGACGCCCAAATCATTTCAAAGGACGGGCGCTTAGGAGTTTCCGCGCTTCGTCGCAATCCTTGTGCATTTGCGCCACCAGTGCATCGACATTGGCGAATTTCGCTTCAGGGCGGATGAAGTGGTGAAAGGCGACCTCGATCTCGCGCCCGTAGAGATCTTCGGAAAAATCGAAGAAATAGGGTTCGAGCAGTTCCTTGGGCGGATCGAAGGTGGGACGGATGCCGACATTGGCCGCGCCCAGCAGCCGCAGGTCCGTATCCAGCACCAGCCCCGTCACCGCATAAATGCCGTAACGCGGGCGCAGATAGCCGCCCAGCGGCAGGTTGGCGGTGGGAAAGCCGATGGTGCGGCCCAGCTTGTCGCCATGCTGCACCACCCCGCGAATGGCAAAGGGACGGGTCATCAGATGCGTGGCCAAGGTGCAATCGCCCGCCGCCAACGCCCTGCGGATGCGGCTGGAGGAGACGACTTCGCCGTCTTCCATGATCGCGCCCACGGTGCGCACGCTGAAGCCGCGCCCGCGGCCCATGCCCGAAAGCAGCGCGGCATTGCCCTGCCGCCCCTTGCCGAAGGTGAAATCCTCGCCCGTCACCACGCCGGCCACGCCGATCCGGGCGACCAGCACTTCCTCGGCGAAGGCGTCAGGCGCCATGGCCGCCAGATCTGCGTCGAAATGGAACACCAGCATGGCATCGGCCCCGGCGGCGGCGAAGAGTTCCTGCCGCTGGTCCAGCGTGGTCAGGCGGAAGGGCGGCGTTTCGGGCCGGAAATGGCGCATGGGATGTGGGTCGAACGTGCCCACGATTACCGGGCGACCTTCCGCCTTGCCCCAGTCCAGCGCCTGGCGGATCACGCCCTGATGGCCGAAATGGAAGCCGTCGAAATTGCCCAGCGCCAGAATCGCGCCACGCAGCGCATCAGGCACGGGTTCACGATGATCGAGGCGTATCACCTAGGCGCGCTCCAGCGTGATGAAGGAATGGGCGGGCACTTCCCCTAGCGCAGGATGATCCTCGCGCAAGCTTTCGTGCCAGCCATCACCCAGTGGCGGGAAATGCGTGTCGCCCGGCACATCCGCATGCACCTCGGTCAGTTCGATGCGCCGAGCCAGCGGCAGGAACAGGCGATAGACCTGCGCCCCGCCGATGACCGCCACGGTGCCCCCGCCCGCCAGCCGCAGCGCGTCGTCAACATCGTCCGCCCGTTCGGCCCCCGCCGCCTGCCAGTGCGCGGCGCGGGTCAGCACGATATGGCGGCGGCCGGGCAGCAGGCCGGGCAGGCTGTCGAAGGTCTTGCGGCCCATGATCATCGGCAACCCTTGCCCTTCCGGCCCCATGGTCAGTCGTTTGAACCGCTTGAGGTCGGCGGGAATATGCCAGGGCAGCGCGTTGTCGCGCCCGATCACGCCATTGCGTGCGCGCGCAGCGATCAGGACGATTTCCGGCCTCACAGCTCCAGCCGGGTCACATGGCCCATTTTGCGGCCCGCGCGCGCTTCGCGCTTGCCATAGAGATGCAGGTGACTGGCCGGATCGGCCAGGATCGCGGCGGGATCGGCGGCATCATCGCCGATCAGGTTGCGCATCTCCACCCGGGTGGCGGCCAGCGCTGTATCGCCCAGCGGCAGGCCGCAGATCGCGCGAATATGGTTTTCGAACTGGCTGGTGAGCGCGCCCTCGATCGTCCAGTGGCCCGAATTATGCACCCGCGGCGCCATTTCGTTGAACACCGGGCCATCGCGCGTGGCGAAGAATTCCAGCGTCAGCACCCCGACATAGCCCAGCGCGTCAGCCACCTGGCGGGCGAGTGCGCGCGCCTTCTCCACCTGCGCCGCAACGGCGGGCGCGGCGGGCACGCTGCAACGCGCAAGGATACCGCCTTCATGAACATTTTCGGCGCTGTCCCAGAAGCGGATTTCACCATCCATGCCGCGCACCAGAATCACCGAAAATTCGGCGTCGAAATGGATGAAGCCTTCATAGATCAGCGCGGCATGCGGCAGCGCCAGCCCTTCGGCCTCATGCGCAGAGGCGATGCGCCACTGGCCCTTGCCGTCATATCCGTCGCGCAACGTCTTCAGGATGCCGGGGGTGCCGATCCGTTCGATCGCGCCCGGCAGATCGCTGGCAGTATCGACGGGCTGGAACGGGGCAGTGCGGCCGCCCAGCCCCTCGACGAAGCGTTTTTCGACCAGCCGGTCCTGCGCCGTTTCCAGCGCGCGGGCGCCGGGGCGCAGCAGGCCTGCGGGCAGGATCGCCAGCGGGGCGACGGGCACATTCTCGAACTCGTATGTCACTACGTCGCACTGGCTGGCGAAATTGCCCAGCGCGTTGCGATCGTCCCAGGCGGCGCGGGTGCATTGCGCGCTGACCTCGGCGGCAACGCTGTCTTCCTCGGGTGCGTAGATATGGCAGCGATAGCCGAGCTGCGCCGCTGCCAGCGCCAACATCCGGCCCAGCTGGCCGCCGCCCAGAATGCCGATGGTCGCGCCCGGAGCGATCATGCGGTTACGAGGGCCGCTGCGCCACGGCGGCGGTGCGTGCGGCGCGCCATGCTGCAAGCCGCGCAGCCAGCGCCGGATCGCCAAGGGCGAGGATGGAAGCGGCCAGCAAGCCCGCATTGGTCGCGCCCGCATCGCCGATGGCCAGCGTGCCCACCGGCACCCCGGCGGGCATCTGCACGATTGACAGCAGGCTGTCCTGTCCGGACAGCGCGCGGCTCTGCACCGGCACGCCCAGCACCGGCAGTTGCGTGAGCGAGGCGATCATGCCGGGCAGATGCGCGGCACCCCCCGCCCCCGCGATGATGACCTGGAAGCCTTCATCGGCCGCGCCCCGGGCGAAGCTGTAAAGCCGTTCGGGTGTGCGATGCGCGGACACGATCCGCGCGTCATGGCTCACCCCCAGTTCGGCCAGCACATCGGCGGCGTGTTTCATGGTCGGCCAGTCCGACTGGCTGCCCATGACGATTGCGACGGGTGAATCGGCCATGTCAGTCACGATCCTCTCAGCGGTCTTTCAGGTAATGCCGTTCCCCCGGCACCATATCGGCGTTGAAATCATAGACGATCGGCTGGCCGGTGGGAATCTCCAGCCCGGTGATATCCGCGTCGGAAATGCCGGACAGATGTTTGACCAGCGCGCGCAGCGAATTGCCGTGCGCGGAGATGATCACCGTTTCGCCGGCGGCGATCACCGGCAGGATCGCGCTTTCATAATAGGGCAGCACGCGGGCGATGGTGTCTTTCAGGCTTTCGGTGGCGGGTACGGCGATCCCGGCATAGCGCGGATCGGAGGCAAGGTCGAACGTGCTGCCCGCTTCGAGCGGCGGCGGGGGCGTATCGAAACTGCGCCGCCAGATTTTCACCTGATCTTCGCCGTGCCGGGCCGCGGTTTCCGCCTTGTCCAGCCCGGTCAGCCCGCCGTAGTGACGTTCATTGAGGCGCCAGTCCTTCACCTCGGGGATCCACAGGCGGTTGCAGGCATGCAGCGCAAAGTGAAGCGTACGGATTGCCCGCGTCTGGAGCGAGGTAAAGGCGCGGGTGGGCAGCACGCCCTTTTCGGCCAGCAGTGCGCCTGCGGCGCGTGCCTCGTTTTCGCCCTGTTCGGTAAGATCGACGTCCCACCAGCCGGTGAAGCGGTTTTCGAGGTTCCACTGGCTCTGGCCGTGGCGAACGAGAATCAGGCTAGGCAAGGTATCTATGCTCCTCGGGACGGATGGAGCGGGACGCCCTAGCTATTCCGGGCTGTTTTGGGAAGGGGCGGGCGTATCGCCGCTGGCCAGCGCCCGCGCCTGTGCCTTGCGGCGGCGCAGGTTTTCGCGCAGCTTTGCGGCGAGCCGTTCCTCTCGGGTTTGAGCGGGGGGTGTCGTCTGCTTCATCCCGCAGGGCTTGCCGCGCCTTGCCGCGCTTGACAAGTGCCTGCCCCCCAGCCAATAGCGCGCGCCTGCCGGAGCCGGGGCTTGACCCGAATCCGGCGCGCCGAAATGGCATGCTGCCGTAGCTCAGTGGTAGAGCGCATCCTTGGTAAGGCTGAGGTCGCGAGTTCAATCCTCGCCGGCAGCACCATTTCAGGCCCGCAATGGCGCCCATTCGGGGTGGCGGTCGAACATCACCGCGACATAGCTGCATTGCGGGACGATGCGAAAACCCTGTTCGCGCGCGTCCGCCACCAGCGCCTTGACCAGTTCCGCAGCGATTCCGCGTCCGCCGATCGCGGGCGGGACCAGCGTGTGATCGGCAACCCGCACCCCGTTGCCCGCCTTTTTCCAGGTCAGGCGACCAATGTGATCGCTGCCAGCGGGATGGGCGCGATATTCGCCATGGTGGCCATGATCGGCATGAGTGATTTTCAGTCCGTCCATGGCCGCTTTCAACTCCCGTCCTGCGCCTGCGCGGCCAGGATGGCCGCCAGTCCTTGCCTGTATGTGGGGAAGGCTGGCCGCCAGCCAAGGGTGCGTTTCGCCCTGCCATTCGCGATGCGGCGGTTTTCCGAATAGAATGCGCGCGCCATGGGCGACAATCCGGCCGCATCCAGGTGTTGCAGCGGGGGTACGGGCAGGCGGAGCAGGCGGCAGGCTTCCTCGATCACCGCATTCTGGCTGCAGGGCAGCTCGTCCGCCAGATTGTAGGCGCCCGGCGGCGCATTCAGTGCCGCGATTACGCCCGATGCAATATCGTCGACATGGACCCGGCTGAAAACCTGCCCCGGCAGGTCTATCCGTTGCGCCGCGCCCGCCCGCACCCGTTCCAGCGCGCTGCGCCCGGGTCCGTAAATGCCCGGCAGGCGCAATACCCGGGCACCCAGCGCCAGCCAGCGCGAATCGGCTGCGGCCCGTGCGGTTCGCCGCCCGGTTCCCACCGGCGCGCTCTCATCCACCCAGGCACCGCCGGTATCGCCATAAACGCCGGTGGAGGAGAGATAGCCAAGCCATTTGTCGCCCAGCGCAGCGCCATGACGGCTCAACACCGGATCGTCCCCGCTGTCGCGCTGCGGGGGCACGCTGGACAGTACATGGCTCGCGCTGGCCAGCGCGGCACGCACGCGCTCGAAGTCTTCGAAATCCACATTGCCCGCGCTGCCCGTCGCATCGATCCGCCAGCCTGCCGCGCGCAGGCGGGCGGCGATGCGCTGTGCCGTATAGCCGAGGCCGAAAATCAACATATGTGCCAGCAGGCCGCTTCTACCCACTGGACGCGCCCGCGAAAGCACTTAAGTGCTTGGTCATGGATATC
>JAURML010000199.1 GCA_030830695.1 Caenibius sp. | reverse complement strand
GGATTATTAGGAAACCTTCAATCGCGACAATGTGGAGGCGATTGACGTCAAGGCGACCCCGATCGAGTCTTTCACGGAGAAAGGGCTGATCATTGGCGGGCAGGAAATGGAATTCGACGCGATCATCTGCGCCTCCGGTTTCGATGCGCTGACCGGCGCGTTGACGGTTATTGATATTCAGGGCGTGGACGGGCGCAAAATCAAGGATGAATGGGCGGACAACAGCGAGACCTATCTTGGTTTCGGCCTTGCAGGATTTCCCAATCTTCTGATGATCGGCGGGCCGGGCAGCCCGTCCGTTCTGGTCAATGTGATCGTCGCCAATAAATTCCAGGTGGAATGGATCGAGCGGCTGATGAAACATATGCGTGCGCAGGGGCTGACTCGCATCGAAGTGGACGAAGACGCGCAGGCGAAATGGGCCGAGACCGTGCGCAATGTAGTCAAGGGCACGGTACTGGAAGGCTCGAAAAGCTGGTATGTCGGGGCCAATGTGCCGGGCAAGGCGCAGGGCATTCTGGCCTATGCGGGCGGCCTCGCCAATTACATCGCGGCCTGCAACGATGTGGCTGACAACGGCTATCCGGGATTTCGTTTCAGCCCGGCCGAAGGGTAGGGCGCCTTATTCGGCCGCTGGCTTGTCCCTCTCGCGGGAATATTCGCCGGTGGCCGAATAATAGACCATTTCCGCGACGTTGGTGGCGTGATCCCCGATCCGTTCGAGGTTGCGGCTGACGAACAGCAGCTGCGCCGCTGTGGAAATGGTCGTCGGATCTTCGAGCATATGCGTGACGAGATTGCGAAAGATGCTGTTGTGGAAGCGATCCAGCGCTGCGTCCCGCTGGATGATCTCGATGGCCAGATCCGCATCGCGGGTGGTGTAGGCGTTCAGCACGTCAGAGACCATCGCCTGTGCCAGCGCGGCCATGTCCGGGATGATCGCCAGCGGTTCGATTTTCACCTTGCGGTCAATGGCCGGAACCCGCCGGGCGATGTTCTTGGCGTAGTCGCCGATCCGTTCGACCACCCCCCCGATCTTGAGCGCCGCCACCACATCGCGCAGATCGACGGCAACCGGCGCGCGCAGAGCAATGATCCGGATGGCCAGATCATCGACC
Organism: Caenibius sp.; assembly: GCA_030830695.1. Taxonomy (GTDB): domain Bacteria; phylum Pseudomonadota; class Alphaproteobacteria; order Sphingomonadales; family Sphingomonadaceae; genus JACKKV01. The sequence goes on along the minus strand of JAURML010000199.1, from coordinate 23,876 downwards.
CGCGCTTCCAGACGGTCAAGCTTGCGGTCATCGGCGATCACGCGATCCGCCTTTTCCTGGTCATTCTGGACCAGTGCATCCACGGCATCGCGAATGGCTGCTTCGGCAAGCCCGCCCATTTCCAGGATCAGGCCGCGGAGCGTTTCAATTTCCTCGTCAAAGGCCTTGACGGTGTGCTGAAGCATCAGGTTCTCCCGGCAGATGGGCATATTATGCCATCGCGCGGCTGAAACAGCCATGCATTCAGCCCGCTATTTCCGCAGATTTCACCGGGAACAAAAGAACCCAGCCACCCCGGCGGTTTCGGCCTGAACCGGAACCGCCAGGATGGCTGGTCACATGCGCCTCGGAAAGTCGCTTATTTCAGTTTGTCACCGCTCAGCGTGGTGAAATCGGTGGCTGCCGCGTTGCTCTTGGCGAGCACGTCATCCGGCGAGACGACCAGGCCGATCTTGGCCAGCGGACCGTCCTTGTTCCAGCTGTTCATCCATTCGCCGATGAACTGCTTCAGGCCGGGAATGGCGTCGAGATGCGCCTTCTTCACATAGATGAAGAGGGGGCGGGCACCCGGATAGGCGAAGCTGGAGATATTGTCATAGGTCGGATCGACGCCATTGATCTTCAGGCCATGGATGCGATCCAGATTTTCTTCGAGATAGGAATAGCCGAACACGCCGATCGCCTTGGAATTGGTTTCGATCTTCTGGACGATCAGATTGTCATTTTCGCCGGCATCCACATAGGCGCCGTCACCGCGCACTTCGGTGCAGATTTTCTTGAATTCTTCCTCGTTGCTTTCCTTCAGCGCTTTCATGGCGGGGTCGGCCTTGCAGCCTGCTTCGAGAATCAGTTCCTTCATGGCATCGCGTGTGCCCGAGGTTGAGGGCGGTCCATAGACCAGGATCGGATCGGCGGGCAGCGATGCGTCAACGTCCTTCCAGGTCTTGGCGGTCTGTTCCTTGCCGTAGGGTTTGGCAGCCAGCGCCTTGTAGATGACTTCCGGCGTCAGCTTCAGTTCGATGCCGCCCTTGGCCGAAGCGAAGGCAATGCCGTCCAGGCCGACCTGGATTTCGACGATGTCCTTGACGCCATTGGCCTGACAATCCTCGAATTCGGACTTCTTCATCCGGCGCGAGGCGTTTTCGATGTCCGGATGCTGTGCACCAACACCAGCGCATAACAGCTTCATGCCGCCACCGGTGCCGGTCGATTCGATGATCGGAGATTTGAAGTCGGCATTATTCTTGACGAAGTTTTCCGCCACCAGCTTGGAGAACGGATAGACGGTGGAGGAGCCGACGACGCGGATCGAATCGCGCGCGGCGCCCGCGCCATCACTGCCGCAGGCGGCAAGAGCGAGGGACGAGACAATGGCGAGAAAGAAGGATTTTGACGAACGCATGGATTGTTCCTCTTGCTTGTTTGTCTGGGCCGTTACGGCGACCATGTGACATTTGGATGACAGGTAGGGAAATGAAAGTTTCGGGTTGTGCTTTGCCGTATGGAATTCACGTCTCCTGGTGAGGCTTACCCCCTCCCCGGGAGGGATGGGGAGGGGGCAAGCCTCGCTGCCGGAAGCTCTGGATTGATCAGAAGCGGAACTGGCCGAACAGGCCGAATTCGTCCTGCTTGCCATCGACATAGGTCTTGCTGCCGGTGAAATCGCCGCCAGTGAAGCCGTTGTCGCCGCTGTAGTGCTTGTACATCAGGGCCAGGTCGACGATCTTGGCCGGGCTGTACTGAACGCCGACGTTGAAATAATTTCCCTTCTTCGTCGGGTCGGTGTCCTTGTTGGGCTTGACCCAGTCATAACGGCCGAAAACGCTCCACTTTTCGACCGGCGCGAGCGAGGCAAACACTGAATAGCCTTCAGCCTTGTCCGATGCAGACGTGGTCTTCACCTTCCAGTTCTTGGCGGTGAAATATTCGCCGCCGACAGTCACGGGCATGCCGCCGACCTTGTCCTTGTAGGCGAGCAGTGCGTTGAAGCGCGTTGAGGTGCGATATTTATCCGTCGCGCCGTCCACGTCATTGCCCAGCTTGCCGGTGTAGGCGCCGACCCCCGCGTTGAAGCCCTTGTACTTGAACGCCAGGCGGCCTTCGATGTCGACCGTGTTAGTGAACTTGGGATCGCGGTATCCGCCGCCATCCATCGCCGAAACCTGGTAGCTGACCATGCCATCGGCAATGTCGCCCATTGCATGGACACCCCAGTCCGAGGAGGTTCCGAAACCGAACAGGTCGACCGCTTCCTTTTCGAGGTGGCGATAGCCGTAAATGCCTTCGGCATAGGGAACCCAGGGCGTGTCTGCGGCACCCAGACGCAGTTTCAACGCCGGATCCAGCTTGGCTTCGAGATAGGCCTTCTTCACATAGAAGCCCTTACCGACGTTCTTGCCGGATGAATTGGCGACATTGTCGATGTCCATCGTGACATTGCCCGAGAAGGTGCCGTCGAACTTGTGATCCACGCCGATGTAGAAGCGCTTGATCTGGAAGCCGCCCTGATCCTGGGATTTTACGCCATCGTACTTCGTCGAGACGTTGCTGATGTTGTAATACATCCGCCCGCTGATCTTGGTGTCTTCAGCCCAGGCCAGCGCCTTCGGGGTGGCGGCAGGCTTTTCAGCTGCGGCCAGCGCCTTGTCTGCCTTGGCTGCGGCGGCCTGCGACGTGGCGTTCTGCTGGTCAAGCTGGCTCTGCAGCGTGTTGATCCTGGCAGCCATCGCTTCCATCTGCGCGCGCATTTCGGCGAGCTGCTGCTGGACTGCCGCCGAATCAGCCGTCTGTGCGGACGCGGGCAGCGCCCAGCCCAGCGTTGCAGCCATCGCAACGGTTGATGCGGTGAGTTTCATCTTCATGTGTAGCCCCATTTGTCCTGTTCGTTTGCTTGTCGCAGAACCGTCCCTAGAGAGAGTTTGCGACAGTTATGTGACACTGTAGAGGCAGATGCGAACGGCACGCCCGGCGCACCACCCAACATTCGTCCAGCGGATCAGCTCAGGCTGCGCGGGTGGCGGCCCGATTTCAGTAGAGGTCAACGGAAAAGGCGTTAGGGTGCGGGCTGATAAACCGCATGCAGACAGGAAAGTTGAACATCATGAATCAGGCCAGGACTGAAACCATCGCCGTGCTTGGCGGAACGGGCAAGGAAGGCGGCGGGATCGCGCTGCGGCTGGCGCATCGGGGCTATGATGTCATCATCGGCAGCCGGTCGGCGGAACGCGCGCAGGAAGCCGCCGATGCAATGAATGCAACACTCGGTAGCGAATCGATGCGCGGTGCGGACAATGTCAGCGCCGCCTCCGCTGCCGATATCGTCGTGCTCGCGGTCCCGTATTCAGGGCAGAAGGCGACGGTCGAGGAAGTGCAGGCGCAGCTTGTGGGCAAGATCCTGATCGATGTTACGGTGCCGCTGGTGCCGCCCAAGGTCAGCCGGGTGCAATTGCCCGAAGGCGGATCAGCGGTGGAAGCGATCCAGCGGTTGCTGGGTGATGAGGTGCGGGTGGTGTCCGCCTTCCAGAATATTTCCGCGCATCATCTTGCTCATCTCGACGCTGAAATCGAATGCGATGTGCTGGTGTGCGGCGATGATACGCCGGCGGTGGAACGGGTGGTTGCCCTGACCCGCGAAATCGGGCTGCGGGCGTGGAATGCAGGCCCGCTGTGCAATTCGGTGGTGGCCGAAGGGCTGACCTCGATCCTGATCGGCATCAACCGCCGCTACAAGGCGGATGGCAGCGGCATCCGGATCACGGGCATAGCCGAAGAAAACGCCTGAGGCAGGCGCAAATCCGCTTGACGGGACCGGGCGATGACCCGGCCCCGTCGGGAGGAATCCTACAAGCTCACGCCTTCGGGCAGATCGAGCGCAATCACCGGAATTTCACGCTGACAGCGCGACTGATATTCGGCCTGCGCGGGCTGTTCGTTGGTGATGAAATCCCAATAGGGCTTGCGCGCTTCGCCCGTGATGACACGCGCGGTCGCTTCCGATCCGTTTGCGCCCACCTGAATGCGGCATTTGGGGTTTGCCTGGAGGTTGAGGAACCACACCGGCGGTTCTTCCGTGCCGCCACGCGACGCCACAATCAGAATGTCGCCGTTGAAGCGGTAATACTGGAGGGCAGTGTTGCGCCATTCACCGCTCTTGCGGCCAAGGTGATGCAGCAGCAGGCAGGTGACGGGGCCACCCGGCGTGCCGATCGCAATCGGGTCCCACATATGCGCGGCTGCGGGATCGGTCAGATATTGTTGCCGGTGCTTTTCCAGCTCTTCCTTAACCTGGTCGGGCAGGGCCTTGAGCGCATCCTTATCCAGATTTGCGGCGCGGACATCGTCCATTTTCCCGAAAGACATGTGGAATTCTCCCATTTGCAAATATTGTAGTATACTATACTTCGTGTGGAGTGAATTGCCAGAAAAATTCGTTGTCTGCATGCTGTGCGGTCAAGTTTCGCGGTCCCGGCCACCGCGTCACGATGCGTCATAGTGCATCTGAAACCAGCAGATGTCTACGGAAACGGCCGGGCAATCCGCGACTGGGTGCGAGCGAATCGCTGGTAGCCGCATGGATCGGATGATACACGGCCCGCAGAGGAATAGCTGTCTATGCAAAAACCGGATCTGATGGCATCGGCCAAGGGGCCTGCACCACTGGCGATGACGGCCATTGTCCCGATCAAACCCTTGGGCGCCGCCAAATCCAGGCTTGAACAGCTGGCTCCCGATGCGCGGGCTGCACTTGCGGCGCGGATGGCCACCCTGACCCTTGATGCGCTTGCCGAAAGCGTCTGCATCGAACGGGTGCTGGTGGTGAGCGAAGGGCTGGAAATCGCAGGACTGGCGGCCGCACGCGGATTTCAGCTGGTGCCCGATCCGGGTGAGGGGCTGAATGGCGCCTATGCCACAGGTCTGGCTGCCGCCAGGGCGGGCGGGGCAGGGCATGTGCTGCTGCTGCACGCCGATTTCCTGACGGTCGATAGCGGCGCGATTGACGAACTGGTTTCCCGTTATGCGCGGCAGGGCCGGGAGACGGCGGCGGCGCTGGTGCCATGCAAGGAGGGAAGCGGGACCAATGCGGTAATTTTGCCGCCGGGCATGGCTTTCACCCCCATGTTCGGCACAGACAGCCTTGCCCGTCATCGCGCGCAGCTTGGACAAGCGGTGCTTATTCTGGAAAGCGACGCTCTGGCGCAGGATATCGACCAGCTGAGCGATCTCGACGGGGCGAGCACGCAGATTCTGCGCCGCGCCCGCGCGCTGCGGGATGCGTCCTTTGGCGACATCGTTACCTATTCGCCCAAGCTGTTCCTGCCGCTGACCCAGATGTGCCGCGATGTCTGCCATTACTGCACTTTCGCCAAGACGCCGGGCCATCTTGCACAGCCCTTCATCCCGGTCGCCGAGGCGGTGGAGCAGGCGCGGGCTGGGCTGGCGAAAGGGTGCAAGGAAGCGCTCCTCACGCTCGGCGAGAAGCCGGAACTGCGCTATGCCGCCGCGCGGCAATGGCTCGATGCGCACGGCTATGGCTCGACGCTGGATTACGTCGCGGATGTCGCGCGTGCGCTGCGCGACGAGGTCGGTATCCTGCCGCATATCAATGCAGGCTGCATGAATGCCGGTGAACTGGCGATGCTGCGCCCGGTTTGCGCCTCGATGGGGCTGATGCTGGAGAGCACATCGCCGCGGCTGTGCGAAAAGGGCGGGCCGCATTACGGATCGCCTGACAAGGATCCGGCGCCTCGCCACGCCACGCTGGAAGAGGCCGGGCGCCAGTCCATTCCCTTCACCACCGGGCTGCTGATCGGCATTGGCGAAACGCGCGCCGAACGGATCGAAACACTGGCAGCGATCAGGCGGCTGCATGAACGCCATGGCCATATCCAGGAAGTGATCGTCCAGAATTTCCTGCCCAAACCCGACACCAAAATGGCGGATCATCCGCCCGCGCCGCTGGAAGAACTGGTCTGGACCATCGCCATCGCCCGGCTGATGCTGGGGCCGGAGATCAGCATTCAGGCGCCGCCCAATCTCAATGCCGGGCAACTGGAGGCATTGGTAAACGCCGGGATCAATGACTGGGGCGGCGTTTCACCGCTGACCCCCGATTTCGTCAATCCCGAAGCGCCCTGGCCGGAAATCGCCGAATTGGCGCAAGCGACGGCGCGCGCAGGCAAGGTGCTGGCGCCGCGCCTGACCATCTACCCGTCCTTGCTTGCGGACAGCGCGCGCTGGCTCGATCCGGCGATGCGCGCGCCGGTGCTCCGGCTGGCGGATGGCGCGGGCCTGGCGCGCGAAGATGGCTGGGTGTCCGGTCGCTCGCAACATGTGCCAAATGGCTTTGCCATGCATTTCGAGCGAACGGGGAAATCGCGGATTCAGGCGTTGGCCGAAGAAATGCTCGACTATGGGGCGGACGAGTTCGGAACCGCAGAGATCGCCAGCCTGTTCGATGCGCGCGGACGCGACTATCATATCCTGTGTGAGGCAGCGGACGAATTGCGCGTCGCCGCCAAGGGCGATGTGGCGACCTATGTCGTCAACCGCAACATCAATTACACCAACATCTGCACCTATCGCTGCACCTTCTGCGCCTTCTCCAAGGGCACCCGCAAGCATGAAGGGGCGGAACGCCCCTATCTTCTGGAGATGGAGGAAATCGGCCGCCGGGTGACCGAAGCGCGCACGCGGGGGGCGAGCGAGGTTTGCCTGCAAGGTGGCATTCACCCCGGCTTTACGGGCGAAACCTATCTCTCGATCCTTCAGGCCGTAAAACGTGCGGTGCCTGACATGCATGTCCACGCCTTTTCACCGCTGGAAATCCGCCATGGCGCGGACAGCATGGGCATGGCGCTGGACGATTATCTTGCCTTGCTGCGCGATCATGGCCTTGGCAGCCTGCCCGGCACGGCGGCGGAAATCCTGCACGATCCGGTGCGCGCCATGCTCTGCGCGGATAAGGTCAGCACGGGCGAATGGCTGGAAGTGATCGAAACTGCACATCGTACCGGCCTGCGCACCACTTCCACCATCATGTTCGGTCATGTCGACAGCTATCGCGACTGGGCGATTCACCTGCTGCAACTGCGCAATCTGCAGATGCGCACTGGCGGTATTACCGAATTCGTGCCGCTGCCGTTCGTTGCGCATGAAGCGCCGCTTTACAAGCGGGGTCAGGCGCGGCGCGGCCCCACTCTGCGCGAGGCGTTGCTGATGCATGCGGTGGGGCGACTGGTGCTCTATCCCTGGATCGGCAATGTGCAGGCAAGCTGGGTCAAGCTGGGGGGCGAGGGGATGGAACTGGCGCTCAGGGCAGGGGCGAATGATCTGGGCGGCACGCTGATGGATGAAAGCATCACCCGTGCCGCAGGTGCCACTCATGGTCAGGAAATGACGGCGGCGGACATGCAGGCCATGGCCGATTCGCTTGGCCGCCGTCTGGTGCGACGAACCACCCTTTACGATGCGGCTGATACGCGTTCAGCACCGCAAGGGATACTGCATGCATTTTGAGTGAACCGGGTTGGGAAAAATGGTGCCTCGGGGCGGGATCGAACCACCGACACTGCGATTTTCAGTCGCATGCTCTACCAACTGAGCTACCGAGGCATTCGCTGGGCAACGGCCCATGCACGGACCGCCAAGCGTTTGGAGCGCCGCCTATGGCGAAGCCGCCCGATATTGGCAAGGGGGTATTCGCCCCCAATGTTCAGTCTTCCGGCGCGATTTCATCCGGTGCGGCCGGGCGCCCCGGAACCGCATAACCATCGGTAAACCAGTTGGCGAGATCGCGATCGCGGCAGCGGGCCGAACAGAAGGGCGCGAATTCCTGGCTGCGCGGGCGGCGGCAGATCGGGCAGGGGCGGGGTTTGGCGGCGGTGCTGATCATAGCGGCAACGCCTGCGCGAAGCAGCCATCGGGTGCAAGCGTATCGTCGATATTCCAGCGGATATGGCGGCCGGTCCGGCGGGCGAGTTCGGCCTCCCATCCGGGCTGGATGGCGGCCCTGACGCGGGCAGGGGCGGTGAGCAGCAGCGCGCCGGGTTCGCTCACCCGTTCCGCCCGGCGCAGGAGCAGGCGCGCGGCGGCATCTGGCCAGCGCGCCAGCAGTTCGGGGAGCGAGGCACGCTCGCGCCGGGCCACGAGCTGGACCAGCCCGAAACCGTTCATTCCGGTCCGTTCATGCGGCCAGCCGGCCAGCGCGGCAGCCAATGCGGTATCCACCGCCTTGCGATCGGCCTTGGCCTCCAGCGTCGGAAAGTCGATCACGACCGAACCCGCCAGATCAAACCGGCGGATGGCGCGGGCAATGGCGGGCACGGCGGCCAGCGCCAGCGCACGCGGCGCCAGCGCGCCATCGACATCGATCGCGGTCAGCGCGCTGGTGAGTTCTATGCAAAGCGAGCCGCCCGGAAAATCGACCGTGCCGTGAATCACCTCGGCCCACAGCTCGTCCCATCCGGCGAAGTGCGGCACGATCCGCGCGTCGAGCGCTTCGGCCAGCGTGGGGGCAGGGCGGGGCTTGTCGCCGGTCAGGCGCGCCTGGGCACGTTTCAGCCTGCGGCCTTCCCATCGCGCGGCGCGGGTGACGATGAGGCGCAGCGCCTGACCTTCGCTGGCGGAGGCTGGCAGGCCATGGACCAGCGCCTCTTCGCCATTGGCGAAGCGTGCGGTCGCGCGCGGCGAGTTTGCAGTCCGCGCAATCAGCACTGCGTCTTCCACCTGGCCGACAGCCAGGGGTCCGGGCCAGTCAAGCCGGGCAGCGACAATTTCGCCCTTGTCGATCAAAACCGCGCGATGTTCGCCGATGCCTTCCTCGACCAACCATTCAGCCAAGGGGGAAGCCCGCCGCCTTGAGCAGCGCCCGCGTTTCGAACAGTGGCAGGCCCACGACACCGGAATGGCTGCCCTGGATGCGGCTGATCAGCCCTTCGGCGCTGCCCTGAATGGCATAACCGCCCGCCTTGCCGTGCCATTCGCCGCTGGCGATATAGGCGTCAATTTCTTCATTACTGAGCCGCTTGAAGATGACCACGGTTTCGCTCAGCTGTTCGCGCAAGGTGCCATCCGGCCCCAGCAGGGCGATGGCGGACAGCACCCGGTGGCGCCGCCCCGAAAGCAGGCCGAGGCAGCGCCGGGCGGTTGCCTCGTCCTCCGCCTTGGGCAGGATGCGCCGGCCAAGCGCCACCACTGTATCGCCGGCCAGCATGAAGCCATCAGCGTCTGCTGCGGCCTGCGCCTTCTCGCGCGCCATGCGGCGGGCGTAATCACGCGGAATTTCCCCTTTCAGCGGGGTTTCATCGATGTCCGCGCCGCCAATGCGCGCAGGCTCAACCCCCAGCCGGGCGAGCAATTCGCGCCGACGCGGGCTGGCGGAGGCAAGGATGAGCCGGGGCGCGGCCAAGCGCCTGCCTTATTGGGGGCCGGGACCGCCCCGACCGGGCATGAAGCGATAAGTAATGCGGGCCTTGGTCAGGTCATAGGGGGTGAGTTCACAGAGCACCTCGTCCCCCACCAGCACGCGAATGCGGTTCTTGCGCATCTTGCCGGCGGTGTGGCCCAGCACTTCATGGCCATTTTCGAGCTCTACCCGGAACATCGCGTTAGGCAGCAATTCAACCACCTTGCCGCGCATTTCGAGGAGTTCTTCCTTAGCCATATTTGTCCGATACCTGTTTGCGGTTGTGCCTGTCTGGCCGCGCGCCATAGCCGCGCCACACGCAAAAGGCAAAGGAAAGCCGCATCGCGGCAGGAGTGGCGCCGCCCGCCCGAAATGCCTATCTGGCGATGATGGCCCGCACACCTGCTTCCTCGCCCGACCGCGCTTCGCCTGATCGCTTCAACGAGGATCATGCGACGGACACCATGCGGTCAAGCCAGCCCGATCTGACGGCGGGCGTGGCCGCGATCCGCGAGACGCTGGCAACGCTGCCGTCGCGCCCAGGCGTTTACCGCATGCTCGATGCGCGCGGCGATGTCCTCTATGTCGGCAAGGCCCGGGTGCTGCGCAACCGGGTGGCCAATTATACCCATGTCGAACGTCTGCCGATCCGCCTGCAGCGCATGGTGGCCCAGACTCGGGCGATGGAAATCATCACCACGAACAGCGAGGCAGAGGCGCTGCTGCTGGAAGCGCAGCTCATCAAGCGCTTTCGCCCGGCCTACAATGTGCTGCTGCGCGACGACAAGAGCTTCCCCTTCATCCTGCTGCGGGCCGATCATGATTTTCCGCGCATCATGAAACATCGCGGCGCGCGGCGCGCCAAAGGCAGTTATTATGGCCCCTTCGCCAGCGCGGGCAGCGTGAACACCACCATCAACGCGCTGCAGAAGATGTTCCTGCTGCGCAGTTGCACGGACAGCTTCTTTTCGCGGCGCGACCGGCCTTGCCTGCTTTACCAGATCAGGCGCTGTTCGGCCCCCTGCGTCGGGCGGATCGGGGCCGATGCCTATGCCGAGCTGGTGCAGGAGGCCAAGGATTTTCTCGGCGGAAGATCCAGCGCTGTGCAGCGCAAGATCGAACAGCAGATGGCGGCGGCAGCCGAAGCGCTGGATTTCGAGACAGCGGCCATGTTGCGCGACCGCCTGCGGGCGGCCACTTTCATTCAGGGGAGCCAGGCGGTAAATGTCCAGGGGCTTGGTGATGCGGATGTGTTCGCCATGGCCGAGGCGCGCGGGCAGGTGGCGATCCAGGCCTTTTTCATTCGCGGCGGACAGAACTGGGGCCATCGCGCCTTCTTTCCCACGCATACGCAGGATGTGAGCGAGGGCGAGGTGCTGGCGGGCGTGCTGGCCCAGTTTTACGAGGAAGTGCCACCGCCGCGCACTATACTGGTCGATCGCCTGCTGGATGACGCGGCGTTGCTGGAAGAGGCGCTGGGCGAGGCAGCCGGACACCGGGTGGAACTGTCAGTGCCGCAGCGCGGCGCGCGACGCAGGCTGATTGAGCAGGCCAGCCGCAACGCAACCGAGGCGCTGGAACGCCGCCGTGCCGAACGCGGGGCCAAGGCGGCGATCTTGCGCGAACTGGCCGATTTCCTGGAACTGGGCGAAGCGCCGCAGCGGATCGAGATCTACGACAATTCGCACATCCAAGGCGCGAAGGCGGTAGGCGGCATGGTGGTGGCGGGACCGGAGGGTTTCCTCAAAGGCCAGTATCGCAAGTTCAATATCAAAAGCGCGCAAGGCAATGACGATTTCGCCATGATGCGCGAGGTGATGCAGCGCCGTTTCGCCCGGGCGCTGGAAGAAGACCCTGACCGGGACCGGCAGGCGGGCGGGGTGGCCGTGTGGCCCGATCTGGTGCTGATTGACGGCGGCAAGGGACAGATGAGCGCGGTGCGCGATACGCTGGAGGAACTGGAGATAGAGGATGTGCCGCTGATTGCTGTCTCAAAAGGGCCGGACCGCAATGCGGGGCGCGAGGTGTTTCATTTCCCCGACGGGCGCGAAAAGACGCTGCCGCTCAATTCGCCGCTGCTGTTTTATCTCCAGCAATTGCGTGACGAGGCGCATCGCTTTGCGATTGGTGCGCACCGGCAGAAGCGCAGCCGCGCAATCCAGGCCAGCCCGCTGGACGAAATCCCCGGCATTGGCCCCGCGCGCAAGCGCGCGCTGCTGCTGCACTTCGGCACCGCTGGCAAGGTGCGCGCTGCCGCGCTGGAGGATTTGCAGCGTGCGCCCGGCGTCAGTGCGGGCGTGGCCCGCGCGATCTATGATTTCTATCACCCCGGCGGTTGAAGGGGCTTATCCACGCAGGCGGCGCAGCGCGCGCCAGCCCAGCGCCTTCATGCGATTGCCGGCGGGCCAGCGTCCCGGCACGCGCGGGTTGAAACCCCAGCCCCGCAGCACGGAGTTGAAGGCGCGCGCATCAGCTTCGGCATAGCTCCATTCGCTGCGCCAGGTTATTGACAGCGAGATTGAAGGCTCTGGTCCGTTGCGCACGAAATGCGGGGCCATGACCGGCACGAACAGGCCTTCGCCGGGACCGATCGCGATTTCCAGCCCCCCGCTTTCCAGTTCGGGCCGCCAGGGCACCTCGCGCGGGCCGCCCCGGTGATAGGATTCATGTGCTTCGTCCGCGACGAAGCGCGTGTCCGTGACCGGAAACTGGGTCATCACCTTCGATCCCTTGATCTGCAGCAGGATGTTGTGCTCGGGATCGAAATGGCAGGGAGTGACCCCGCCGGGAGAGGTGACGAAAATAAAGCCTACGCGGTTTATCATCCGGCCGGTTTTGGGCGCAACCAGCGGCTCGATCTGGTCCAGCAGTTCGTTGAGCAGTGCCGCATATTCGGGATCCTGTTCGATATGGCGGATCACCGCCCCGCTGTCGGCCCGGCCGACCTGGCGGATCATTTCACCGATCGAAAGATCGCCCCGGTCGGGCTTGCCGTCCACCGCAATGGGCAGATCGGCCAGATTGTATTCGACCCCGCCTTCGGGCAGGCGTTCAGCGAGCCGGGCCAGAGGTTCGAATTCCAGCAGCTCGTGCCGGTGCAGCGTGTGCGCCAGCTTGTGCGGCACTTCGGGATAGGATAGTGCGAAGATGTCGCGCGACTGGTCAGTCAGCAGGCTCATTTCCATTTCCCTTTTCGCGTTTCGGCCCGGGCCATGACGCGGAAGATCCTGCGCCGCAGCGCTCCGCCGATGGCCACGTTGATCCGGCCAATGGGGCGGCGTTCCATCCACAGCCGGTCAATCATCGGATGATTCGCGCTGGCGCAACTGTCGCACCAGGCGATCTCCCCGCGCTCCAGCAGTTGCAGATTATACTGCTGCAGCAGGACACCGGGCGAGAAGCGCGCGTACCGCTCGTCATAAGCAGTCTTGAACGAGAAGCAGCCGGGCGGACAGATGAAGCTGGCAAGCATGGCGACCGGACGGCCATCGAGGCGCAGGGTCAGCCGTTCCAGCTTGCCGCGCTGTGCCGCGCCTTGCAGCGCATGCAGGAACAGCGAAGTGGTTGCATCCTCACCTGCAAGCGCCGATCCTTCGCGGCCTTTCCAGCCTGAAAGTTCCAGCGCCAGGAATTCGCGACCCCATTGCTCGACATTGGTGCGGCCGTCCTCCCGTGCGTACCGGACATCCCCGGCTTCGGCCAGGCGGCTTGCCTGCCGTCGCAATTCCTTGCGGCGTTTGACGTTTAGCGCGGCCTGCCAGTATTGTTCCGGGGTTAGCGGAGAGGCGAGCATCGCCCGTTCTTCGTGATGCACGGGCTGTGCGGTGCGGCGCTGTTCGGCGCAAACCGCCAGCAAGGCGGAATGCAGCGGACCGTCCAGCGGCATGTGGGTGAGATGCAGGAACAGGCCGCGCCCGGCATGGCGGTCGCACCAGTCCAGCAATGCGCGCCAGAAATGCCGTTCGCACCCTGCCGCCACCAGCGGGCTGCCGACAAAGCAGTTGCCGTGCACCCAGTTCGTCAGATTGGGCGCGGGATAGCGGTAATAGCGTGCCTGCCGCAGCAGCGGGATGATGCCGGCCATGATCCCGTCACCTTCCAGTACCAGCCAGGCGAGTTCGCCATCGGGGTCAAGGGCGCGCTGGGCGGGCAGCGCATACCAGCTTTCAAGGAAGGGGTTGGGTTCGGCGGCGCATCGCGCCAGCGCGTCCCAGCGGGCGATGTTATCCGCCGTCGCCAGTTCGGCGGGCGTGCGCAGGTGCAGGCCAAGCGGATTGGCCCAGCCGTCCATGGATGGCCGGACGGGCAGAATGCCGTCCGTTTTCAGTGCCTTTGCCGCCAAGCGCGTTAACCTTTCTCGGGACAGCTATTGCGCTGTCCGGACCGGATTAACCCCAAGCGGCAAAGGAAAGTTTAACGAACAGCGGCAGGCGCTAATTTTACGCCATCATCGATCGCTTTGCAGCGCCTGTTCTTCGGCGCAGCCGCGCGTTTCGCCGTCTGCGCGCAGGCGCAACAGCCCTTCCTGCGCAACGCTGGCCACCAGCCGCCCGTCGCGGCTGAAGATGCTGCCCCGAATGAAGCCGCGCGCGCCGCCTGCCCATGGGCTTTCGGAGCGAAACAGCAGCCAATCGTCAGCGCGGAACGGTGCATGGAACCACACCGAATGATTGATCGTCGATGCAACCATCGACGGTTCACCCAGCGAAACCGGGTGCGGCATCGTCGCCGTGTCGAGCAGCAGCATGTCGCTGGCATAGGCCAGAGCGGCGCGATGGACCCGCGGATCGTCAGGCAGGCGGGACTTGGCCCGAAACCAGCTGTGTTTGAGCGCGGCGCAGTTTGAACTGGCAAAGCGATCTTCCAGTTCGACCGAGCGCCAGTCGATCGGGCCGGGGCTGAGCACCACGGGGATGAATTCGAGGCCGTTCTTCGCCAGCCGGCGACGGCGCACGAAATCTTCTTCAAGCGCTTCGGGCGGGGTGACCTGCGGCATCGGCAACTGCTGGTGCGAAAAGCCTTCGTCGGCGCAATGAAATGACGCGGTGAGATTGAGGATGACATTGCCATCCTGTTGGGCGGTGACCCGGCGGTTGGAAATGCTGCGCCCGTCAAAGTCCCGCAGGATCTGGTAATCAATCGCCGCCTGACGGTTGCCACCGCGCAGGAAATAGCAATGCAGCGAATGAGCGGATCGATCTTCGCAAACGGTCAGTTCAGCCGCAGCCAGCGCCTGGGCGATCACTTGCCCGCCAAAGACCCGGCCAGCCCCGCCCCTGGCGCGTCGGCCCTGAAACCGATCGGCCCCGCGCGGCTCCATATCGAGTAACAGGACCAGGTCTGCGACCAATTGTTCCGGAGTATGCTGCATCTCCATCGCTCACATGTGCGCCCGTTTGCGGCGAGTCGTCAATGGCAAGTATTGGATTTGCCTGCTTTGCAAGATGCCGCAGTGCAGCATTGTGGATAAGTGCAGGCAGCAAAAACCCCGCCCGGATCGCTCCGGACGGGGGCGATGCCCGGTCAGTGTCCCGACGGGATCAGTGCGCAGCAAGCGCGGCGAGCAGCAGCAGCGCCACGATGTTGGTGATCTTGATCATCGGGTTGACGGCAGGGCCGGCGGTATCCTTGTATGGATCGCCGACCGTGTCGCCGGTCACCGCGGCCTTGTGTGCCTCGGATCCCTTGCCGCCGTGATTGCCGTCTTCGATGTACTTCTTGGCGTTGTCCCATGCGCCGCCGCCGGCAGTCATGGAAAGCGCCACGAACAGACCGCCGACGATCACGCCCAGCAGCAGCGCACCCAGCGCGGCAAAGCCGTTGGCCTGGCCCGCCACCGCAGTGATGACGAAATAGACCACGATCGGCGCCAGCACCGGCAGCAGCGAGGGGATGATCATCTCCTTGATCGCGGCCTTGGTGACCAGATCGACCGTGCGGGCATAGTTCGGCTTCGACGTGCCGGCCATGATGCCGGGATCGTTGCGGAACTGGTCACGCACATCCTTGACCACGTCGCCAGCCGCACGGCCCACCGCCGTCATGCCCATCGAACCGAACAGATAGGGCAGCAGCGCGCCCAGCAGCAGGCCGACGATGACATAGGGGTTTTCGAGGCTGAAATTGACTTCGAGGTTCGGGAAGAACTCCTTGAGGTCAGTGGTGTAGGCGGCGAACAGCACCAGCGCGGCAAGCCCCGCCGATCCGATGGCATAGCCCTTGGTCACGGCCTTGGTGGTGTTGCCCACCGCGTCGAGCAGGTCAGTCTTTTCACGCACGCTGTCGTCGAGCCCGGCCATTTCGGCGATGCCCCCGGCATTGTCCGTCACCGGCCCGTAAGCGTCGAGCGCAACGACCATCCCGGCCAGCGCCAGCATGGCGGTGGCGCCATAGGCGATGCCGATCAGACCCGCCAGCTGGTGAGCGATGATGATGCCCGCCACGATCACCAGCGTGGGGAGTGCGGTCGATTCAAGGCTGATCGCCAGGCCCTGGATCACATTGGTGCCATGGCCCGTTTCCGAAGCCTTGGCGATAGAGCGGACCGGGCGGAAGCCGGTGCCGGTGTAATATTCGGTGATCCAGATGATGAGGCCGGTGATGACCAGACCCAGCAGCGAACAGTAGAACAGCGACCGTCCGTTGAATCCGGTTTCACCGATCGGTGCCTCCATGCTGCCCAGCGCATAGTTCGTGGCGAACCAGATCGCCGGAATGGCCAGAACGGCGGATACGAGGAAGCCCTTGTACATCGCGCCCATCACATTCGTGCCGCCGCCGAGGCGGACGAAGTAGGTGCCGATGATGCTGGTGACGATGCACACGCCGCCGATCAGCAGCGGCAGCGCCATCAGCGGTTCGAGCAGCGCACCCGTGCCCTTGAGCAGCAGCACGGTCAGCACCATGGTGGCGCCGACGGTGACGACATAGGTTTCGAACAGGTCGGCGGCCATGCCGGCGCAGTCGCCCACATTGTCGCCCACATTGTCGGCGATCACGGCGGGGTTGCGCGGATCGTCTTCGGGAATGCCCGCTTCGACCTTGCCGACCAGATCGGCGCCGACGTCAGCGGCCTTGGTGAAGATGCCGCCGCCCAGACGCGCGAAGATGGAAATCAGCGAAGCGCCGAAGGCCAGTGCGACCAAGCCGTCAACCACGGTGCGATCATCGCCGCCGATGGAATAGCCACCGGGACCGGTGAGATACCAGTAGAACACCGCAATCGCGAGCAGCGCGAGGCCCGCCACGAGCAGGCCGGTGATCGCACCGGCGCGGAACGCCAGCGTCAGCCCGTCCTGCAGGCCCTTCTGGGCCGCGGCAGCGGTGCGTACATTGGCGCGCACGGAAATGTTCATGCCGATGAAGCCGGCGACGCCTGAGAGGATCGCGCCGATGATGAATCCGGTGGCCGAAATCGGGCCGAGCGCCAGGGCGACGATAACCGCCACGACCATGCCGACAATGGCGATGGTGGTGTACTGGCGCTTCAGATAGGCTTGCGCACCTTCCTGGATAGCGCCTGCAATCTCCTGCATCTTTGCGTTCCCGGCTGGAGCGCCGAGCACCTGGCGGCTGGTGATGAAACCGTACAAAACGGCCAACAGCCCCAGGACAATTGAAATTTCAACTAGTCCCACGAGTATCCCCTCTTATCACAATGGGTGTCCCCCCTGTCGAAAGCAGGGTGCGGGGCGAATGGCTATAGTCGCAGGCAAGCCAAGGCAAGCGTTAAGCTGCGTTTACCTTACAAAATGCACAGCTAACCGCCTCAGCGGTGTGTGTAGCCCAGCGAATCCGATGGCGTGAGAATTTCATCGCCCAGCCAGAGCGGGGCAAAATTCTCCGTTTCGACGTGACCGATGCGGATTGCAGGGCAAGGCGGCTCAACGCCTGCGGGCAGGGTGAAGAGCAGCTGGTAATCATCCCCCCAGCGGATGCATTCGCCAAAGCGGGCCGGGTCAGCGACCGGGATCAGCGCGGGATCGAGCATCAGCGACACATCGCTGGCTGTTGCCAGCCGCCAGCTATCCAGCAGCAGACCGTCCGAAATATCCATCATCGCACTGACCAGCGGGGCGAGGGCCTGCCCTTGTGCTAGCAGCGGGCGGGGGCGGCGATAGGCGGTGCTGTCTGCCCCGGTGCCATCGCGCAGAGCCGCAAAGCCGAGCATGGCGGCGCCAAGCGGCCCGGTTACCCACAGCGTGTCGCCTGCCTGCGCGCCATAGCGTGCGGGGACAGGGCAATGCGTGGCGCGGCCAAGCGCGGTCAGGCCGAAACTGCGCGGTGGGCCGCCCGAAACCGTATCACCGCCGAGCAAGGGCACGTCAAAGCTCTCAAGTGCTTCCTGCAACCCCTTGAGAAACCGATCATTATCGTCCCCGAGCATATAGCCGAGCAACACGCCCAGCGGCTCTGCGCCCTTGGCGGCAAGGTCAGACAAATTCACCGCGACCAGTTTCCACGCGACATCTGCCATGTCCTGATCGGGCAGATAGTGCACCCCTTCAACCATCATGTCGTGAGTGAGGACCAGTGTCTCTCCGCCCAGTTCCAGCGCTGCCGCATCATCCTGCAACCCGCGCGCAGCGGGTGACGTGGCGAGGGCGCGCAAAGCGGCGATGAAGTCGGGTTCGTCTTTCACGTCCTGCTCATTGCCGTTCGTGTCGAGCGAAGTCGAGACACTGCACATATTTGCCTCTCGACTGCGCTCGAGGCGAACGGGTTTTGAAGGAGCGGATCAGGCGCGTACTTCCTTGGACACCGCGTCCAGCACGCCGTTGACGAATTTCGCTTCCCGCTCGTCAAAGAACGCATGCGCGACGTCGAGATATTCGCTGATCGCGCTGGCCGTGGGCACATCTGCGCGCGCCACCAGTTCATATGTGCCGGCGCGCAGGATCTGCAACATCGTCCGGTCAAGCCGGGCGAGCGTCCAGCCGGCGGCAAGCCGTTCGGCCAGCAGCCCGTCAATCTCGTCGCGGCGCGCGTCGACCCCTTTGACGATATCGTCAAAGAAGCTGACTTCAGCATCGGCCAGCCGTTCGTCCTCGATCTCTGCACCCAGCCGGTGCTGGTGGAATTCATCCAGCAGCTGCACCAGCGGGGTACCTTCCATCGCCTGCTGGTACAGGGCCTGGACCGCCGCAAGCCGGGCGGCGGAACGGGCGAGGGCGCGTGCATTCCTGCTCATTTCAGGCGCAGCTCCACGGATTGGGCATGGGCCGGAAGGCCTTCTGCATGGGCCAGCGCGACCGCCGCCGGGCCGATCGCCTGCAGAGCCGCCTGATCGAGGCTGATGAAACTGGTGCGTTTCATGAAGTCGAGCACGGACAGGCCCGAGGCGAAGCGCGCGCGCCGCCCGGTGGGCAGGACGTGATTGGGCCCGGCGACATAATCGCCGACCGCTTCCGGGGTCAGCCTGCCCAGGAACACGCTGCCCGCATGCCGGATTTCGTTCATCAGCGCTTCGGGCTCGTCCACCGCCAGCTGGACATGTTCCGCTGCCAGCGCATTGGCCAGCGCCGGGGCTTCATCAAGGCTGGCGACTTCGATGATGACGCCATGCGTGTTCCAGCTCGCGCTCGCCACCGTCTTGGTGGCCAGCATCGCCGCCTGCACCGCGACCCGGTCAGCGACAACATCGGCGAAGACCGGATCGTCAGTAATCAGGATGGATTGCGCCGACGGATCATGCTCGGCCTGGCTCAGCAGGTCAGCGGCGATCCAGTCCGGATCGTTCCGGCCATCGGCGATGACCAGAATTTCGCTTGGCCCGGCAACCATGTCGATCCCGACCACCCCGTAAAGCTGGCGCTTCGCCTCGGCCACCCAGGCGTTTCCGGGGCCGGTGACGACATCGACCGGGCGAATGCGCGCGGTGCCATAAGCAAGCGCGGCCACGGCCTGCGCCCCGCCGACCCGCCAGATTTCATCCACCCCGGCAATATGTGCGGCGGCCAGAACCAGTGGATTGACCTGCCCGTGCGGGGTGGGGGTGACGACTACCAGCCGGTCCACCCCTGCGACCCTGGCGGGTATCGCGTTCATCAGCAGGGACGAGGGATAGGCGGCCCGCCCGCCCGGAACGTAAAGCCCGGCTGCGTCAACCGCGCGCCAGCGTGCGCCCAGCCGCACGCCCGCCGCATCAGTGGCGTCGCGGTCTGCGGGCCTCTGCGCTTCGTGATAGGCGCGGATGCGCGATGCGGCCAGTTCCAGCGCGGCCCGCAGTTCCGGGTCCAGCGCATCGCAGGCCGCGCGGCATTGTTCGGCGGTGATCGACCAGTCAGCCTCTGCCGCCAGCTGGTAATGGTCGAAGCGGGCGGTATATTCGGCCAGAGCGTCGTCCCCGCGCTGGCGCACTTCGCCAAGGATCAGCGAGACGTCGCGCGCGACATCATCATCGCTTTCGCGCCGATCCGCCACCAGCCTGGCGAAGGCCTTGGCAAAGCCGGCCTCGCTGGTTGCAAGGCGCAGCATCAGGCGGCCTTGCCCGCTGCGGCAATGGCGCGAAAGGCATCGACCAGCGCGCCGACCCGTTCGTCCGTCTTCAGTGCCGCGCGATTGACCACCAGCCGCGCCGAAATCGCGATGATCCGGTCCGTTTCGACCAGGCCATTGTCCTTCAGCGTCTGCCCGGTCGACACCAGGTCCACGATCCGCCCGGCCAGGCCAAGGCCGGGAGCAAGCTCCATCGCGCCGTTCAGCTTGACGCATTCGGCCTGGATGCCCCGGCTTTCGAAGTGGCGGCGGGTCAGGTTGGGGTACTTGGTCGCCACGCGCAGATGGCTGACATGGCCCTGCGCGCTGCCCGTTCCTGCCCAGTCGGCAGGTTCGGCAACGGAGAGGCGGCAATGGCCGATGTCGAGATCCACCGGGGCGTAGAGTTCGGGATAATTGAATTCTTCCACTACGTCCGAGCCGACAATGCCCATTTGCGCCGCGCCATGGGCCACGAAGGTCGCGACATCGAAGGCGCGCACGCGGATGATCCGCATGGCCCCGTCTTCGCTGGCGAAGCTCAGCGCGCGGTTCTTCTTGTCGTGAAAGGCGGCTTCGGGAACGATGCCGGCGCGCGCCATCACGGGCAGCGCCTCGTCCAGAATACGCCCCTTGGGCACGGCGAATGTCAGCGGCTTTTGCATAGCGGGGCGCACTTAGGCCGGGCGCGGCCAAAGGGCAATGGGCGCGCGGAATTACTCGCCCGGCGCGCTGGCCCTGATGGCCAGGGCGTGAACCCGCTCACCCGGAATGTCGCCCAGCGCCCGATTGACCATGCGCTGGCGTTCGAGCCGCGATTTTCCGGCAAACTGGGCGCTTTCGATCACCACGGTGAAATGGGATTCACCGCTGCCGTCATCGCCGGAATGGCCGCGATGCGTGGCGCTGTCATTGATCACATCCAACCGGTCCGGCGCGAATGCGGCGTTCAGGGTCGCTTCGATTTCCTGCTGGATCGGTCCGGCCATAATTGCAAATCCTCAATTTTCGGGTCTTCCAATATAGGCGCTCGCTCGCCATGCTAAAGGCCTTATGCGTGACAGGTTCCACGGACGGATCGAGAGTGACGGACGCGATTGCGAGGCTCCGGGCTGCACCGAGCCGGGCGAATTCCGTGCCCCCGGCAGCCGCCCTCCCGGTTTTGACGGGCCGGGCGACTGGCGTTGGTTCTGCCTCGATCATGTGCGCGAATTCAACGCCGGATACGACTGGTTCGAGGGGATGAGCGCACAGGAAATCCTGCACGCCCAATCGCCGGTGGCCGGCTGGCAGACCGAAAGCCGGACCTTTCGTGCCGATGCGGGGGCAGGCGCCATGCCACGCTGGGCGGATTTCGATGATCCGCTGGATGCGATCGGTGCGCGCGCATCCGCAATTCGCCGCCGGGCCGCGCGCAATGATGAGAATGCGCAGGCCTTCGCCCGCTTTTCCGGGCCGGAGCGCGAGGCGCTGACGATGATGGGGCTGGGCGGCGATGCCGACCGCACCGCGCTGCGCCGCCGCTATTCCGAACTGGTGCGGCGCTATCACCCCGACCGCAATGGGGGTGACCGGCGGCACGAAGCGCATCTTGGCCGGGTGGTGGAAGCCTATCAGTTGCTCAGGAAAAGCCGCGCCCTGGGCTGACACGGTCTGAAATTCAGGGGCCGCGCGTCTTTCCGATCAGTTCATTGTCGATGGCCTTGGCCGCCTTGTAGGCCGGGCGTGCCTGCAACCGTTCGGCATAGGCGACAAAGGCTTCGCGCGGGGGGATCGTGCCGAAGGTCAGCCCCCAGTCCACCTGGCTGCCGACATAGACATCGGCCATGGTGAAGCGGGCACCGCAGACATAGTCATGCGCCCCAAGCCAGCCGTCCAGCGTATCCATCGTGCGTTCGAAACTGCCGAAACCCAGCATGCCCTGCTTCTGCGGGTCGCGTTCTTCCCAGCCCATGAATCTGGAAATCACGGCCTGTTCCAGCGGGCCGGCCGCAAAGAACAGCCAGCGCAGATAATCCGCGCATTCGGTGTCACTGGGGCCAAGCTGGCGTTCGGGTTGCATTTCAGCCAGATAGGCGCAGATCGCGGCGCATTCGCTCACCACCCGGTCACCTTCTTCGGCATGGTGAATGATGACCGGCACCTTGCCCATGGGATTGGCGGCGATCAGCGCGGCCGGCTTGTCCGCCCAGTCAACCAGCACCGTTGCATATTCCGCGCCCGCTTCATGCAGCGCCCAGCGCGCGATCTGCCCGCGCGACATCGGATTGGTGTAAAAGGTGTAATGTGGCATGGCCATCTGTTCCGGTTATCATGAGTGCAGCCTGCAGGATAGATTTGACTGCGCGATGACGGGTCTTGCGCCAAAGCCTGTTGCGGCGGCGCGCCTGCGCCGCTAGGCGAAGCAGCACGATGAACCAGATGGCCCATTCCCCTTCCGACCCGCATGGCGGTGAAACGCTGCTGCCTGCGCCCGACAGCGAAATCAGCGTGCGCGAGCTGTTCGGGATCGACATCGACATGAAATGCCCCGCCTTTTCCCAGGCGGACGAACGGGTGCCCGACCTTGACGAAAGCTATGTGTTCGATCCGGACACCACGCTCGCGATCCTGGCGGGCTTTGCCTATAATCGCCGGGTGATGGTGCAGGGCTATCACGGCACCGGCAAATCGACTCACATCGAACAGGTGGCCGCGCGGCTCAAATGGCCCTGTGTGCGGATCAATCTGGATGCGCATATCAGCCGCATCGACCTGATCGGGCGCGATGCCATCGTGCTGCGCGACGGGTTGCAGGTCACCGAATTTCGCGAAGGGTTGCTGCCCTGGGCGTTGCAGACGCCGACCGCGCTGGTGTTCGATGAATATGACGCCGGCCGGCCCGATGTGATGTTCGTGATCCAGCGCGTGCTGGAAACCGAAGGCAAGCTGACCCTGCTGGACCAGAACCGGATCATTCGCCCCAACCCCTATTTCCGGTTGTTCGCCACTGCCAACACGGTGGGGCTGGGCGATACCAGCGGGCTGTATCACGGCACGCAGCAGATCAACCAGGGCCAGATGGACCGGTGGAGCCTGGTGGTCGGCCTCAATTACCTGCCCGCCGAAACCGAACAGCAAATCGTGGCCGCCAAGGCGCCTGAAGCGGACGCGGCCACCATCGCCAACATGGTCCGGGTGGCGGACCTGACCCGGCAGGGCTTCATCAATGGCGATATCTCTACGGTGATGAGCCCGCGCACGGTGATCAACTGGGCGCAGAACACCGCGATCTTCAAGGATGTGGGCTTCGCCTTCCGCCTGACCTTCCTCAACAAGTGCGACGAGGCGGAACGGATGCTGGTGGCGGAATATTACCAGCGCGTGTTCGGCACGGAATTGCCGGAAAGCGTCGTCGGGAAGGGGTAGCCCCTCCGGCGGCGTTTACTCGCGGCTGAAGCAATAGCGCAGCGTCCGATAGTGCGGGTTTTTGACCAAGAGCCGCCGGTCCGGATGCGAAACTTAGCGGCCATTCGCATTCTGAGGCACAACCAATATAGAACGCAACGAGGCGCACTAGGCTCGGCGCCCGGCAAGGGATTGGATATGGCAGACTACGTTCTGTTGCATGGCGGCTGGCAGGGTGGATGAGTCTTTCAGAAGCTGGCAAGGCTGCTGCGGGCTGCTGGACACGAAGTATATGCCGCGACGCTCACCGGGCTTGGTGAGCGATCCCATCTCGCTACCATGCCAATCAACCTCGATACTCACATCACAGATGTAGCGAACATTGTCGTTTTCGAAGATTTGACGAACGTTGTCCTTGTCGGCCATTCGTATGGGGGAATGGTGATCACCGGGGTCGCAGATAAACTCGCTGATCGCATTGGCGCTCTGGTCTATCTGGACGCGCTTGTGCCAGACGACGGTGACACACTGTTGAATTTGCGGCCAGAATATCATGAGCTATTTTTTGAAGCCGCAGCAGCGGGAGGAGGACGCCTGATCGCCCCCAGGG